>DATCTQ010000035.1:0-16593 GCA_036567865.1 Candidatus Tyrphobacter sp. | reverse complement strand
GCTTGCCATCGCCTTGCCGCTCGCGCTCGCGCGCCGAGCGCGCTATTCGGCTCCCGCGACGCTCGCGGCCACGTTGATCGCCTTCGCACTCGCACTCCCGCGGCCGCTCGGCCCCGACCCGCTCGTGTATCTGCGCGCGATCGGCGCAACGGGAATTTTTCTCGCAATCCTGATGACGGGATTGGTCGGTCTCGGGATCTACGCTGCGAGGCGGTCCTTCGACTTCGCTCGCACCGCTCAGGATGACATCGTCGGCGCGTTCGGTGCCGTGGCGGCCGTCGCGGTGCCCGTTCTCGTGCTGCACGTGGATATCGCGCACGCGATCGCGCAGATGCTCCAACCACTTGCGCGCATGGGCGATTCCTATCCGGCGCTGCTGGCGATCGTCGCGGTCGAGACGTTGCTCTGGCTGCTCGGCGTGCACGGCCCGGCGGTGCTCGCCGCGATCGTGACGCCAGTTTACCTGACGCTGCAGATGCAAAACACGGCGGCTTTCTCCGCGCACCTCCCGCTGCCGCACGTCGTCGTCGTCTCGCTCTTTCTCTTCGTCTTCCCCGGCGGCGCCGGCGCGACGCTGCCGCTCGCGATGCTGCTCGCGCTCTCGCGGATCGCGCGTCTGCGGCGGATCGGGCGGCTCGTGCTGCTTCCCGCGCTTGCGAACATGAACGAGCCGCTGCTCTTCGGTTTGCCGATCGTGCTCAACCCATTTTTCGCGATCCCGTTCGTGCTCGTGCCACTCGTGCTCGCGAGCCTGACCTACGCCGTGGTCTCGCTCGGCTGGATCGCGCGCCCGGCGTTCTACGTTCCCTCCGCGGTTCCGGCGCCGCTCTCCACCTATCTCGCGACGCTCGACCCGCGCGCGCCCGCGCTGCTGCTGCTCAACCTCGCGATTGCGATGCTGCTCTACCTCCCGTTCGTGCGCGTCTACGAGCGGCATCTCGAGAGCGCATGAACGCCGGCTTGCTCTGCGAACGCTTCGGTATCGCCGGGCGCGTACGCGACGCGGCGCTGCGCGCGCAATCCCGCGTGGCCGACGTGCGCTACGGCGCGCAGGAGATCGTCGCCGCGAACGTGCTGCGCGCCTTTCTCGATGAAGGCATCGACGAGAGCGATCTTTTCGGCTCGAGCGGCTACGGCTACGACGACGCCGCCCGCGCGCGTTACGAGGCGCTGATCGCGCGCATCTTCGGCGCGGAGCGCGCGCTGGCGCGCCTATCGATCGTCAGCGGCACGCACGCGATCGTCACGGCGATCGCCGCGTGCGTGCCGCCGGGCGAAACGCTCCTCTCGATCACCGGCGCGCCCTACGATACGCTGCGCAATGCGATCTGCGACGCGCCGCACGCCCTGGCTCGCAACGGCCTCGACTATCGCGAGATTCCGCTCGCCTCGGGGGAAATCGATCTCGACGCGGTGCTGGCGTCGCTGAAAGAGCGGCGCGTCGCCGCGGTCTTCGTGCAGCGCTCGCGCGGGTACGCGCCGCGTCCTTCGATCGGCGTCGACGATTGCGCGGCGGCATTCGCGGCGATCAAGGTCGCCGCGCCGCAGAGCGCGATCCTGGTCGACGATTGTTACGGCGAACTGGTCGAGGTGCGGGAACCGACACATGCCGGCGCCGATCTCGTGATGGGTTCGCTCATCAAGAACCTCGGCGGCGGCCTCGCGCCGAGCGGCGGATACGTCGCGGGGCGAGCCGATCTCGTCGAGCGCGTCGCGGCGCGGCTCTACGCGCCGGGCCTCGGGGCGGCGCTCGGGCCGACGCTCGGCTTCGGGCGGGCGTTCGTGCAGGGCCTCTTCCAAGCGCCGCTCGTCGTCGAGCAAACGCTGCGCGGTCTGGACTTCGCGGCCGCACTCTTCGAGGAGTTGGGCTTCGAGGTCGATCCGAAGCCGGGAGCGCCGCGCACCGACATCGTGCAGGCGATCCGGCTTGGCGATCCCGAGCTGCTGCTGCGCTTCGCCGCGGGATTGCAGTCGGCGATGCCGCTCAATGCGCGCTTCCGTCCCGAGCCGGGAACGGTCCCCGGATATGCGGTGCCGGTGGTGATGTCGAGCGGCGCGTTCGTCGCGGGGGCGACGATCGAGTTGTCGTGCGACGCGCCGATGCGCGCGCCGTACGAGGTCTACCTCCAGGGTGGGATCAGTGCGGCCCATGCCGGACTCGGCGCGCTGTTCGCGGCCCGAGCGGTCGCGGGGTAATCCGGCGGCGCGGCGAAGATCACCCGCAGTGGCGAATCAACGAGAGAGCCCGAGCCGCCGGCGTTTCCGCCGAGCGAGCGTCGATTTTCCGGTTACGGTGATCGTTCCCGGCAACGAGTTGGTGCTCTCCGGGAGCGCCCTCGATCTCAGCGTCGGCGGCGTGCGCGTCGCCACGCGATCGGATCTGCCTGCGGGGCAAAACATCGTGCTGCGGTTCACGCTGCCCAAGAGCGATCGCGAAGCGCTCGTGCGTGGGCGCATCGTGCTCTCGTTCTTCGACGCGGCGACGAAGCGCTACGCGCACGGCATCGCCTTCACGCAGATTGCGCCCGAGGACCAGGAGGGCATCGTCAAGATGCTCGACGGTGCTTAGGTCTTGCGGTCTTGCCCTAAGAACCCGTAGAAGAAGTACTTATTACCGTCGGAAGTCGTGACGACGATGCGGGTTTCTTCGATCTCGGCCGACGCGATCGTCTTCCCGACCATCGTATCCAAAATCGCCTGCGCCTGAAGGAACTCGGCCTCGCGCAGTGCGTCCGGCTCGACTTCGATCAGGTGGAGCAGCTCCTCGATGCGCTCGTTCATCGTCACCTCACTGAGGTATCGTCCAAACCCCCTAGAAATATTAGGGGCCGGAGGCCTGGGCGGCGAAGCAAGGCCCGCCATGTACCTCTTGGAGGTTCTCAGCGGTCCCCTCGACGGGAAGACCTGGTCGTTCGAGCGCGAGATCACCATCGGCCGCGACGACAAGACGGCGGAGGCCTGCATCGCCCTCGATCGCTACGTCTCACGGAAGCACGCGCGCTTACGCGCCGAGGGGAAGACGATCGTTCTCACCGATCTGAAGAGCCGCAACGGAACCAAGCTCGACGGCAAGGACGTCACGCCCGACGCCCATCTCGATATCGGCGCGCCGTTCGTCGTCGGGCGCACGACGCTGAGGGTCACGCGCGCATAGCGCGAGCGATCGCAAGGGAGTGCGCCTCGTCACCGATCCCGCGGAGATACGCGGGCTGCGTTCTTCGCTGCCGCGCCCGCTCGGCTTCGTGCCGACGATGGGCGCGTTGCATGCAGGACATCTCGCGCTCGTCGACCGCGCGCGCGAGCGCAGCGCTTGCGTGGTCGCGTCGGTCTTCGTCAACCCGTTGCAGTTCGGCGCCGGCGAGGACTTGGCGCGTTATCCGCGCGACCTCGAAGGCGATCGCCGCAAACTCGAAGCGGCCGGCGTCGACCTGCTCTTCGCGCCTCTGCGGGAGGTCATGTATCCGTCGGGTTTCTCGACCATCGTCGATCCCGGCGCGATCGGAAACGTTTTCGAGGGCGCAGTCCGTGCCGGGCACTTCGCGGGCGTCGCGACGATCATCATGAAGCTGCTGCACCTCGTTGCACCCGACGTGCTCTATCTCGGCCAAAAGGACGCGCAGCAGACGGCGGTGCTGCGGCGCGTGATCCGCGACCTCGACCTGTCCGTCGGCCTCGAAATCGTCGAAACCGTGCGCGAGCCCGACGGCCTCGCGCTTTCGAGCCGGAACGCCTATTTGAACGAACGGGAGCGCGCGTCGGCGCCGGCGCTCCATCGCTGCCTGCTCGCGCTGCGCGCCGCGCTCGAGGGCGACGCCGGCAAGAGCGAAGCCGCCGCGCAAGCGCGCAGCGCGCTCGGTGCGCTCGCACAGCCGGATTACTTCGACGTCGTCGACGCGGAGACGTTCGAGCCGCTCGAACGCCTGCGCGCCCCCGCCTTCGTCATCGGTGCCGCGCGATTCGGCACGACGCGGCTGATCGACAACCTTTGGATCCGCGAGGGACGTTCGTGAAGGGCGCACGCGTGCTTATCGGCGTGACGGGCGGTATCGCCGCGTATAAGGCCGCGGCGCTGACCTCGGCGTTGGTGCAGCGCGGCGCGATCGTCGACGTGATCCTGACCGCCGAGGCGGAGCGCTTCGTCGCGCCCCTGACCTTTGCAGCGCTCACCGCGCGCCCCGTTTACACGGCGCTCTGGGATGCGCCCGAGCGGATCCCGCACATTCGGCTGGTGCGCGAGGCACAAGCGGCGATGGTCGTGCCGGCGACGGCGAACGTGATCGCCAGGCTCGCGCTCGGAATCGCCGACGACCTGCTGACCACCGCGCTGCTCGCGGCCCGCATTCCGCTCGCGCTCGCGCCCGCGATGAACGCCGCGATGTTCGAGCACCCCGCGACGCAGGGGCATCTTGCAACGCTGCGCGAGCGCGGCTACGAGATCGTGGAGCCGGAGGAAGGCTACCTCGCCGAAGGTGAGTCCGGCATCGGACGCCTCGCCTCGGAGGAACGGCTGATCGAAACGCTTGCGCGCATGCTCTGCCCGCAGACGCTGATCGGTGTGCGCGTCGCGATCACGGCCGGGCCGACGCGTGAAGCCTTCGATCCCGTGCGTTTCGTGAGCAACGCCTCGACCGGCGCGACGGGCATCGCGCTGGCGCGCGAGGCGGCGCGCCGCGGCGCCGAGGTGACGCTGATTCTCGGTCCGACGCTGCTCGCGCCGCCGGCCGGCGTTCGTACCGTGCGCGTCGACTCCGCAAATGAGATGTTGGCCGCCGCATTGCAGTATGCGTCGGGCGCCGGCGTCGTCTTTGCGTGCGCGGCGGTCGCCGATTGGCGCCCGGCGGAGCCGTCTGCACAGAAGATGAAGAAGTCGGGCGATGCGATGACCGTGCGCTTCGAAGCCAATCCCGACGTCCTCGCTACGCTCGCGCAGCGCAAGGGCACGACGTTCTTGGTCGGCTTCGCCGCCGAGACCGAGGATCACGAGCGCTACGCGCGCGAGAAGCTGCGCGGGAAGCACCTCGATGCGATCGCCGTGAACGACGTGGGCGAGGGGCGCGGCTTCGGTACCGGCGAGAACTCGCTCGTGCTCCTCTGGGGCGAGGACGGACGCAAGGACTTCGGCACCGCCGCCAAAGAGACGCTCGCCGCGCGCCTGCTCGACGCGGTGGAAGAGTTGAGGAAGCGATCGTAATGCTCTTGGCGATCGACGTGGGCAACACGGAGACCAAACTCGGCTGTTTCGAGGGCGAGGCGCTCGCGCACACGTGGCGCCTCACGACCGAGCCGCGCCGCACGCCCGACGAGTGCAGCGCCCTCTTCGTTCAATTGTTTGGTCAGAGCGGCATCATCGCAAAGGACATCACGTCGATCGTCATCGCAAGCGTCGTGCCGAAGCTCGACGCATCCTTGGGAATTGCCTGCGAGCAGAGTTTCGGCGTCGCGCCGATCTTCTTCGAAGCGCACCGCCAAACGCTGATGCCGATTCGCACGGAGCGCCCGGAGGAGGTCGGCGCGGACCTGGTTGCCATGGCGATCGGCGGCCGCGCACGCTACGGCTCCCCGCTGATCGTCGTGAGTTATGGAACGGCGACGGTATTCATGGCGATCTCTGCCGCAGGTGAGTATTGCGGCGTCGCAATTGCGCCGGGCATCCAGGTTTCGATCGACGCGCTCGTCGGTCGCACGGCGAAGATTCCGCAGATCGCGCTCGAAGCGCCGCACACCGCGCTCGGCCGCAACACGATCGAGGCGCTGCAGGCGGGCATCGTCTACGGCTTCGTCGGCCAGAGCGAGGCGTTGATAAAACAAATACGCGAGGAGATGGGCGTCGATGCGCGAGTGATCGCAACCGGCGGCCTCGCGGAGATCGTCGCGCGACGGAGCAAACTGATCGAACGGGTGGACCCGCACCTGAGCCTCGAAGGCCTACGCCTCTATCATGCCTCACGGCTCGTGTCTTGAACGTCATGCCTTGTCATCCTGAGCGAAGCGAGCACGGAGTGCTCGCGAAGTCGAAGGACGAACGAGTGCAATCGCTGCGCATCGGGCCGATCGAGGTCTGGCCCCCGCTCGTGCTCGCGCCGATGTCGGGCGTTACGAATCGCACGATGCGCGCGCTCTACAAGCCCTTCGGGCTCGGCTTGACCGTGACCGAGTTCGTCTCGTCGAACGCGCTGAAGTACGGCAGCAAGCGCACGATGGAGATGATCGATCAGCACGGCCTCGAGAAGCCGGTCTCGACGCAGCTCTGGGGTGACGATCCGCAGACGATGGCACAGGCAGCGACGCTCGTGCGCGAATGTGGCGCCGACATCGTCGACATCAACTTCGGCTGCCCGGCGCCGAAGGTCACGAAGACGAACGGCGGCTCGGCATGCCTGCGCGATCCCGATCGATGCGAGGCGATCATGCGCGCCGTCGTCGCCGCCGTCGACTGCCCGGTCACGATGAAGATGCGCCTCGGCTGGAGCGAGGAGCGCCTCGCCTATCTCGACGTCGCGCGCCGCGCGCAAGATGCCGGCATCCAGGCGCTCACCCTGCATGCGCGCACCGCGAAGCAGTTCTATAAAGGAAGCGCCGATTGGGAGCACATCGCGCGGCTCGTCCGCGCGGTCGATATCCCGGTGATCGGGAACGGCGATCTCGAGGACGCGCACGTCGCGATGGAACGCCTGCGCACGAGCGGGGTTACCGGGATCATGCTGGGGCGAGCCGTGCTCGGCAACCCCTGGCTTATCTTACAGATCCGCGACCTCATGGAAGGGCGCGAGGCACGGCCGCTGCCGGATGCGGCGGAGCGATTGCGCTTCGCGATCGTCCACTACCGGGCGATGCTCGATGACTTGGGCGAGGAGCGCGCGGTGCCGCAGATGCGCAAGCACGTTGCGCTCTACCTCAAGGGGATTCCGGGCGCCGCGCAGGTGCGGGAGCGGTTGATGCGCCTCGAGCGCTCCGCCGACGCGATCGCGCTGGTCGAGGAGACGATCGCGAGGCTCGAGCCCACGACCCGCGCAGCCTAGGCCGCAAGAAAAAAAGGAGCCGGAAAAACCGGCTCCTCCCGTAGTTCCAGAACACCGACCCGCTGAAGTCCATCTTACGTAACGGATGCTATCCCGTCAATAGACTTCAGCTACGCCCGGGTCCCGGCGCGCGCCCGGAGGGACTCGAACCCCCATTCCCGACTTAGCGGGTCGGCGCTCTATCCAGTTGAGCTACGGGCGCTGTTTTTCCATCGCGCACAGCAGTGCGAATGACAAGGGCCGTGAGGAGACGAATTGCTGCACGCCATGCCTTTCCACGTGGACCTCGTTCCGCTGCTGCAAATCGAACGCAAACTCTACGACGTACCGCGAGGCCGCGAGCGCTTCGATGCCTACGTTGCGACGATGACGATGGGGACGGGGGAAGCCACGCTGCCGCTGACGGCGCTCAACCCGATGGGGCGCGAGCACGTCGCCGCGATGCTCGACCACATGATCGAGTTCGACCTCGAAAGCGCGGCGCGTGAGGCGGCCGCCGATGCGCAACGGCGCCTCGCGGATGCTGACGATTCTCTGCGCGTCGCGCTCGTCGTTGCCGACGATCTTAAAGGCGGCTGGACGAACCGCTACTTCAGCGAGATGGTCAATCGCTTCGAGCGCAAGTACGAAGTCGCTCACGGCTGGGCCACCGTGCTCTTCTGGACGAGCGAGGAACCGTTCGACGAGTTCAGAATGGTCGAGCGCGCGCGCGCCGCAACGTTCGCAGCGATCTATCGCACGCTCCACGAGCGCAAATACGGCGCGGCGAAGACGCTGCGGGCGATAATGGCGCAAGAGGGCCGCGCGGCCCGATTCGCGGGCGAGTCCGTGCATCTCGAAGGAAGCGAATTGCAGCGGTCGCGCGCGGTCATCGAGCCGTATCTCGATTCGACGCTCTACCCGGCCATCGTAGCGGCGCTCTACGGCGACGAGGCGGCCCTCTCGCTCGGATATTCGCCGCTGGGGCTGCCGGAGCGCGCCGGCTACGCGGTCGCACTCGCCGATGCGCTCGCCGAACCGCAAACGCCGGAATCCGCGCTTTCCTAGGCGAAAGGGCCGCTCATGGTCGAGGAACGCGACGCGCTCTACGGCGCGGCCACGCCGGCGCAACTGGCGGAGGAGACGTACGAGAATTACAAGCGCTACGTGAATCCGGCGCTGGCGCGCGTCATGAAACTCTCCGGCAGCCCGGTCGAGACGCGCGCGCACGGCTGCACGATTTGGGATCAGAACGGCAAGGCGTATCTCGACTTCGCAGGCGGATACGGCGTCTTCACGCTCGGCCATACGCATCCGCGTGTCGTCGAAGCGGTGCGCGCGCAGCTCGAGCTGATGGCGCTCTCCGGCAAGACGATGTTCGACCCGCTGCTCGGGCGCGCGGCGAAGCGCCTCGCCGAACTCACGCCCGGCGATCTGCAGATCTCGTTTTGGTGCAACTCCGGAACCGAAGCGGTCGAGGGTGCGATCAAACTCGTGCGCGCGGCGACCGGACGCGCGAAGATCCTCGCGACGCACGGCGCGTATCACGGCAAGACGCTCGGCGCGCTCTCGGCGAGCGGCCGCGAAACGTTTCGCACGCCGTTCGAGCCGCTGCTCGCGGGGATCGAGCACGTCGACTTCGGTGACGCGGAAGCGATCGCACCAGCCATCGCCGATGCCGCGGCGTTCATCGTCGAGCCGGTTCAAGGTGAGGGCGGCGTCAACGTGCCGCCGCCCGGATATCTGCGCGCCGCAAAAGAAGCGTGCGATCGCGCGGGCGCGCTGCTCGTCGCAGATGAAGTGCAGACGGGCCTCGGGCGTTGCGGCCTGCGCTTCGCGTGCGAGCGCGACGGCGTCGTTCCCGACGTGATGACGCTAGCGAAAGGACTCTCAGGCGGCGTGATTCCGGTTGGCGCGTTTATCGCGCGCGCGCCGGTGTGGGAGCGCGCGTTCGGGAAAGCGCCGCTCCTGCACACCTCGACCTTCGGCGGAAACCCGCTCGCCTGCGCGGCGGCGCTCGCCGCGATGGACGCACTGGTCGAGGAGCATCTCGTCGAAAACGCGCGCGAGCGCGGAGAAGAGTTGCTCGCAGGGGCGCGCGCCGTCGCCGCCGAGTTTCCCGTGGTCGTGCGCGAAGTGCGCGGCCTCGGATTGCTCGTCGGCGTCGAGCTGACGAACGAAGGCTACGGCGGCACGATCATTCCCGAAATGCTCCATCACGGCGTCACCGCCGCATGGACGCTTAACCAGCAACGCGTCATTCGCCTGGAACCGCCGCTGGTGGTGACGCGGGAACAGATCGCGCAGGCGCTCGCGGCGCTGCGCGCCGGCGTCGCGGCGGCCCACGAGAAGCTGGGCACGCTTTAGCCGCCGGATGCCCTACGTTGAGACCCGGGTCACCGTCGCCGCACCTGCAAAAGACGTCTACGAGCTGGCGAAAGAGCAAGAGCGCTTTCCGCAGTTCATGCCCGACGTCGAGAGCATCACCATCCTGGAGCGCCGCCCGGAGGGTGCGATCTCGCGCTGGAAGACGCTCGTCGAGGAGGCTCCGATCGAGTGGACGGAGGAGGATCGCTTCGACGACGCCGCGCTGCAGATCGACTACCGGCTTCTGGAAGGCGATCTCGACCGGTTCGAGGGAAGTTGGACGTTCGAGGAACGTGACGGCATGACGCACGTCGTGCTCGGAGTCGACTACGATTTCGGTGTGCCCACGCTTGCCGAGTTGATCGGGCCGACGTTGGAGAAGAAGGTGCGGGAGAACAGCGAGATGATGCTCGCGGCGCTGAAGGCGGAGTGCGAAAGAAAACGATAATGGCGGACATTCCGAAGTTTTGCTTTATCATTCATCCGCTTTCGTTGGAGGACGTGGTGCGGTACGAGCCCGGCGCGAAGGGGAAGGGCGCGCCGATCGTCAGCAAGATCCTCGAGTGGATGCCCGCGTGGGCGGCGGTGCACGTCACCGGCGTGCGCACCCCCGACGGGCGCGAGACCGAGGGGTGGTTTATCGCGACGGGGCTGCTTCCCGAGCAGATGCTCTCGCTTCCGCGCGAAGACGTCTACGCGCGGATCCTGAGCGCGATCGAGCTGGGCGTCGAGCGCGGCGCGCAGGTTGCCGGCTTGGGCGCCTTTACGGCCGTCGTCGGCGACGGCGGCGTCACGATCGCGCGGCGTTCGCCGATTCCCGTGACGACGGGAAACTCGCTCACGATCTCCGCGGGCGTGCAGAGCCTCTTCCGCGGAGCGCGCGAGATGGGGATCGACGCGAGCGGCGCGACGGCCGCGATCGTCGGCGCGACGGGCTCGATCGGCGGCGCCTGCGCGCGTCTGGTCGCGTCGCAGGTCGGTCACGTGATTCTGGTCGCGCGCAATCAGACGCGGCTGCGAAAGTTTCACGAACATATCGCGGGCGATCTTCCCTGCACTTCCGATTTTACGACCGACATCTCCGCAGCGGTGCGCCGCGCGCAGTTGATCCTGACCGCGACCTCCTCGACCCAGGACGTGATCGAACCCGAAGAGCTGCAGACGGGCTCCGTCGTCTGCGAGTTGTCGCTGCCGCACGACGTGAGCCGCCGTGTTGCGACGCTGCGGCCGGACGTGCTGGTAACCGAAGGCGGCAACTTGCTCGTACCGGGCGAGCCGCGCTTCGAACGCGTGCGCGAGCCGGGCACGGAGTTCGACCTCAACCTTCCGCCGCGCACCGCGCTCGCGTGCATGAGTGAGACGATGGTGCTCGCGCTCGAGCGGCGCTTTGAATGCTACACGCTCGGGCGCGGCGTCGATCTCGGCAAGGTCGTCGAGATGGAGGCGATGGCAGCGCGTTGCGGCTTCACGCTCGGGGGCATGCGGGCCTTCGACGCCGCGATCACGCCGGAAAAGATCGCCGCAACGCGTTCCGCTGCGCAGGCGCGCCGCGCCGGCGTTCCCGCGTGAAGCGCGTCGTCTCGGTTTCGCTGGGCTCCTCGACGCGCGATCACCATGCGCGGGTGGCGCTGCTCGGCGAGGAGTTCGACATCTCGCGGATCGGCGTCGACGGAAAACTCGACGTTGCGATTGCCAAGGTGCGAGAGCTGGATGGAAAGGTGGACGCGATCGGCCTCGGGGGGATCGACGTCTATCTGTACGCCGGAACGAAACGCTACGCGTTGCGCGACGGGCTGCGCCTGCTCGAAGCTGCGAAATCGACCCCAGTGGTGGACGGCAGCGGTTTGAAGAACACGCTCGAGCGCGAAGCCGTCGCGTTCATGCAGCACGATCTCGGCATCGACTTGCGCGGCAAGCACGTGCTCATGGTGAGTGCGCTCGACCGATTCGGCATGGCGCAGGCACTCGTCGATGCGGGCGCCGACGTGCTCTTTGGCGACTTCATCTTCGCGCTCGACCTCGACAAGCCCGTGCGCGATCTCGCGACCTTCGAGGAGATGGCGGAGAAGTATCTCCCCGACGCTTGCAAGCTGCCGTTCCAGTTCTTCTATCCGACGGGCAAGAAGCAAGAGAAGCCGCCCGAGCCGAAGTATCCGCAATACTACGATGAGGCGGAGATCATCGCGGGCGACTTCCATTTCATGCGGCAGTTCATGCCGGCGCGCCTCGACGGGAAGATCGTGCTGACGAACACGGTGACCGACGCCGACGTCGAGGAGCTGCGCAAACGCGGCGTCGCCATGCTGATCACGACGACGCCGGACTTCGACGGGCGTTCCTTCGGCACGAACGTCGTCGAGGCGGCACTGCTAGCGCTCCTCGGAAAAACATGGAGCGAGGTCACGCCTGCGGACTACGAGCGCCTCCTGCACGAACTGCATCTAAAACCGCGGGTGATCCGGCTGCGCTAGCGGCGCTACGGTGACGGGTGGGCCTTTTGAGAAGTGTGAGAGACTTGCGCAAAAGCTATGGATGGCGAACTTCCTTTGAAGTTGCGCAAATCCGATCAAGTAGG
The DNA here is from genome assembly GCA_036567865.1 of Candidatus Tyrphobacter sp. Taxonomy (GTDB): domain Bacteria; phylum Vulcanimicrobiota; class Vulcanimicrobiia; order Vulcanimicrobiales; family Vulcanimicrobiaceae; genus Tyrphobacter. Next base: position 4,653 of record DATCTQ010000035.1, on the reverse strand, counting down.
AGCGCGCATGGACGCGCGCGACGAACGTCTTCGAGAAAGGGCCACCCGCCATCGTAGCGCCGCGTAGCCTCCCCCGAGTACTGAAGTTCTTCGACATCTCGGTGCTCGCGTCGGCGTCGATGGGGCCGGCGTATTCGCTCGCGTCGACGATGGGGCCGATGGTCGCCGCCGCAGGCAGCGCGACGCCGCTCGCGCTGTTCTTGCTCTGCGCGATCATGCTCTGCATCGCAGTCGCCTTCGCGATGCTCTCGCGGATCGCGCCGAATGCCGGATCCTCGTATTCGTGGATCCGCGAGTCGTTCGGGCCGCTCGCCGGCGCGTACGCCGCGTGGCTGCTCATCCTCTCCAATTTCTTCGCGACCATGGCGACGGCGGTTCCGGCGGGTTTCTATACGCTGGCGCTTCTCGCGCCCGCCCACGAACAGGATCCCCGCTGGTCCGCGGTCGTCGGCGCGGTGTGGATCGCCGGCAGCGCGCTGTTGCTCTACGCCGGAATCCGGCCGACGGCCCGCGTCACGCTGGTCGCGCTGCTCGTCGAGTTGGGCGTCCTTGCGGCGAGCGCCGTCGCGTCGTTCTTCCTGCCGCCGGCGCCCGCCACGCACGTACACGCCCCCGTCGTGCCGGTGACGCTCGCGGGCTTCGTCGCCGCGATGACGCTCGCGGTGTGGATGCTCGACGGATGGGAAGTCTCCGCGTCGGCGAGCGAGGAGATCAAAGACGACGCCCGTGCCTCCGGGCGCGGCGGCGTCACCGGTCTGCTCGTGACGACCGCGGTCTTGGGTTTCTGCATGATCGCCTATCTGCGGCTCGGCGGCATCGGCGGGTTCGTGACGCACCCATCGGACGCGCTCGCCTACGTCGGCGATCGGCTGGGCGGGAACGCATGGCGATTCGCAATCGTCGCAACGGTGCTGATCTCGAGCAGCTCCGCGCTCTGGACCACGCTGCTCTACCTTTCGCGTTCGGTCTTCGCGATGGGGCGCGACGGCGTGCTTCCGCGCGCGATGGGATCGCTCGATGCGCGCGACGAGCCGCGCTGGTCGCTGCTCGCGGTCGCGCTGCTCGTGACGATCTTCGAACTCGTCACCGGTTTCTCGCCCTCGGCGGCGGATCAGCTCACGCTCGTCCTCAACGGCAGTGCGCTCTTCCTCGGGCTCCTCTTCGCCTTTAGCGCGCTTGCCTGTGCACGGCGCTTCGCCGCGGACGCGACGGCGCGCCTCAAAGGGGTCGTGATCCCGCTGGCCGGCGCCACGGCGCTGCTGGCCGTCCTCGGGTCGGCGGTCGCCTCCGAGGCGCCGCTCTTGCGCTGGTACGCGTGGGGCGGGCTCCTGTTGGGCCTCCCCTTCGCCGCGTGGCGCGGCCTGCGCAAGCCCGCGGCAGGGTAAGGAAAGGAGTTCCAGAACAAACGGCGCCAGCGCCCGGACGGGCGCGTCGACATTCTGAGGGTTTGCACTTGAACGACAAAGAGATCGTGCTCACGCTGGAAGGCCTCACGAAGCTCCAGCACGAGCTGGACGAGTTGAAGAGCGTCCACCGCCGCGAGGTAAACGACCGCATCCGCCAGGCCAAGGAGTACGGCGACCTGAGCGAAAATGCGGAGTATGAAGACGCGAAGCAGGAGCAAGCCTTCATCGAAGGGCGCATCCTCAAACTCGAGTCGATGGTCCGCAACGCGCGGATGATCGACGAATCCGAATATACCGCAGGCGAAGTTCATCTCGGAGCGATCGTCAAGGTCAAGGACCTCAAGAACGACGAGAACTACGAGTTCACCATCGTGGGCTCCGCCGAGGCGGATCCGCCGAACCGGCGCATCTCGAACGAGTCGCCGCTCGGCGGCGCGCTGATGGGTCACAAGAAGGGCGAAACCGTCGACGTGACCACGCCGCGCGGTGTCGTCAAGTATCGCGTCGAGCAGATCAAAACCAACGGCAAACGGATTGCGAAGAAAGCATCCTGAGCCGGCGCGCCGTTGAATGAGGATTTAGGAAAGACCGAGGCGGCGCTCGTCGCGGCGCGGCGCGAGCATCTGGAACGCTTGCGCGCGCGCGGCACCGACCCGTTCCTCCAGACCCGCTATCCGATCGAAGCGACCACCGCGGAGCTGGCGGAACGCTACGCTTTTCTCGAAAGCGGCCAAGACGCCGCCGCGGAGGGGTGGAGCCTCGCGGGGCGCCTGCTCTCCAAGCGCACGATGGGCAAGAGCATCTTCGCCGATCTTTGCGACCGCACGGGGCGCCTGCAACTCTACGTTCGCAAGGACGAAGTGGGCGAGAAGGTTTTCGAGGATTGGGAGGATCTGGAGCGCGGCGATCTGCTCGGCGTGCGCGGGTACATGTTCCGTTCGAAGATGGGAGAGTTGACGCTGCACGTCGGGAAGTCGGCGGTGCTCGGCAAAGCCTTGATGTCCTTGCCCGACAAGTGGCACGGTCTCCAGGACGTCGAGAAGCGCTATCGCCAACGCTACGTCGATCTCATCGTCAACCCCGACGTGCGCGAGACCTTCCTGCAGCGCAGCCGGATCGTGGCGGAGATGCGCCGCTTCATCGATGCGCAGGGTTTCTTCGAGGTCGAGACGCCGACGCTGCTTCACGTTGCGGGCGGCGCCGCGGCGCGACCGTTCCTCACGCACGTCAACGCGCTCGATCAGGTGATGCAGTTGCGCATCGCGACGGAACTGAACCTCAAGCGGTTGATCGTCGGCGGCATCGACAAAGTCTACGAGATCGGGCGAATCTTCCGTAACGAAGGCATCGACACGACGCACAATCCTGAGTTCACGATGCTCGAACTCTACGCGGCGTATTGGGACGTTCACGACATGATGGCTTTCAACGAGGCGCTGCTCGCGCGGCTGGTCGACGCCGCGACCGGAGGCCTGCGCGAGTTGAAGGTCGGCGAGCACACGGTATCGTTTGAGACGCCGTTCGCGCGCATCGGTTACTTCGATGCCTTGCAGCAATACAGCGACGGCAAATACGCGCGGGAGCAACTGCTCGATCCAAAGGGCGCCGCGAACATCGTGGAGGAACTCGGCTTGCCGCCGTCGCCGAGCCACGGTCACGCCCTCGACAAGATCTTCGACCGCGTCGTGCAAGAAAAGTTGGTGCAGCCGACATTCGTGATGGATTATCCTGAGGCGATTTCTCCGCTCGCGAAGCGCAAAGCCGACGACAAGGAACTGGTCGACCGCTACGAGTTGTTCGTGACGGGCATGGAGATCAGCAACGCGTTCACCGAACTCAACGATCCCGACGATCAGCGCGCGCGCTTCGAAGCGCAGGCGGCGCAACGGGCCGCCGGAGATCAGGAGATTCCAGAGCCGGATTGGGATTTCGTGCGGGCGCTCGAGTACGGCATGCCGCCGACCGCGGGCATCGGCATCGGCGTCGACCGGCTCGTCATGCTGCTGACGGGAAGCGCCTCGATCCGCGACGTGATCCTCTTCCCGCTCCAACGGCAGCACGGCTGAGAGGCGACTGCTTGCAGGGTGCAACTCCGATCGATCGGTCGCGGTCTTGGCCCGCATGGATCTCACAAAACAATATCCCCGGAGCGTGCGAGAGAAGATGCTGGGCCTCGTCCAACTTCCGCGCACGATCGACAAAGCCAAAGCCGTAGCCTTCGGAAACGTCGGCGAATACAACTATGACTGCCCGATGGACCAAGGGCTCTTCGAGTTTCTCGGCCTCACCGGCGAAGAGTTGCTCGAGATCGTCCGCGGCGCGAAAAGCGATGCGGAGATCGAAACGCGTCTCGCGCCGATCGTTCGTAAGAAGACCGCAGAGGAGATCTCGCACTGGAACCACGAGTGGCTGGAGCACGCGCCGGCGGGCCGCTCGCTCGAAGCGCTCGTGACGATTCGAAGCCGGATCGCCCCGGATCGCACCGACGTCGTCACCTGGCCCGACCTTCTCGATCTCGACGAGAAGCGTCAGGTTCCGGTGCGCACGCTCGCCTGAGGGAGGCGGCGATTCGCCTGCGGGCCGCCGTCGAGTACGACGGCACGCAGTTCTGCGGCTTTCAGCGCCAGCCGGCGGTGCGCAGCGTTGCCGGCGTTCTGGAGGATGCGCTTGCCCGGATCTTCGGCGAGCGCATCGCCGTAACCGGCGCCGGACGCACCGATAGCGGCGTGCACGCGAGCGGACAAGTGGTCTCGTTTGCGTTGCTGCGCGCCTTTCCGATGGATCGCCTCGCGCTCGCGCTCAATCGCGTGCTGCCCGACGACGTGGGCGTGCGCAACGTCGCGGTCGTCGATGCCGCGTTCTCCGCGCGTTTTTGGGCGCGCAGCCGAACCTACGTCTACGCGCTGCTTTGCCGCCCGGAACCTTCCGCTCTGCTCGTCCGCTATGCGTGGCACGTCTCTCGCTCGCTCGACCTCGCCGCGATGCAAGCCGCCGCCGCGTACCTGATAGGCGAGCACGACTTTCGCTCCTTCTGCGGCGTGCCTCCCGAGAGCGGCGAGTGCGTGCGACGCGTCCGGGAACTCGCGCTCGATCGTCGAGGCGAGTTGCTGCGGCTCGCAATCAGCGCCGACGGCTTTCTACACCACATGGTCCGCACGATCGTCGGCACGCTCGTCGAGTGCGGGCGTGGAAGACGCGACCCGGCAGCGTTGCCGCGGGTGCTGGCCGCGCGCGACCGCACGGCCGC
>DATCTQ010000034.1:0-4735 GCA_036567865.1 Candidatus Tyrphobacter sp. | reverse complement strand
CGCCGCCATTCGCAGCGGCGGCGCCCCGGTGCCGGCGTCGGCATCGTCGATCTCAATCGTGCGGATGCGAGGGCGCTCGGGCGTGTCCCCGGCATCGGCTCGGCGATCGCGGAGCGGATCGTCGCCGTGCGCGAGCATGAGGGAGCCTTTGCCTCACTCGACGAGTTGCTCGACGTCGCCGGGATGAGCGCGTCTCGGCTGGATCGTGCAAGGCCGCATCTCGAACTCTAGCGAATATTAGATTTAATATGGCGCAGGTGCCACCGAAGCAGACGTTGCCGCAATTGGTGCGCGAGGCGCTCGCCAAGCCGCGCGCGCAGGCGCTGGTCGAGCGCGTCGCTGGGAAATGGACGCCGACCTCGAGTACCACGCTGCTGACGAGGGTCGAACGGCTTGCCTCGTCGCTCGAGGACGCGCAGATGCAGCCCGGCGATCGCATCGCGCTGATCTCCCATGACTGCGTCGACTGGATCGTCTGCGCCTTCGGCACGCTCTTTGCGGGGTGCGTCGTCGTGCCGATCTATCCGACGCAGGCGCTCGATCAAACCGCTTTTATCCTCGGGCACTCCGGCGTGAAACTGCTCTTCGTCGACACGCCGCAGGCGCTCGAACGCTTGAGCGAGATTCCGAACTTGCCGCGCACGCTCGTCATGGACACGGTGGGCGAAGGGTCCCTGCGCGACTTCGAAGGGGGCGTGCGCAAGGCGTTCCGACCGGTTCCCGTTTCGCCGGACGATCTCGCCGTGCTGATCTATACGTCGGGAACGACCGGGAACCCGAAGGGCGTGATGCTCACGCACGACAACATCGCCTTCGACGCTCGCTCCGCGATGCAGTACGGCTTTCAGGCGATCGAACCGGGGCAAGACGTACTCTCGGTGTTGCCGTACTCGCATATCTTCGAACACACGATGATCTACATCTACCTGCTCGCGAAGGTGCGGTACTCCATTTCCCACGATCCGAGCGAATTGGTCGCCGATCTACGCGACGTGCGCCCGGTTTCGATGACGGCGGTCCCGCGGATCTTCGACCGCGTGATCGCGGCCGTGAATGCCGCCGCGCTCATGCACGGCGGGCTTCAGGCCAAGTTGGTTCCGTGGGCGTTGCGTGCCGGTGGAGACTACGCGTACGCGAAGACGTTCGGGCGCGGCGCGGGCTTGCGTCGTGCGCTGCGCTATCGCATCGCGCGAGCGCTCGTGTTGCGCAAAATCCGCAAGCGCCTCGGGCTCGACCGCATCGTCTATTTTACGAGCGGCAGCGCGGCATTGCACGTCGACACGGCGATGACGTTCCTGGGCCTCGGCCTACCGATCATGCAGGGTTACGGCTTGACCGAAACCTCTCCGGTCGCGACCGTGAGCCGGCTTTCCGAAAACCGTTACGGCGCGGTCGGCAAGCCGATTCCCGGCGTCGAGCTGAAGATCGCTGAAGACGGCGAGGTGCTCACGCGCGGGCGCCACGTGATGAAGGGCTACTATCGCGACGACGCCGCGACCGCGGAGGCGATCGAGAACGGCTGGCTGCACACCGGTGACGTGGGAACGATCGACGAGAAGGGTTTCCTGTACATTACCGATCGCAAAAAAGAAGTCTTCAAGACCGACGGCGGAAAGTTCATCGCGCCGGCCCGCGTCGAATCCGCGATCAAGCGCTCGATCTACGTCACCCAGGCGATGGTCGTCGGCGACGGCCGGCCGCATCCCGCCGCGATCATCAACGCGAACTGGGACCTCGTGCGCTCGGCGCTCGCCATTCCTGCAGGCGTCACGCCGGAGCAACTCGCCGCGCGCGAGGACGTGCTCGCATTTCTCACCCACGAGGTCAAGAAACAGACCGCAGACCTCGCGGCCTTCGAACAAGTCCGCCGAGTCATCGTGATTCCACAGGAGTTCACGGTTGAGAACGGCTTCCTTTCACCGGCGATGAAAATCAAACGTCGCGTTGTGGAGCAACGATATGCAGCAGAAATCGATGCAGCCTACCAAACGGACCTTCACGCCCATGCCCACGCTTAGCCCGCACCCGCCCCACCCGCACGACCACCACCTCCCGGTGGATGAGATCCTCCGCGGGCCCATCAAGAGCAAGACGGTCTTTCCGGCGCTCCTCTTGCACTTGCTCGAAGAGCAGGCGGACCACGGCTACGGCCTGATGCAGCGGATCGATCAGCTCTGCGGCGATTTGATCGCGGTCAACACGAACAAGATCTATCCGCTGTTGCGCCGTTTGGAGGAGCGCGGTTTCGTAAGCGCGAGTTGGGATCACCCGACGAAGCGTTCGCGCCGGATCTACGCGATCACGCCCGCCGGGCTCGAGCGGCTCGAGCGCATCAAGTCGGCGATGAACCCCTACCTCGAATCCATTGAAAAAGCCGTCGGCCGGCTGCGCAGCGCACTGTACGATTGAAGAGGCGCCGCGCGGGCCCCATTAGAAAGGCGCCACGGGGTGCCATTTTGGGGGCGTAAAGGGCGGCCGCAGCGCGAGCGACAATGCTCTTCCGTCATGCGCAAGTGGCTTTCTATCGCTTTGCTTGCGGCGTGCGCGTTGGCAGCCGCGCCGAGAACGCCGGCCATTCCGCCCGCGACGCCCGATGCCGTTACCCACCACACGATCGTGCTCAACGGACGCGCCTACGCGTATACCGCACGCGCCGGAACCATCACGCTCAAAGATGGGAATAGCCGCCCGACCTGCCGCGTCTTCTATACGGCGTTTACGCTCGACGGCGCGAACCCGAGTTCAAGACCGGTCACGTTCCTCTACAACGGCGGCCCCGGCAGCTCGACGATTTGGCTGCGGATGGGATCCTTCGGGCCGGTTCGGGTGCAGAGTGCCGACGGAACGGTAACGGGTCCGCCGCCCTATCGCCTCGTCGACAATCGCTATAGCCTGCTCGACAGGACCGACCTCGTCTTCATCGACATGCCGGGCAGCGGCTACGGACGCATCATCGGTGTGGGAAAGCCGAAGGACTTTTGGGGCGTCGACCAAGACGTGGCGGCGTTCGCGCAGTTCATCCAGCGCTACATCGCGACCTTCAACCGTTGGAACTCCCCGCGCTTCCTCTTCGGCGAGTCGTATGGGACCACGCGATCCGCGGCACTTGCGAACTATCTGCAGAACGAGGGCATCGGTCTGAACGGCGTCGTGCTGCTCTCTTCCTATCTCAACCCGATGGTGGACGAGCAGGCCGGCGCACCGATCGGGGGCGGCGACTGGTTTTACGTGCTCTATCTTCCGTCCGAGGCGGCTGCGGCGTGGTATCACCACGCGATCCCCGGTTTCCGGTCGCTCGGCACGCTTCTGCCGGAGGTGGAACACTTCGCGCTGACCGAGTATCTCGATGCACTCGCGCAGGGCGCGCGCCTCTCACCGGCACGATACGACGACGTCGTCGCGAAGCTGCACCGCTACACCGGCCTCTCGGAACGCTACATCCGTAACGCGAACCTTCGTATTCCGTACGACCGCTTCGAGAACGAGTTAGGGCGCGAGCTCGGTATCACCATCGGTCGTTTGGATGCGCGATTCCAGACGTACGTCCTGGATCGACCGGAGGTCTCGCCGGATTGGGACGCGACGGATGCGGCAATCGATTCCGCGTTCGTCTCCACGGGGAACTACTATCTTGCGCAGGTGCTGGGATACCACACGCCCTTGCTCTACCGTGCGGAGATCTACAATCTCATCTATGCGAACGGCAACACGTGGGATCTCAAACACGGGAACAACCCGGAGACGTTCAACGTCGCGCCCGACCTCGCGCAAGCGATGACGTACAATCCGCGGTTGAAGGTCTTTTCGGCGAACGGCTACTTCGATTTCGCGACCCCGTTCTTCGAGACGCTTTACGTCCTCCACCACCTCTACCTCGCGCCCGCCTTACAAAGAAACATCACCTACGGGTTCTATCAGTCGGGCCACATGGTCTACTTGCATCCGGCCGCCCTCGCGCAGTTCCATGCGGATTTGGAACGGTGGTATGCCCAAACGCTTTCGAGCGCGCGTTAGTGGCCTGTAAACACGAGGAGATGATCATGTCGAGAAGTGTCGCCTTCGCCGTCCTGACCGCGTTCCTATCGCTGGCTGCAGCCCCGAGCGCGAGCGCGCCGCCGGCGCCGTCCGCGGAGCTGACGCCCGACGCCGTGACGCAGCATACGATCACGCTGAACGGCAAGATCTATTCATACACGGCGAGGGCCGGTACGATTACGCTCCAGAACGATCAAGGGCAGCCGACCTGCCGGATGTTTTACACCGCCTTCACCCTCGACGGCCAGGACTCGGCGCGGCGTCCAGTGACGTTCCTGTACAACGGCGGTCCGGGAAGTTCGACGATCTGGCTGCGCATGGGTTCGTTCGGCCCGATGCGCGTCGTCGTCGGCGATGCGCAAGCCTCCGCGAACGCACCGTTCACGCTCGTGCCGAACCAGTACACGCTGCTCGATCGCACCGACCTCGTCTTCATCGACGCGCCGGGGACCGGATTCAGCCGCCTCGTCGGCGCCGGCAAGCCCGGCGATTTTTACGGCGTCGACCAGGACATGCGCGCGTTCGGCCAGTTCATCTCGCGGTACGTCTCCACGTTCGGGCGTTGGAACTCACCGAAGTTTCTGTTCGGGGAGTCTTACGGAACGCCGCGCTCGGCCGTCGTCGTGAACTACCTTCAGAACGAGGGTATCGGCATCAACGGCGTGGTGCTGCTCTCGTCGATTCTCGATTTCGGCCTCGA
>DATCTQ010000033.1:0-14745 GCA_036567865.1 Candidatus Tyrphobacter sp. | reverse complement strand
TCGTTGCTCGTCGGTCACAGAACACCCCGGCTATGCTCCCTCCTCGCGCCTCGCCATCGCACCCGTGACGCGCGCAACGTCGGTATCAATCCCGGCGTTACAGGCCACTAGGGCCATGCGTGCAGCCTATCATGAAGCTCTCGACGGGACGCGGCTCGACGTCGTGCGCCTCGGCGCACTCGTCGCCGATGCGCTCCGCGTTGCAGCCGAGGCACTCGATCGCCGCAACGCGGCCGCGGGCGCTCGCGTCGTCGCCGGTGACGACGTCGTCGACGATCTGCGGCGCAAGATCGAGGCGCACTGCATCGAGTTGATCTGGAGGCAACAGCCCGTGGCGGGCGAGCTGCGCGAGATCGCGGCGATGCTCAACATCGCGACCGACCTGGAGCGGATCGGCGATTACGCCGTCGAACTGGCGAAGAACGCCATCAAACTTGCGGACCAACCCCTGCGACCGCAGCGCATCGAGATCGACCGAATCGTCGGCGTGACGCACGCGATGCTGCTCGACGCGATGCGCGCCTACTCCGAGCGTGACGACGAGATTGCATCTTCGGTGATCGCTCGCGATGCCGAGGTCGATCGGCTTTACAAGCGCAGCATCGACGTGCTCCAAGAGGAGATGCAGGCGGATCCGGAGATCATCCCGTCGGCGACGCGCTACCTCTTCATCTTGACCTCGCTCGAGCGGGCGGGCGATCGCGCGGGTAATATCGCCTGGCATACCAAGGACATGCTCGGCGTCGGCTGATTTCGTTCATGCCTTCGTCGCCTCGGGGCTCATTTACCGAAGTAAACTTCGCCCGCTCGGCTCCTGGGCCTGAACGAAATCAGGCAACCCCTTTGCCCCGTTCCGAGTTCGGCGTTACCGAACGCTTTGTCTATCTCAATCACGCGGCAACCGGCGTCTTGCCGGCGTGCACGCGCAGCGCGCTCGAATCCTTCGTGCAGGCGCAGGCGGAAGGGGGCGTGATCGGGACCTTTCCGTACGAGCAGCGCATGCCGGAGTTCCGAGCGCAGCTTGGGAGTTTCATCGGTGCGAACGCCGGTGAGATCGCATTCCTACGCAGCACGAGCGAAGCCGCCAATGTTCTGGCGCTCGGCATCGACTGGCGCGAAGGCGACGAGGTGGTGCTCTGCGACAACGAGTTTCCCGCGAACGCCCTTCCGTGGCTGGCGTTGCGCTCGCGCGGCGTGGTCGTGCGTTTCATCGAGAGCGCGCGCGAGCGCATGACGCCTGAGGTTCTCGAACGCACGCTCACGCCGCGCACGCGCGTGGTCACCGTTTCTTGGGTATCGTTTGCGGACGGCTACCGGCACGATCTCGCGGCGCTTGCCGAGGTGGCTCACGAGCGCGGCGCGCTTCTGTGCGTCGACGGCATTCAAGGCCTCGGAGTTTTTCCCGTCGACGTGCGCGCTGCCGGCATCGACGCATTCTACGCTGGCGGACAGAAGTGGATGCTCGCGCTCCAGGGCGTTGCGTATCTCTACGTGAGCGACGGCCTGCGCGAACGCCTGACCGTCGCGGTACCCGGATGGCGGGCGGTCGCGGAAATGTGGGATTTTCTCGACTATGATCAGCCCTGGGCGGCCGACGCGTCGCGATTCGAGGGCGGCACGCCCAACTTTCTCGGCGCGCTCTCGCTCGCTTCGTCGACCGAGTTTCTGCAACGCTACGATCGCAGCGGAGTCGAGCGACACGTGCTGGCGCTCACCGACCATCTCGTCGATGGGCTCGCGCGCGTCGGCGCGCGGGTTGCAGCGCCGCGTGGAGAAGGCGTCTCCTCGGGCATCGTCACGTTCGCGCTGCCGGGGCGGGATTCGGTCGAACTTGGCCGCGCGTTGCAACGGGAAGGAATCGTCACCACCTATCGCGCGAACGGGATCCGCGTCTCACCGCATGGCTACAATACGATCGAGGAGATCGATCGCGTCCTGGAGTTGCTCGGAAGCGCCTAATACCCGCCTTCCTTCAGTACGCACGGTGACATCACGGCGTCCGTCATGCCGTGGATCAGGCGCTTGTCCGCCGGGGCGACGGTTGCGAGGACACCGCCGAGTTTCACGCTCTGATCCGATCCAGCTTGCCCTGAGCCTGACGAAGGGCCCACGACGAAGTAGTACGGACAGAGGCGAACCCGCCCGTCGAACTGGCGAACCTCATCCGAGGCAGGGTCGAAATACGGCTGCCGCAGGCGCTTGCCTTTGCGGAAGCGCTGCAGTACGTAGGGCGTGCGGTCGAAGGACGCAAGCGCGCCGTCGAGGGTCTGCGCCCACTCCTCCTTGGTGAGATCGTTGGCGATCTTGACGCCGCGCGAGCCCCAGGCGATCTCCGAGAAGCCGGAGGGTTTGGTCACGAAGTTTCGCTCGCTCTTGCCGAGATCGAGGAGTTGACGCCAATCGTTGACCGGTACGCCCGCCGCCGTCAATCCGTCGATCGACGCCTGCGGCGGAAGAGGACGCGGATCGAGGATCCAGGTCGGCGGCAGAAGCGTCTGCATGCGCTGGTACGTTTCAGCCCCCATCTCAGCGCGCCATAACGCCGCCAGCTGCGGGTGGTGGAGCAGCGCGAAGGAGAGTTTCTCCTCCAGATGCGCCTTCGGCGGCGGCGTCATCTTCACGGTGTTGTGCCGGGCGGCGTAGAGCATCAGCTCCTGCTTAGGTATGTTGAGCAGGTCGAAGAGCTCGAAGTTCCGGTAGAGCACGTCGAGCTTCTCTTCGCGCCCGTCTTCAAGGCGCATGAAGAGCGCATCCTCGCTGAAGACGATCTCCGCCGGCGTGCAAACGTAGAGCTTCGCAAGTCCAAGGCGCCGTACGGCCTCGGCGAGCCAGCGCATCTCGGCGCGATAATCGCCCGCTTCATCGGAAACAACGATCGCCGCCGTCGGCTCCGCGACGCCGCTGCTCGATCGCAGCATCTCGGAGAACGCAAGCGGCATGCCGTCGGCGCCCCCGATCGACTCGATGCCGAGCTTGCAATACGCCTCGGCCATCGCGCCGACGAAGCCGAGGCCGCCGGGGATGCTGTCCAGCTCCGTCGCAGCGAAACCGTCGTCGGTGAGAAGCAGATCGGGGCGAATGACGCCGGGAATCTCCTGCTTGAAGCGATTCTGTCTCGAGAGGCGCACGATCTGCTCGGGCTTGCCTCGATCGAGGTATTCCGCAATGAATGCCGGCGCCGTCCCGCGCGCGCTGCGGAGATAGAGCGCGTTCACCGCGCGATAGAACGCAAGTAGATCGCTGCCGATTTGCTCGATGCGCGCGACAGAGGCCGGCGATAACGGAAACGGCTCGGGACTGATGCGCCAGGCGATTCGTTCCTTCTCGTCTTCGACTCTGAAAAGGCCGGGCGGGATCGCTTCGTACAGGAAATGCGCTTGCTCGCGAGCCGTGAGGTTTGGTTGTACTGCCGTGCAGGCCATGAAAGCTAAAATCTCCCTCGCCAACAGTCCGGGATCTTCGGGTCCTTGAAGGCGATGTATCTGCGGCGCATGCCCCCATAAGGTTCCCCCTCACCCCCAGGGTTTCACGCGGACTTCGCTGCGCGGGACCCCCGAATTGACCGGGCGGGGTATGCTGGGGTGGTGTCCATCGACCTCATCGCCCTCGACCTTGACGGGACGCTGCTCGACCCCCAAGAGCAGGTCTCCCAGGCCAACCGCCTCGCCATCGCCGCCGCCCTCGCGGAGGGGGTGCGCGTCGTGCTGGTCACCGGGCGCGGCGTCGAGGCGCCGACGCAGATCGCGCGCGACCTGGAGTTGGCGTTGCCGGTGATCTGCTGCCACGGTGCGCTGACCAAGGACATTCAAACCGGGCGCACGATCGGCCACATCCCGATCCCGCTTCAGCATGCAAAGCCGATGCTCGAGTACGCCGAGTCCCAGGATATCGATGTCGCCGTCTATCTCGAGGAGGGCTTCTACCGTTTGAGCGGAGCGCAGCGGTACATGAGCGATATGCACGGCCCCGAATGGCATGACGTCGTGAGTTTTCGCGATCTCCCGCACGTCGCGCCGACGTTCTTACGATTCTTGGGTAACGAGGCGGTCGAGGCGGTGCGCACGACGTTTGCCGATCTGCCGCTGCACTTCAAATTCGAGACATGGGGCGCGTTCGAGGAATGTGCGGTGACCAGCCGCGAAGCGACGAAGAAACGCGCATTGGAAAACCTTTGCAAGACGTACGAGATCACGCGCGAGCGCGTGCTCGCGATCGGCGATTCCCGCAACGACGTGCCGATGCTTCGCTGGGCGGGCGTCGGCGTCGCGATGGCCAATGCGGAACCCGACGTGCTCAAGAGCATCGGCCGCGTGACGGCCGGCAATGCGGACGACGGCGTCGCGCGCGCCATCGAGCGTTACGTGCTCGAAGCACGCTATCGCGAACGCAGCGCGTGACCGTTCGTATCGTCGCCTTTGCACGTATCCGCGAGGTCCTCGGTACTGCCGAGCGCGCGCTGACGCTGCCGGAGGGCGCGCGCGCGCGCGACGCCTGGGCGGCGCTGGCGGTGGAGTCCCCCGCGCTCGATGCGTTGCTTTCGTCGACGCGCCTTGCGCGCAACGGGCGCGTCGTTGCCGGTGACGAGGCGCTGCAAGACGGCGACGAGGTTGCATTGCTGCCGCCGGCGGGAGGGGGTTGATGTTCGGGATTTGCCGCACGCCGATCGACGTGGCGGCGGTGGAGGCCGGGATGCGCGAGGACGGCATTGGCGGGATGGTGACGTTCACGGGAGTCGTACGGGAGCGCGCCGACGACGATCGCGTTGTGGACGGATTGACGTATGAATCCTACGAGCCGATGGCGCTCGAGGAGTTCGCGCACATCGCCGAGGAGGCGCGCGGGCGCTGGCCGGGTACTCACATCGCGATCTTCCATCGTGTCGGCGAGCTGCGAGTCGGGGAGATCGCCGTCGCGGTCGTCGCAGCGGCACCGCATCGTGCGGAGGCGTTTGCGGCCTGCGCGTACGCCGTCGATCAGTTGAAGACGCGCGCGCCGATATGGAAGAAGGAGCGCTACGCGGACGGAACGCCCGGCCGCTGGCGCTCGAACGAAGGCCCAACCGCGCCGTGAAGCTCGAGTTGCACCGGGTAGGGGCGAACCACAATGGAATCGCGGTGCTACGTTATCTGCCACGGCGGCCGCGCGGCGTGGCGCTCGCGGCCGCGCACGGCTATTCCTCGTCGAAGCAGAATCTCGATCCCCTGTGCGCCTTTCTCGCAGCGCACGGTTGTGAGGTTTTCAGCCTCGACTTTCCTGGGCACAAACTCGGTGCGAGCGGCGGGCGTCTGCGCGACCTCGACGACTGCCTGGATGCGATGAACGCCGCCGTCGGCTTCGCGGGCGATCGTTCCGGTCTACGGCCGTACGTCGTCGGCCACAGCCTGGGAGCGATCGCCGCTTTGCTGCTTGCCGCGAGAGACGCGTCGATCCGCGGTGCGATCGCGATTGCAACCGGGTATCGCCGGGCGGCGGCGATCTCCGCGCTGCGCCGAAACTTCTCGACGGATCTTCGCTCGGAGTACGTCGACGGCGCCTCACTTCCGGAACTCTTCGAGGGCGTCGACGCGCGCCTCGAGGAGGCGTTGCCGCATCTCGCGGGGCGCCCCGTGCTCTACGTCGCCGCGGCGCACGATGCGATGGTGCCGGTCTCCAACGTCGTAGAACTCTACGAGCGTGCTCCCGAACCCAAACGCTTGGCGCATATCGAGAGCAACCACACGGCCGCGGGCGAGAACGCGCGTACGGAGGTGTTACAGTGGCTGAACGACCTGCATCCCCGCGAATAAGCCTCGGGCCACGGGAACTGCGACGTTATAGCCGCCACCTCTTGATCCCCGAGGTCGGCTTCGCCGGACAGGAGCGGCTCGCGGCATCGCGCGCGCTCGTGATCGGGGCGGGTGGCCTCGGCTCACCGGCTTTGCAGTATCTCGCCGCGGCAGGCGTTGGGCGGATCGGCATCGTCGACGACGACATCGTCGACGAGACGAACCTGCAGCGTCAGACGATCTTCGGTAGCGAGGACCTGGGAAAACCGAAGGCCGAAGCGGCGGCGCAGCGCGTGCACTCGATCAACCCCTTCGTGGCCATCGACGCCCTTGCACTGCGCTTCGACGAGCGTAACGCGCGCGAGCTGGTCGCGCTCTACGACGTCGTGCTCGATTGCAGCGACCGTTTCCCCACGCGCTATCTCGTCAACGACGCCTGCATTCTCGAAGGGAGACCCGACGTCTACGCCTCGATTTTTCGTTTCGACGGTCAGATCGGCGTCTTCACGCGGGATGCCCCGTGCTACCGCTGCCTGTATCCCGAACCGCCGCCGGCGGGCAGCGTGCCGACCTGTGCCGAGGGAGGGGTGCTCGGCGTGCTCGCGGGCATCGTCGGCGCGTTGCAGGCGAACGAGGCACTCAAACTTCTGCTGCACATCGGCGAGCCGCTCGCCGGGCGTTTGATGCTCGTCGATGCGCTCGGCGCACGCACTCAAGAGGTGCGCTTCGAACGCGATCCGCTTTGCGTGCTCTGCGGAGATGCCGCGACGCTTCGCGAGGCGCGAGAGATGTCGTACGATGACGAAGAGGCGCGCGATCTCGAGGAGATCGAACCATCGGCGCTCGACGACGCACTGCGCGAGTGGGCGCTGCTCGACGTGCGGGAGCCCCATGAGGTCGTGCTCGGCGTGATTCCAGGGGCGATCCACGTTCCCGCGAGCGAGCTCGAGGCGCGCTTGCACGAACTCGACAGTGCCCGGCGCTACGTCGTCGCTTGCCGCGTCGGCGTCAAATCACGCTGGGCGGTTCAGCGTTTGCGCGACGCCGGCTTTGCCCGTGTACGGCATCTGCGCGGCGGGCTGATGGCGTACGCGGTCGAACGCGAAGATTTCGCGGTATTCTAGCATATGCGCGAAAAGCGATTCGGTCCGACCGGGCGCATGGTTCCGGTCGTCGGCCAAGGCACCTGGGACCTGCCCGAGCACGGCGCGGGACGCAAGGAGGCGATCGCCGCGATTCGCCGCGGTATCGATTTGGGCATGAGGCATCTCGACACTGCCGAGATGTACGGCTCCGGGCGCGTGGAGGAACTGCTCGGCGAAGCGATTGCAGGATTATCGCGCGAGCAACTCTTCGTGACGAGCAAGGTGGTTCCGAATCACGCAACGTTCGACGGAACGATCGCGGCCTGCGAGCGTTCGCTCCGGCGTTTGAAGAGCGAATACCTCGATCTCTACCTTCTACACTGGCCCGGAGGGCATCCGCTCGAGCGGACGATGGCGGCACTCGAGGAACTGGTGCGGCAAGGCAAGACCCGCTTCGTCGGCGTCAGCAACTTCGACGCGGACGAGATGCTCGAAGCCGCATCCTATCTGCGATCGGTGCCGCTCGCCTGCAACCAAGTGCTCTACCATCTTCGCGAGCGCGGTATGGAGCGGCACGTGCTTCCGGCCGCGCGGAAGTCGAACGCCGCGATCGTTGGATACACGCCCTTCGGCCGCGGGCACTTTCCGCGCGAAGCCGCGAAGCCGGACGGCGTGCTGGGGCGCATCGCCGGTAAACACCAAACGACGGTGCGGGCCGTCATCCTCGCGTTTTTGACGCGCGAGCCCGAGTTGTTCGCGATCCCGAAAGCATCGAGCGTCGCGCACGTCGAGGAGAACGCCCGAGCCGGGATGCTGCAACTCGATTCCGAAGACGTCGCCGCAATCGATGCAGCTTTTCCGATAGGGCGCGATGGACCGCTTGCGATGCTCTAAGGCCGACGTCGTCGCGCTGGCGCGCTCGGCGGTGCACGGGGAGTGCGAGATACGCGTCGCCCCCGCGTTCGTCGACGAACGAACGCGCGAGCGGCTCCGGGAAGCCTTTGCTCGTGGTGATTTCACGACCTGGAACTATGACGACGCACGCGCGGA
Organism: Candidatus Tyrphobacter sp.; assembly: GCA_036567865.1. Taxonomy (GTDB): domain Bacteria; phylum Vulcanimicrobiota; class Vulcanimicrobiia; order Vulcanimicrobiales; family Vulcanimicrobiaceae; genus Tyrphobacter. The sequence goes on along the minus strand of DATCTQ010000033.1, from coordinate 6,845 downwards.
TCGTGCCGCGGACCCGCGCAGCATACTCGCGGGGGCGAAGAGCGTCCTCTGCATCGCTTTTGCCTATGCCACGCCGCCGCCGAGCCGGCCGAGGCTCTCGGGCCGTGTTTCAAACTATGCGTGGTCGGGCGACTACCATCGGCGACTCCTGCAGACGCTGCGCGAGATCGCTCGGCGTATCGACGAATGCGCGGGCGAGCCCGTCACCGCGGTCGCATGCGACACCAAGCCGATCGCGGAGCGCGCTTTCGCGGCGAAGGCCGGCTTGGGATGGATCGGCAAGCACACGAACCTCATCTCACCCCGCCTCGGCTCCTTCGTGTTTCTCGGCGAGATCCTCACGACGCTCGACATCGAGCCCGACGCTCCGCTGCAGAAGAGCTGCGGCAGCTGCGTGCGTTGCGTCGATTCCTGTCCGACGGGCGCGTTGCGCGGCGACTATACCATCGATGCGACGCGCTGCATCTCGGACTTAACGCAGCGAACCGATGCGATCCCACGCGAGATGCGCCCGCTGATCGGTGAATGGGTGTGGGGTTGCGACATGTGCCAAGTGGCCTGTCCGCCGACGCACGCCGCAGGCGATCGAGGTGCAACGAGCGACACCCCACGATCGCAGACCGCGGCCTCTCCCGATCTCGTCGGCTTGCTGCGCTTACGGGCGGGAGAATTTCGAAGCACGTTTCGTCCCACCGCGATGGGGTGGCGCGGCGCCGCCGTATTGCGCCGCAATGCCGCCGTTGCGCTGGGAAACGCACTGGATCGCGCGAGCGTTCCCGCATTGATCGAGGTACTCGAGCGCGAGCCGCACGCGATGGTCCGCGCGCACGCGGCGTGGGCGCTCGGGCGCATCGGCTCTCCTGCGGCGCTCGACGGTTTGCGTAGCCATGTTTCGCGGGAAGGAGATGCAGAAGTGCGCGAGGAGATCATGCTTGCCATGAACGCGTTCTCGGAGGTCGGGCCGCGATGAAAGCGATACCGATGATTTTGGCGCTTGTGCTGGGGCTGGCACCCGCCGGCGCCGCGCCCGACTTGCTCGAGCGGATGGCCGGGCTGAACCCCAACCTGCGCAGTTACACGGCGACGCTGCATGCCGACATCCACCTGCTCACCTTCCCATTTCTTGCGACTGAGATCGTCGGCACGCTCTATCGCAAGGAACCCGATCGCGAGAAACTCGTCGTCACGAGTGGTCTGCCCGGCATCGCGCAGCAGTTCGGGAAGCTCTATCCGAACATCGTGAGCCCGTCGCGTTGGCAGCAGATTTTCGTCGTCACCACGGTCGGCGACGACGGCAGTGCGACGCGTCTGCGTCTGGTGCCGCGCAAACGTGGCAACGTCGAGCACATCGACGCGAGCGTCGACGATGCGAGCGCGCTGATCACCGCGCTGCGGTGGAACTATCGGAACGGCGGCTACGCGCAGATGACGGAGCACTACGCTTTGATTCAAGGCAATCAATTGGCCGTCGCCGAGCAGGGGCACATCCAGGAGCCGGGATACGTTGCGGACATCGCCGCGACGCTCGACGGCTATCGCGTGAATGCCGCGCTCTCCGATAGCATCTTCGAGCAGCCCTAGGGAGCCTCAGAAGAAGTCCGTATGTTCATCTGTCGCTTCACGCACGATCTCCGTCTCGAGGATCACGCAGCGCTGGCCGCCGCAGCAGAAGCGGGGCCGGTCCTGCCGATCCTCGTGCTCGACGGGGAGCTGACGGAACCGTTGCGACGCTCCCCGCGGCGCGCGGCGTTCTTTTGCGCCGCGGTACGCGCGCTCGATGCCGCGCTGCGCGAACGCGGCAGCCGGCTCGTGGTGCGCCGTGGGGAAAACACGGACGTGCTGGTGCGCGCGGCTCGAGAATCTGCGGCAACGGGCGTGGCATGGAGCGCTCGCTACGACGGGCTCGGCATGCGATCGGACGAAGCGCTGCGTTCGGCTCTGGAAGAAGCCGAGTTGCAGGCGCAACTCGTGCACGACGCGCCCGCGATTGCGCCCGAGGAGATCGAACGCAGCGGCGACGGCACGGGCTATCGTGCGTTCCAAGCATACTTCGAACGACGGCGCTCGCTGCCGATCCCCTCGCTCGACCGTCCGCTGCTCACCCGTTTCGCAAGCGCGGACATGGAGAGCGAACCGCTTCCGGAGCCGAGCGACTTCGGTTCGAGCGAGGCGCTGCCGGACATCAGCCCCGGCATTGCGGCTGCGTCGCTGGAGCGCTTCCTCTCGTCAGCGGCGCTTTCGTACGCGGCGGCGCAGCGCGTTCCGGCCGAGGACGGCACCTCGCATCTCTCGCCGCATTTTTCGTTCGGGACGCTCGCGATGCGCACCGCGGTGCGTGCGACGCTGCGCCGCCTCGAAGATCCATTTCTGCTCAACGAGGAAAAACTCTCGCTGCGCCTCTTTCTGCGCTCGCTCGCGCTACGCGATTTCTTCCTCCAACTTTCGTGGTTTCACCCCGAAACGGAACATGTGGCCCTCCAGGAGCGGATGCGCGGCTTCGAGTTCGCGCAGACGCATCTCGCGTTCGACGCTTGGCGCGAGGGCAAAACGGGATTTCCGCTGGTCGACGCGGGGATGCGTCAACTCGCGCAGACCGGTTGGATGCACCCGCACGTGCGAGCGGTGGCGGCTTCCTTTCTGTGCTTCGATCTGGGCGTCGATTGGCGCGTCGGCCGCGACGTCTGGGATCGTCTGCTCGTCGAGGACGATCCCGCGATCGCGACGGGAAATTGGCAATGGATCGCCGGCGTCGGCGCCGATCTCGCGCAGTATCCGCGAATCTACAACCCCGAAACGCAGCAGCGCCGATTCGACCCGGAGGCACGCTACGTTCGCCGCTGGGTGCCGGAGATCGAGCATGCGCCGCTGGCCGCGCGGCAGCGAAGACACGAGCAAGCACCGATGTTGCCGCTCTACGACGGCAACGCCTATCCCGCACGCGTACTCGATCACGCAGCAACGGCACGTGCCTTTCTTTCGCGCTATCGGGAGAGGGTGAGTTGAAGGGCCCCTACTCGGGAAGCGTTAAGCCACGATCATGACCCAGCGTGCGACGTTGAAGCGGCTTGCGCACGAGGCGCGCCCCTACTACGGGCGCATCGCGATCGGCTTCCTGCTCGGAACGCTTGCCGGCGTCCTGAGCTTGGTCGCGCCCTGGGCGTTCGGCGCGATCGTCGGGCGCGTGCTCGCGCCTCCAGCGGGACACGCGCCGGACGTTCACGTGCTCTATCTCGGGCTGGGGGCGACGTTTGGTGCGCTCGTGCTCGCCAACCTTGCGACGTATTTTCAAACGTATCTCACCGCGTGGAGCGGACAGCACCTCATCGCGCGCTGGCGCGTTGCGCTCTTCGCGCGCGTGCTCAATCTCCCGCTCGGTGAGTTCGACAAATGGCGTCCCGGCGAGTTGATTGCGCGCTTCAGCACCGACCTTCAGCTAATGACGGACGCCGTGAGCGTCTCGCTGCCGCAGTTCGTCGTCGCCGCAGTAACCTTCTTGGCGTCGTTCGCGATGATGATCTACCTGGACTGGCTGCTGACGCTGACGCTGGTCGTCGTTGCCCCGATCGTCTCGGTTGCGGTCTCGAAGTTTCAGCGCTTGATCTCGACGAGTACGATGCGCACGCAGGAACGCGTCGCGGACCTCTCGGCGAACCTTGCAGAGATTCTCGCCGGGCAGCGCGTGGTCAAAGCCTTCGGCGGCGAGGAATTCGAGATTCGCCGCTTCCGCCACTCGAACGAAGACTTCTTCGGCGCGTACATGAAGCTGACGCAGTTCATTCAGACGCAGCCGCTGGTCGTCTCGACGATCATGGTGCTGGCGGTGGTCGTCATCATGTGGCTCTCGGTGCGGGAGGTGCTGGTCGGTCGCTTGACGACGGAGCACGTCTTCAACTATTGGCTGTTGCTCGTCAACCTCGCGAATCCGCTCAACCGTCTTGCCGCTTTCGTCGGAGACTTGGCCAAGTCGCTGGTCGGCGCGGGGCGCGTATTCGAGATTCTCGATCTGCCGGTCGAAGTCGCGGACCGGCCCGGCGCCAAGCCGCTGACGTCGCCCAAAGGCGCGATCGCCTTCGAAGGCGTCTCGTTCTCGTACAAAGAGGGTGAGCCGCCCGCGCTGTGTGACGTGAACGCGAGCATCGCTGCCGGCGAGATCGTCGCGCTCGTCGGCCGATCCGGTGCGGGGAAGACGACGCTCGTGAATCTGGTTCCGCGCTTCTACGAGCCGCAATCCGGCGTCGTTCGGATCGACGGTACCGACATCGCGAACGTTCGGCTCGCGGATCTGCGCCGGGTCATCGGTATCGTACCGCAAGACCCGCAGCTCTTGCGCGGGACGATCCTCGAAAACATCCGCTACGGACGCCTCGAGGCGAGCGACGCTGAAGTACAGCAGGCGGCGCGAGATGCCAATGCCGACGAGTTCGTGCAACGGTTGCCGGAAGGATACGCAACGCAGGTGGGCGAGCGCGGCATTCGGCTTTCGGGCGGCGAGCGCCAGCGCGTCGCGATCGCGCGCGCGCTTCTGCGGGATCCGCGCATCCTCATCCTCGACGAAGCCACGAGCGCCCTCGACACGCATTCGGAGGCGCTCATCCAACAAGGCCTAGAGCGCCTCATGGCGGGGCGCACCACGCTCATCATCGCGCACCGTCTCTCGACGATCCGCCGCGCGCATCGGATCCTCTACATCGAAGCCGGACGCGTCGTCGAGATCGGAACGCACGACGAGCTGCTCGCACGCGGCGGCGCCTACGCCCATCTCCACTCCGCTCAGTTTGCCTAAGGAGTCGATTGTCGTGAAACTCATCATCGAGCTGATCCTTGCGGTCGTGCTGCACCCGATCGCCGTGATCTTCGCGTGGATCAACATCATTGGGCGCGCCGACATGGACGGTGCCAAGAAGATTCTTTGGGCCGTCCTCTGCCTGCTCTGGCCGATCGGCGTACTGCTCTACATTCTTCTGGGCGACGGCGCGCTCTGGTAGCTACTTGATCAGAATCCCCCAGACGCAGCCCTTGGCGATGTTCGCGTCGGTGAAGGACTCGGATGGCGCGAGCGTCGAGCTGAACGACTGCGTTGCGATGGGGTAAACGTAGACGTGCCGGCATTCCCGCAGTCGGCGTCGTAGAGATTCCCGAGCTTGTCGAAGGCGAAGACTCGTAGGCGTTCCGCGTGAGCTCGATCTGCTCGGTGGCGCTACCGGAGTTTGTATGGAAGAAGCTCCAGTAAAGCGTCTGCCCCGTGGGCAGGACGTGCGGAACGAGCTTCGCAGCGCATCCCACGCTCGAAATGACGAGCGCGGCGAGTGCAGCAAGAACGACGATCCTCTTGGAAAGCATGCGATCCCTCCCCTTGACAGGGTTAGTGTAAGACCGCCTCCCGCGCAGGCATATGTCGGAAAACCGCCCCGGGTCCAGGATGCCGTCTGAGCGCGAGGGGAATTCCCGGTCATCATGGTGGTGGGCCCGGTTCTGTGCCCGTCCCTCGTGGGGCGTGCGCGCGAACTCCAGAGCCTCGTTAACGCGCGCCTCGCGGCGGCAAGAGGCCGCGGCGGTCTCGTGATGATCGCGGGCGACGTCGGCATCGGCAAGAGCCGACTCGTGCGCGCATTTCGAGAGACGCTTACCGGCGGGCGCGCGAGGTTCGGAATCGGCTATTGCCGCGAAGGCGGTACGGCGCCGTTCGGCCCGCTGATCGATGCCCTGCGCTTGTTGAAGTGCGTGCCGCCGAGCGCAGCGGCGCAATCGAGGGCGCAGCAAACGGCGTCCTTCGCCGATTCGCTTGCGAGCTCGTGCCGGCGCCGGAACGCCGTCTTGGTGCTCGAGGATCTTAACTCACAACTGCCGGCTGCGCGAATCTCGGTTCGGGCGGGGGAGCGATCCCAAGCCCCTCCCCCTCCTCAACGCCGACGATCGCGCCGGGTTCGTGTAACACCGTGGAGAGCACGAATCCGAACGTCGTCATCATCGGCATCGGCAGCGAGGTCACGGAGGTCGCGGACCCGACCTACGGGCAGATCGCGGGCTACGCCCTCTTCGAGGGCACGAACATCCCCGATCTCGCGCAGGTGATCGACAAGACCGCGCTCGGGGGCGCGATCACCTCGAGCAACACCGTGCAGTTCACCAACATCGAACTGGGCAGCGACACGATCGAGCACTCCGCAGTGGCCTTCTCCGGGCACGCCTTTCCCACCGAGCCGTATACGTTCCCGAGCAGCGCGGCAACGCAGACAAACACGATCATCGGCAACCCGGCGCAGCCGTTCTGGTCCACCGGGCGCATTCCACCCGCGCAGAACGGCGCGCTGTGCTTCTCGCAAGAGTTCACGCTGCAGGCCGGGACGTATTACTTCGGCGATCTGGACTACTACAACACGGTCACGAGCTACCGCGACGTGCTGGTCGTGCAGCCATGAGGAACGGGAAACGCGTACCGCTGCCCTCGGCGCAGTGGCCCGAACGCATGACGCCGGAGCAGCTGGCGGATTGTCTTGGCTTTGGGATTGATACGATCCGCTACGCCATCAACTTCCAGGGCCTCAAGTTCAAGCAGATCGGGCAGCGTCGCCAACTCATCAAACGAGAGGACGCTCTCGAATGGCTGGATGAAACGGGGGCCAGAGAAAAAGTTGAACTTTGTGATGTGAAGCCGATCTGGCCCGATTTAAGCCGATTTAGACGGATTTAAACCGATCTGGACCGATCTAGACCGATTAACGGGGATTCCCCATATGGCCGCTCCTTTCGAGCGGGCGCCGGGTGATTCCGGCCGTTTTCGGGATCTGCGGCAAGCCACACCGCCGGTTTGGTGGCAAGTAAGACCCGCTTTGGCCTTGAGGACG
>DATCTQ010000032.1:0-9456 GCA_036567865.1 Candidatus Tyrphobacter sp. | reverse complement strand
CCGCCGGACCGGGCGCGCCGCCGGTGCGCCGTCGTCGCCGGCCGCAGGGACGCCACCACGGCGACGAGTAGGCCGCACGCGATGCGCGCCGTGCTGGTGACCGGCGCCTCCAGCGGCATTGGGCTTGCCGTCGCGTCCGAGTTGGCCCGCGGCGGTTTTGCCGTTTACGCGGGGGTGCGCAACGACGGCGACGCCGCGCGTCTGCGGGCCGTCGGCGACGCGCTACATCCGATCGCACTCGACGTCACCAAGCCCGAAGAGATCGCCCAGGCCGCCGCGCGCATTCGCGCCGACGGCCTGCCGCTCCAAGCGGCGATCTGCAACGCCGGCATCGCGCTCGGTGGACCGCTCGAGTTCATGCCCCTCGACCGGCTGCGCTACCAACTCGAAGTGAATCTCATCGGGCAGCTCGCTGTCGCTCAAGCGGTTCTGCCGATGCTGCGCGAAAGCCGAGGGCGTTTGATCTTCATCGGCTCGATCGCCGGGCGTATCACGCCGCCGTTCATCGGTCCGTATGCCGCTTCGAAGGCGGCACTCGCGGCCCTGACCGACGCTCTACGCATCGAGTTGGAATCTTCCGGGAGCGGCGTCACCGTTTCGCTCTTCGAATTCGGTGACGTGAAGACGCCGATCTGGGAGAAGGGGCGCAGCTCGATCGACCGGCTCGAGCATCAGTCTTCGGCGCAGCAGCAGCACTACTACGGCAACATCCTGGATTCGATGCGGCGCATTCTCAAGAATGGAACGGAGCGCGGAATGGAGGTGGGCATCGTCGCGCGAGCGATCTGCGCCGCCGCCGTTGGGCGGCGCCCACGCGAGCGCTACCTCCTCGGAGCGCCCGCAAAGATCGGGGCGATCTTCGCGCTGTTGCCCGTCCGCACACGCGGAAGGCTCTTGCGCAAGGCGATGCACCTGCCTTAGAGGTCTTAGCCATGCCATTTGATTCATTGCGCGATTTCGTCGATGCGTTAGAGAAGACCGGACAACTGCACCGGGTCGCGGCGCCGGTCGATCCGAAGCTCGAGATCGCCGAGATCACCGACCGCGTCGTCAAGGCCGGCGGCCCGGCGTTGCTCTTCGAGAAGGTGAAGCGTTCCAAGTTCCCCGTCCTGACGAATCAGTTCGGCGCGCATCGCCGGATGGCGATGGCCCTGGACGCAGGTCATCTCAACGAGGTGGCAACCCGCGTGCGCAAGCTGCTCGACCTCGCCCCGCCGGGCTCGTCGCTGGGAGAGAAGGTCGGCGCGGTGATGCGTCTCGCGCCGCTCGCCAATGCGGTTCCGCGAGTCGTGCGCAACGGCAGCTGCCAAGACGTGATCGACCGCGAGCCGGATCTGCGAACGCTGCCGGTGCTCACGACGTGGCCGCTCGACGCCGGCCCGTTCATCACGCTGCCTCTCGTCATCACGCAAGACCCACGTACGAAGGTCTTCAACGTCGGCATGTATCGTATGCAAATCTACGGCGCGCGCGAGACGGGCATGCACTGGCAACGTCACAAACACGGGCGCGCGCACGCCGACGCCTGGGGAGCACGCATTCCCGTTGCGGTGGCGATCGGGACCGAACCAGCGCTGACGTACGCGGCGACCGCACCGCTGCCGCCGATGCTCGACGAGTTCGCGTTTGCAGGCCTGCTTCGCGGCAAGCCGGTGGAACTGGTCAGAGCAACGAGCGTGGATCTCAAAGTTCCCGCCGAGGCCGAGTTCGTGCTCGAAGGATACGTCGATAACGCCGATCTGCGCGCCGAAGGGCCGTTCGGCGATCACACCGGCGTCTACAGCCTCGCCGACCGCTATCCGACGTTCCACGTCACCTGCATGACGCACCGCCGCAACCCGATCTACGCGGCGACGCTCGTCGGCAAGCCGCCGATGGAAGACGCGTGGATCGGAAAGGCGACCGAACGCATTTTCCTGCCGCTCTTGCAGATGGTCGTGCCGGAGATCGTCGACATGAACCTGCCCGTCGAGGGAGGTTTTCACAACCTCGCACTGATCTCGATCAACAAGTCGTACCCGGGGCAAGCGAAAAAGGTGATGAACGCGCTCTGGGGTCTCGGACACATGATGATGCTGACCCGCGTGCTGATCGTCGTCGATGCCGACGTCGACGTGCACGACGTACGGCAGACTGCGTGGTTCGTGCTGAACAATCTCGCACCCGAGCGCGACGTCGTGATGATGCCCGGTCCTGTCGACGACCTCGATCACGGTTCCTACACGATCGCGTACGGCACGAAGATCGGTATCGACGCAACGCGCAAGAGCGCCGCCGAAGGGTACACGCGGCCGTGGCCACCCGACATGATCATGGACCCGAAGACGCGGGCGCTCGTCGATCGGCGCTGGCACGAATACGGGCTCGATCGCATCGTCGCCATGCTGCAACCCGATGCTTGGAGTGGTCAAGGCATTCGATGAACCGTGTCAGCCCGAGCCTGTCGAAGGGGGCGCTCTTCCTGCGCGAGATCCGTGTCGAGCATACGCTCTTCGCGCTGCCGTTCGCGTACGTCGGTGCACTGCTGGCCGCACGCGGGCTGCCTTCTGCTTGGTCACTGCTCTGGATCACGCTCGCGGTCCTCGGCGCGCGCACCGCCGCGATGGCCGCGAACCGCTATCTCGACCGCGAGATCGACGCGCGCAACCCGCGCACCGCCCGGCGGGCGGTCGCGAGCGGACAACTCTCCGGCGCAGCCATGCTGTGGGCGATGGCCTTCGGACTGCTGCTGCTGATCCTCTCCGCATGGATGCTGAACCCGCTGTGCGTGAAGCTGTTGCCGATCGCCGCCCTCGGTGTGCTTGCCTATCCGCTCTGCAAGCGCTTCACCTGGCTCACGCACCTCGTGCTGGGAGCGGTCGACGGGCTCGCCCCGCTCGGTGCCTATATCGGCGTCGCGAGCACGATCGGCCCGAGCGCGCTCTGGCTCTTCGTCGCGGTGACCTTCTGGGTTGCGGGCTTCGACGTCATCTACGCGCTGATGGATCTCGGCGTCGATCGCGCGCAAGGCCTGCGCTCGCTTCCGGCGCGCTTCGGTGAGAAGCCGGGGCGTCGTCTCGCCGTCGCGCTCCATCTCGTCACCGCGATCGCGCTCGGCGCCGCGGGCTATGCCGCAGGGGCATCGTGGCCGTATTACGCCGGGGTCGCCGCGGCGTTGCTTTTAGCGGCATACGAGGAACGGCTCTTGCACGGTGCGGAAAACCTTTTCGTGGTGAACGAGCGCGTCTTCACGGCAAACATGGCCTTCTCCGTGCTCTTTCTCCTCGCGACGCTCTCGGGGGCGATGCTCCCACGATGAAGCGGCGTGCGTTCCTCGCCGGTTTCGGCGCTGCGGCGGCAGCGGCGCGGGCGAGCGCGCAGATTCCGCTTCATCCGATCATTCCCGGACAGCCGATCCAGCCGGCGCGCCAACTGACCATCGGCGTCAACGTTCCGCTCTCCGGCGACCTCGGGGCCTACGGCGCGCAAGTGGTGCAGGGCGTGCGGGCGGCGATCGACGAGAATAACCTTCTCTCCGCCAACATCACGCAGATCGCCTACGGCGTGCGGCAATTCGATGACCAGAACTCCGGCGCGATCTCCAGCGCGAACGCAGATATCGCCGCGGCGGATTCGACGATCATCGGCTTGGTAGGCAATCTCACCGCCGACGTCACGATCGCCACGCTCTCCCAGTACGCAAACAGCGGCTTCGCAGTCGTCGTGCCGAGCGTTACCGCGGACGCGCTCACGCGCCGCGGCTATCACAACGTCTACCGTTTGCCGACGCGGGACGATGTCGCGGGGCGCCTCTTCGCATCGACGATCTTTCGCAAGCAGGCGTCGCACTTTGCGCTGGCCGTGACGCTCGACGGAGCATACGGACCGGACGTCGCTAGCGGCTTCGCGCAACAAGCCAAAGCCGATCGCCGCAACGTCGACATCGTAACGCTACCGACCAGCGCCTTCGACGCTGCCGGCGCCGCTCGAGCGATCGTCGCCCGTGCTCCCGACTATCTCTTTCTATGCGGCAAGGTCGCCGCGCTCGGCCCTCTCGTACCCGCGCTCGCGAGCGCGGGATACAACGGCGGCTACGGTCTGAGCGACGGCTTCTACTCCCAGGCCTCCATCACGCAGTACGGTGCGCAGCTCGGAAATGCCGTCGTCTACTCCTCGCTGCCGCCGCTCGATCGCATCCCGAGCATCATTCAGCAGCTCACCGATCTACGCCGCGAGGTCGACGGCATCACCGCCTTGATCGCGTACGGCTATGCCGCCGCGCAGGTCATCATTCAGGGCGCATCCCGCCAGAATGCGCTCACGCGCTTCTCGCTCATCACCGCGATGCAGATGGCGGGCGGCTTCAATACGCTCGTCGGCCCCTACAGCTTCGATTCGAACGGCGACCCGCTGATTCCGAACCTCTACTTCTTCAAGATCAACGGAACGTCGTTCACCTATCTCGAGCCTGCGGTGCGTAACGGGTACGTCGTTTAAAGCCGTTCGGTTACTCAGGCATCCATCGTCGAACCGCTGCTCGCTCGCCGTCCAGGCTCGCTCGCGCTGCGGCACTTTCTTGGAAAAACAAAGTTTTGAAGTTTCACATCCGTGTGAAAACGTCCAAGAAAGTTGCAGCTTCTCCGATGGACGCCTGAGTAACCGAACGATTCCTAACGACGATTGGGGAAGATGCGGTCCAGCTTCTCGTCGGAGGCGGGGCGCAGATCGCGCGCCGGTGCGGCGCTCGCGGGCGGCTGGAGATCCGCGTCCTCGATGGCAAAGGCGAAGCGCAGCCGCCACGCTCCGATGTTGAGGCAGAGATGCGTTCCAAGCAGTTCCACGATCATGCCTCCAGCCGCCGCCATTGCAGCAACGATAGTGCGGAATACGCCGCGGCGAGCAGCAGCAAGATCGCTGCGCGTACGAGCGCCGGGGACGAGAGCACGCCGAAGGCAAAGCCGATGGTGGGCTCCGCGTTCCCGGGCGACGACGTCATCGAGAGGTGTAGGTACGCGATCGGGTCGAGCACCGTGAGGACGCTGAAGGCGACGCCGAGCGCGTGGAAGACCGGGATCGGCGCCGCGCTGAGACCGAGGCCGATGCTCGGGACGATGAGCGCGGCGAGCCATCCGAGCCCGAGCACGGCGCCGCGTCCGCGTTTCATCGACGCCGAGGCGGCAGTCAGCAATGCGTACCAGGCCAGCGGCATCAGCACACAGAGCGCAAGGACGGGAAGCGTCTGCGAATCGATGACGACGATCGGCAACTCGAAGAGCGCGATCGAGGCGATCGTGAAGATGATACTCAACGCCATCGACGCGATGATGCCGGCCGCGTCGACCGCGAACATGCCGAGCGCCATGCCCGTTCGGCTCAGCGGTTTCGTCCACGCGATCTCGAGATGATCGGCGTTCTCCTTCGATAGCGGCGCCGCAAGCACGGTCCCCACGATCAATGCGATGAATGATGCGATCGAGAGTAAAATGCGCGCGGTAATGGGTTCGTCGGTATTGATCTGCACCACGTCCGAGCCGCCTGCCACGTGCCTCCCGTGAACTCCGACGCTTCCAACCTGCACGTTGTTCTGATCCGTATAGACCCCGGGGCCGGTGATCGTGATGTCTTTGCCGTGCCAGCCGCGGTCGACGATCACGATGTGATCGCCCTTCGCCGGATCGTCGATCGTCGTGCGAAGTGCGCCGTCGCTTTGCCGCTGCTGCGAGACGTGCACCCCGGGCTTACCCGCCTCCCGGAAGATCCAGTCGTATTGCGCCGCCGGCGATCCGAGGGTGATGCGCAAGATCACGACCAGCGCGAACATCACTCCTAAGACGATCGCGACGATGCGAAGCGCGTTTCGAACGCGCAGCCATTCGACGTAGAACATGATTACGAACCCTCCACGACGTCGGTGTTCGCCGACGCCGGAGCAACGGCGTAGAGAAAGATATCTTCGAGATTGAGGTCCACGATGCGGACGCCGGCTCCGCCGGCGGATTCGAGGCGGTGCGCAAACTCCGGAGCACCGTCGAGCACCATCAACCGGACGATGCGTCCGCTGCGGTCGACACGCGCGATGCGCCGGTCGCCGGCGAGGCCGTCGAGCGAGTATTTCTCGTCCGGAAAAACGGCCTCGACGATCTTGCGATCGGCTTTCAAGTCGTCGACCGCGCCCTCGAGGACGAGCCGCCCGCGATCGATCACGGCGATACGTTCGGCGGTCCGTTCGACTTGGCCGATTTGATGCGAGGAAAAGATGACGGTGCAGCCGCGGGCCGCTTCGTTGATGGTCAGGTTGAGCACGTGCCGCTGGTTCACGGGATCGAGCCCGCTCGTCGGCTCGTCCAATACCAGGACATCCGCCTCGCGCGCGAAGGCAATCGCAACGGCGACGGCGGTCTTCATGCCCTTGGATAGCGAACGCGTGCGCTTGCGCAGATCGATGCCGAAGGTATCGAGCAGCTCGAGTGCGCGCGCCGGCTTGAATCGCTTGAAGGAGCGCCGGTTCATCTCGACGTGCTCGGCGACGTTCATCCAATCGTAGAGAACGCTGCGTTCGGGTACGTAGGCGATGCCTTCGAAGAGCGCGGGCGCCAGCGGTTTGCCGTCGTAGGTGACGCGTCCGCTCGTCGTACGGGCGAGGTCGAGCATGCACTTGAACGTCGTCGTCTTGCCGGCGCCGTTCGGGCCGAGCAATCCGAAGATCGTGCCGCTCGGGATCTCGATCGAAAGGTCGTCGACCGCAGCGAAGGCGCCGTACTTCTTGGTCAGGTGCGAAATGTTGATGCTCATTTTTCCTCCGGGAACCACCGGTTGAGAACGGTGTCGATGACCGCGCGCAGGTCGTTGCGAGTCAGTCCCATGGCTTTGGCTTCGCGCACCGCGCCTTCGACGGCCGCGCGGGTAACGTCATTCGCAGCGAGTCTCGCCGGGGCTGTCGCTCCGTCGCTCTTGACGAAGGAACCGCGGCCGGGTGCGGTTTCGATGACTCCGTCGCGTTCGAGATCGCGATAGGCGCGCGCGACGGTATTCGGGTTGACGGTCAGGTCGAGGGCCAACTGCTTGACCGTGGGCAACTGCTCGCCGCTTTGCAGAACGCCCAGCGCCGTCGAGCGCTTGACCTGCTCGACGATCTGCTGGTAGATCGGCACGCCGCTGCGCGTGTCTACGGTAAGCACGACAGGCACCTGCGTTACCTTAGAGCTTCGGGCCCCAGCCCTGGAAGAACGAGTCGGAGCGCGGCATGGCGATGGGCGCGCGGTGCTCGGTGATGCTCAGGTCGGGACGCGAGGTGACGTAGGTCGGAGAGGCGTTCAGGGGGTTCATGGAGAGGCTCCTTTGTCTTAGTGCGATGTTGTACTAGTACAATAGTACAATATGCACCGGCCGTCAAGCCCCCGCCCCAAATATTTCCGAGAAGCTAAACCGCCTGCTCGAGGCGTAGGCGCTCGGCGCTGGGCAGGCGGCTAAAGCGCGGGTCGTTGGCGACCATGATGCGATCTTCGGGGGTCATGCGCGTGGGCGGAGGCGGAAGTTGCCGCCCTGCCCGGTCGCCGAGGGCGATCACCGCAAGCGCCAGATCCTCCGGCCGAACGCTCGCGGCGCCGGCCCGCGCGACGGCCAGTTCGGCGCGCGCCCGCGCCGGCTCGCGCTCCCGCATGTAGGCTTCGGCGAGGAGGGCGGCCGCCTCGGCCCGACAGGCCCGGCAACTCGTACCGTATCGCGAGAAGCTCGCGATCGCCGAATCCTCCCTCCCTTTTGCTTCCTGAGCGAGCCCGAGGGCGATCCAGAGACTGTTGCGCTGCGGCGAGACGGTCAGGCCTTCACGAGCATACGCGATCGCATCGTCGTAGCGACGGTCGAAATACGCCGCGAATCCGAGCCACGAGGTCGTGGCGATCGAGAGCGGGTCGAGCCGCTGGGCGAGTTGGAGTTGTGAGGTCGCGATATCCACCCGGCCTTGCGTCAACAGCGCGAGGGCATACCATTCGCGTGCGCTGCCGTCGTTCGGCGCGAGCGCGATCGCTTCGCGAAGATCGCCGAGCGACCGATCCAAGCGGCTCGCTTCGAGAGCCACCAATCCCAGTGCGGCGTACGCGGCTCCGCAACTCGGATCGATCGAGAGCGCCCGGCGGGCATCCGCCAGCGCAAGCGCGCGATCCTGTTGCGGCGTCTTGCGGCCGTAGCGATAATCGGCCAAGAGCGCGTACGCGCTCGCGCGCGCGGCATAGTTTGCGGGGTTACGAGGCTGCTGCGCAATCGCGCGCGAGAAGAAGAGCACGCTGCGCATTACGCCATAGCTGGTGCGCATCGTCAGATAGAAGTGACCGATCGCGGCGAGGCGTTGCTCCGTGGAGATCGTTGCCGGACGAGTCTCGCGCGAACGCCCGTAGGCCCAGGCTCCGCCGACGAGCAGCGCTGCCGCCATGGCCATCCCTGCTGAGGCGAGCAGAGGGCTCCAGCTTCGGCGAGGCGGATTTGACGGTAACTGCGCGCCCTCCAAGCGGCGTAGCGCGACCGCGAAGCGGTAACCGCGTCGTGCGACCGTCTCGATTGCGGTGCCGCACCCGTGCGCCCGCAGCAGTTTGCGCAAGACGTAGACGTTTTGGGTGAGATTCGCCTCGTCGACGAAACCTTCCGGCCAAATCCGCGCCAGCAGTGCGCTCTTGGTCACGATCTCGCCCGGCGATTCGACGAGAGCCAGCAACGTTTTGATCACTTTGGGGCCGAGCGCGACGGGAGCGCCGTCGAGATAGAGAAGCAGGCGACCCGCATCCAGTCGGAACGGGCCGAACTCGTAGACGATCATGCCCAAAAACTTCCAAGCGAGCGGGAGCGGGACCTACTGGTGGCCTGTGACACCCGGATAGGGTGGGAGATCGCTCCTCCCAATGCGCGAGTCGCCGTTGCACGGTCATCGCATCCAGGAAATCGTCCGGAAGCATTCCGCGATAGGTTTCGTTCCAGGCCGCGACGTGCACAGCAGCGATCGCCGCGGCATCGCGATGCTCGGCTCGCCGCGTCGTCAACCTGCGGCCATGCCCGCGGCAGCTTCGCGTCGGGCCACCGAGACTTCCGGCCTAATTCTCATCGGGCCGCTCTCGCTCCCGGGGGACTCCGGAAGGAGGGCGCCCAAGAACGACCTCCGGCCACGTGGGAGCAGCACCACAAGGGGATGCGTTCGACGGGGCCGCAACAGAACATGGGCACCAAGAAGTTTGCCGTGGGTCACGTTAGAGCGTGGCTCTCCGTCAATGCCGTAGCGATCGCGATTGCGGTCGTGGTGCTGCTTATCGTCGCCGCGTTGATTCGCCTTTGGCTGCACCCCGCGGTATTGGCAGTCGCCGTCTTCACTGCGATCCTCGCCTCGGTCGGCGCGCTGGCGATCGCCGGGATCGGCGCGCTCGGCGCGCTGCGTCGCGTCGAGAGTGCGGCGAAGTCGACGACGACCGATCTCGCCGAAGTCAAGGCGTCGAC
>DATCTQ010000031.1:0-4009 GCA_036567865.1 Candidatus Tyrphobacter sp. | reverse complement strand
CCGCCGCAAAGGATGCGTCGGCCCCTCGCTTGACCTCCAGCACCCTTGACCTTTAATAACATATATGTTATATAACATAGGCGTTATGAACACCGGCTCGCATACCAAACGCCTGGATAGTACGTTTTTCGCGCTCTCGGACGCCACCAGGCGCGCTATTCTGTTGCGGCTGGCACGAGGTGAAGCCACCGTCAACGAGCTGACGGACTCTTTCGAAATCAGTCAGCCGGCGATTTCCCGCCACCTCAAGGTCTTGGAGGAGGCCGGATTGATCCGCCGCGGTCGCGACGCGCAGCGTCGGCCGGCGACGGTCGAGACCAAGCCGATCGCCGACGCGGTGGCGTGGATCGAGCGTTATCAGGAGTTGTGGGAGCGCACGTATCAGCAACTCGACGCTTTGCTGGCCGACGAGCTCAAAGTACGCAAACGTTCGTAAAGGAGCCTACACTGCGATGTCTACGAAACTGGAAGTCACGACTCCATCGGAGCGAGAGATTCGCGTCACGCGCACGTTCGATGCACCGCCCAACCTGATTTTCGAGTGCCATACCAAACCCGAGCTCGTCAAGAAGTGGCTGCTCGGGCCGCCTGGATGGAGCATGCCGGTATGCGAGATCGATCTGCGCCCGGGCGGGCGCTACCGCTACGTATGGCGCAACGACGATAGAGGAGCGGAGTTCGGCGTGCAGGGCGCATTTCGTGAGATTCACGCACCGGATCGCATCGTCAACGTCGAGATGATGGACGGTGTGCCCGGCGAGGCGTTGTGCACGACAACCTTTATCAAGTCCGGCGATGGGACGCTGTTGACGCTGACGATGCAGTTCGAATCGCAAGAGCTGCGTGATGGTGCGCTGGCGTCGGGCATGAGCGACGGCATGTCGATGAGCTACGACCGCCTCGACGGCGTTTCGAATGAGGTGCGGTCGTGAGGCGCGCGGCCGCGCGGATTGCGATCGTTGCGTCGGCGTGCGTGTTGGTGTTGTTGGCGGCGCTGCACGTGTTGAGCCCGGAGTTCGATCCGTCGTGGCGCGTGGTCAGCGAATACGCCAACGGACATTATGGCTGGGTGCTGTCGACGATGTTTGCGACGTGGGCCTTCAGCTCGTGGGTGCTGGCGTTTGCGTTGTGGCCGGTCGCGCGCAGCGCTGCGGGACGCGTAGGGTTATGGTTTCTCGTTGCGGCGGGCCTGGGTGAGGCGTTGGCAGCGGCGTTCGACATCAATCAGCCGCTGCACGGACTTGCCGGTCTGTTGGGCGCCGGCGGTTTACCGGTTGCGGCGATGCTGATCACCGTCAGCTGGCTTCACTCGCGGTCCTCCCTAGGCACCGGCAAGACGCTGCTCTGGCTTGCGAACCTGACGTGGATTCTGGTCGTCGCCTTGGTCGGCAGCTTGATCCTGCTGTTCGTCACCTTCACGCACGCCGGTGGACACGTTCCGGCCGACGGCGGAACGTTGCCGATCGGAACGAAGTTGCCGCCCGGCGCAGTCGCGCTCGTGGGTTACGTCAACAGGCTCATGGTGATCGTGAACTGCGCGTGGGCGATGCTGGCCGCGAGCGAGATCTCTGGCGGACGATCCGCGACGTTCAGCGCGCCGGAAGGCCATCGGAGCCTCCAGCAGCCCACGCTCAATGATCTCTAGGCGACAATGGCCTGAGGCCAAATCGGGGTCGCTTTATTCGTTGGTCCAGTAGTCTTTGAGAGCTTTGCCGCGCGAGGGGTGGCGGAGTTTCCGCAGCGCCTTTGCCTCGATCTGCCGGATGCGTTCGCGCGTGACGCCGAACTCTTGACCCACCTCTTCGAGCGTGCGCTGATGACCGTCCTCGAGCCCGAAGCGTAAGACGAGCACTTTGCGCTCGCGCTCGGTGAGGTTTTGCAGCACGTCCTGCATCTTCTCTTTGAGCAGCATCACCGAGGCGGCTTCGGCGGGGGCGACCGCCTCCTGGTCTTCGATGAAATCTCCGAGATGGGAGTCTTCCTCTTCGCCGATCGGCGTCTCCAGCGAAATCGGCTCCTGCGAGATCTTCCGGACCTCGCGAACCTTTTCGGGCGAGAGCCCCATCGCGGCGGCGATCTCCTCGTCGATGGGTTCCCGGCCCAACTCTTGCAGCAGTTGACGCGAGATCTTTACCAGGCGGTTGATGGTCTCCACCATATGCACGGGAATGCGGATCGTGCGAGCCTGGTCGGCGAGCGCCCGCGTGATCGCCTGACGGATCCACCACGTCGCGTAGGTCGAGAACTTGTAGCCCTTGCGGTAGTCGAACTTTTCGACGGCACGAATCAGCCCGAGGTTCCCCTCCTGGATGAGGTCGAGGAACTGCATGCCGCGGCCGACGTATTTCTTTGCAATCGACACGACCAGACGAAGATTCGCCTCGGTGAGTTGGCGCTTTGCTTCCTCGCCGTCGGCGATGATGGCGTTGTCGGCGGTTCCGTTCTTGCGAGCCTCCATGTCGCCGGCCTCGATGCGCATCGCAAAGGCCTTCTCTTCTTCCATCGAGAGCAAGGGAACGCGCCCGATCTCCTTGAGGTACATGCGGACCGGGTCGTCGAGGGATAGGCCGTCGGGGATCGGCGCCTCGACCTCTTCCTCGACCTCGGGCTTCTCCTCTTTCTGCTCGTCATCGATCTCGATGCCCATACCCGAAAGCTCCTCGAACAGTTCGTCGATTTGCTCCGGCGTAACGTCCTCGAGCGTCTCGAGGGCCGAATAAATTTCTTCTTGCGTCAGCGCGCCGCGGCTCTTGCCGCGCGTCGTCAGACGTTTCCTGGCCTCGTCGAGTGTGGCCGGCGGGCTTTCAACGACCGGCGTTGCGGTCGCGGCATTCTTCTTGCGCGCCATGGTACTTCACGCACCTCCTTCCTCTCCGCGGTGCTTTTCTCTTACTTTTGTAGTTTCGACAGTAATGCCTCGGACTCGGCCCGCAAGGCTTCCGAAATCGGCTCTCCGGCGGTAAAGGCTTCGTCAATCCGGCGGCGGATGTCTCGGAAACGCTGCTCCACGGCGTCGAGTTCTATCCGCTGCACGACCCGCTCCAGGTGCGCGCGGCGCTCCGCCGTATCGCCGTATCGCACCGTCGAGCTGCGGTCCCGGCTGCCGAGCGACGAAAGCGCGTCGAGGCTCGCTTGGTCGTCGGTGAAGAGCGCGAGTACGTCGGCCGTCGTCGCGATCTCGTCGGCACCGGCGAGTATCCGTTCGTAAAGCTTGCGATGTTCCTCGTTACGGAAACTCGACGGGCGGATGCGATCTCCGAACTCGCGCGCGAGCGCGGGCTCTTCGAGGACGATGCTCATGACCTCACGCTCGAACGAAAGCGGCTCCACCGCACCCGCAACGTTCGAACGAGCGGGAGCGTGTCGACTGCCCAGCGCGTCGGAACGCGGTGAGAAGCTCGTCCTGCTCGTGAGGAATCGGCTATTCCGAAGGTCGTCGGGGTTCACCTTCAAACGCCCTGCGACGTAAACGCGCCAGCGATCCCATTCCTCTCGCGAGGTCATCTCGCGAATCAGTGCCTCGGCTTTTCGCGCGATCGCCGCCGGCGACGAGAACCCGTCGCGCAAACGATCGATCTCCGGGTCTAGGCGGAACTCGATCGCCGGCTTGGCACATTCCAGTAGGGCGCGAAAGCCTTGGCTTCCGTGCTCGCGGACGTACGAATCGGGATCCGTGCCGGGCGGCAGGAGCACGACGCGGACACTCGAGCCCGCGTGCTCCACCACCTTTGATGCAATTTCGACCGCTTTGGTTGCAGCGGCGTCGCCGGCCGCGTCCCCGTCGAAGCAAAGATACACGTGCTCAGCGTACTTGCGAAGCTCGAGGGCCTGCTCTTGCGTGAAGGAGGTACCGAGCGAGGCAACGGCGTTTTCGAAGCCGGCCTGATGTAACGCGATGCAATCCAGATAACCCTCGACGACGATGAAGGCGCCTTCGCGCTGCGCCGCTCGGCGTGCAACGTCGAGCGCGAAGAGATGCCGGCCTTTGACGTAGACCGGCGTCGTGGAG
>DATCTQ010000030.1:0-23230 GCA_036567865.1 Candidatus Tyrphobacter sp. | reverse complement strand
CGGCGTCGGCGGTACTCGTCAGGCCGCCGGCGCGGCGAACGGCGTCGTCGGCGCGGGCATCCGACGAAACGCGGTAGAGGCCCGGTCGGCGAACCGCCCCGGCCACATAGACGACGATCGTGGCGCGCGCGGCACCGGACGAACGCCGCGATGCCGAAGCATCCGGTGAGGGCGACGACGCCGAGGCGGCGAGGCTCTGCGGCGGCCGCGGCGCCGAGTGGAAGATCGCAAGGAGGGCGAGCGCCACGCCGCCCGCGACCAATGCGTAGCGTATCATGCCCTTCTTTCACGACGAACGTCGCGGCCGACAAGAGGCAAACGCGCGAGGCTCCCAGGATAGGGCGCATATGGCCGAGGCCTACGATTTCCGCGCCGTCGAACGCGCCTGGCAGGAGCGCTGGGAGAGCGATCGCATCTTCGATGCGCCCGCGCATACCGCGCGCGAGAAGTATTACGTGCTCGAGATGCTGCCCTATCCGTCGGGCGATCTCCACGTCGGCCATGCGAAGAACTATACGCTCGGCGACGCGATCGCGCGGATGATGCGTATGCTCGGCTACGACGTGCTGCATCCGATGGGTTGGGACGCCTTCGGCCTTCCCGCGGAGAATGCCGCGATCCAACGCGGCATCGATCCGGCGACGTGGACTCGCTCCAACATCGCGAACATGGAGCGGCAACTCCGGTTGATGGGCACGAGCTACGATTGGTCGCGCGAGATCGCGACTTGCGATCCCGAATACTATCGCTGGAATCAATGGCTCTTTCTGCGGCTCTACGAGCATGGGATCGCGTATCGGCGTGAAGCGCCGGTCAACTGGTGCCCGCGCGATCGGACGGTGCTCGCGAACGAACAGGTGATCGACGGCCGCTGCTGGCGTTGTAATACGCTCGTCGAGCGGCGGAATCTCGCGCAATGGTTCCTCAAGATCACCGCGTACGCGGACCGCCTCCTCGCCGACCTCGATCGCTTGAGCGGCTGGCCCGAACGCACGCGCACCATGCAGCGCAATTGGATCGGTCGCAGCGAGGGCGTCGTGTTCTCCTTCTGTGTCGACGGAGTCGACGAGAAGATCGACGTTTTCACGACGCGCGTCGACACGCTCTTCGGCGCCACGTTCCTCGCGATCGCCGCCGAGCATCCGATCGTCCCCGCGTTGAAATCGGTGATATCGAAAAAGCACGCCGCCGAGATCGACGCTTTTGCGGAATCGCTTGGTTCGAAGTCGGAACTCGAGCGCACGAGCCTGATGGAGAAGAGCGGCCTCTTCACCGGCGCCTACGCGATCAACCCGCTCTCGCGCGAACGCATTCCCATTTGGGTGACGAACTACGTGCTCGCCGAGTACGGAACCGGCGCGGTGATGGGGGTTCCGGCCCACGACGAGCGCGACTTCGACTTCGCCCGAAAGCATGGCTTGCCGATCGCGCAAGTGATCGTGCCCCACGAGGGCTCCGAAGCGGCTGCTCCGCTCACGCAAGCGTGCGTCGAGGACGGACGCCTCATCGCGAGCGGCGATTTCACCGGCATGTCGAGCGCGCGGGCTCGAGAAGCGGTCGCGGAACGGCTGACGGCACTGGACATCGGACGCAAGAGTGTGAACTACCGGCTGCGCGATTGGCTCATCTCGCGACAGCGCTATTGGGGCACGCCGATCCCCATCGTTTTCTGCGATCGCTGCGGCGAGGTTCCCGTACCAGACGAACAACTGCCGGTTTTGCTGCCGCCCGGCGCGCCGATTACGGGTGAGGGCTCGCCGCTCGCGCAGCTGCCGGATTTCGTGAATGCATCCTGCCCGCGTTGCGGTGGCGCCGCGCGGCGCGAGACCGACACGATGGACACGTTCTTCGAATCCTCTTGGTATTATCTGCGCTATCTCTCGCCGCACGACGCGCGCGCTCCGTGGGACCGCGAGGATGCGACGCGCTGGATGAACGTCGACCAGTACATCGGCGGCGCCGAACACGCGGTCCTCCATCTGCTGTACTCGCGCTTCTTCTACAAATTCTTCCACGACCGAGACTGGGTGGGGGGCGACGACGAGCCGTTCGCGCGCCTCTTCCATCAAGGCTTCGTGCTGCACGACGGGGAGAAGATGTCGAAGTCGCGCGGCAACGTCGTGGGCATCGACGAGACCGCGGAACGCAACGGCGTCGATGCGATGCGTCTCTTCCTTCTCTACGTCACGCCGCCGGAGGACACGAGCGACTGGACCGCCGAGGGAATCAGCGGCCGCGTGCGCTTCATCAACCGGTTATGGCGTCTCTGCATCCCGTTTGCGGGCCCGGAGCCGCCTGACGTGCACGCCATCCCTGCGGTCGAGAACGCGGACGAACGCGCCCTGCTGCGCGCCGTTGGGATTGCGGCGCGCTCCGCGGTCGACGAAACGCACTCCCGGCGCTTCCACTTCAATACCACGATCGCGAAGTTCGACGAGTTGCTCAACGCGATGTCAGCGCTGCTGCGCTCCACGCCCGAGTCGCCCGCGCTCGGGTACGCCGCGCACGCACTGCCGCTGCTCGTCGCACCGTTCGCACCGCACATCGCCGAGGAGCTGTGGCAGCGTTTTGGACACGCGACGTCGGTTCATCTCGAACGCTATCTCGTACCCCACGAGTCCACGCTCGCGCCCGAAGAGACGACGCTCGTCGTGCAGGTGAACGGCAAGATCCGCGCGCGTCTCGCCGTGCCGGCGGGGATGACCCAGGCCGAAGCGCTCGCGCTCGCCCTCGCCGATCCGCGCGTCCGCGCGCAGCTCGACGGCAAGGAGCCGCGCAAACATTATTACGTCGCGGACAAATTATTGAACCTCGTGGTCTAGGAGGCCACTGCCTCACACGGCGATGATCTTCTGGAAATACTTGTACGTTGCGAGCATGCCGTCGCGCAGCGAGGTTTGCGGTCGCCAGCCAAGGCGTGTGTGCGCGAGCGTGGCATCGAACTGCGCGTCGCGAACGTCGCCTGGGCGCTTCTCGCCCCGCGTAATCGGGGCTTCAAACCCCGATATCTCGACCAGCAGACGGTAGATCTCATTCACGCTGGTCTTGATTCCGGTGCCGATGACGAAGCATTCGCCCGAGCCGCGACCCAACGCATCGACGTTGAGCCGCGCGATGTCTTTGACGAAGACGTAGTCGCGCGTTTGCTCGCCGTCCCAATCGATGCGCACGCCTTCGTGCCGTAGGATCTTCCCGATGAAGATCGCGATGACGCCCGCCTCACCGCTGGGATCCTGGCGCGGCCCATAGACGTTTCCGTAGCGCAGTGCGGTGAAATCCAGGCCCCGCTCTTCCTGATAGAAGCGCAGGTAGTGCTCGGCAACCATCTTCGTGATGCCGTATGGTGAGGTCGGATGCTGCGGCGTCGCCTCCGTGATCGGCAGCGACTCGGGATGGCCGAAGGTTGCGCCGCTCGATGCGAAGATGACCTTCTTTGCTCCGACCTTCACCGTGGTATCGAGCACGTTGATCAATCCCACGACGTTGACGTCGGCATCGAGGCCGGGATCGCGCGCCGAGATCGCGACCGAATGTTGCGCGGCGTGATGGTTGACGATATCGGGCCGGAACTCCGCGAAGACCCGCAACAAGTTCTTGTCGCGGATGTCCATCGGAACGAACGTCACGCGATCGGGAACGTTGGCGCGGCGGCCGCCGCCGTGCTCCCATAGCGAATCGATCACCAGCACATCGTGCCCGTGCGCGAGATATTCCTCGACGATGTGGGAGCCGATGAATCCGGCTCCGCCGGTGACGATGATCCGCAAAACCTTTTCCCTTTTTTCGTAATAGTCTTGTCGCGCGATGCGAACGTCGCAGAGGCTTGGTGCCGTGCCCTCCGCGCCCCTCGCCGTGGCAGCTGCGGCGGTGCTCGGCACGCTTGCCGCCGCGCCGCTATCGCCGGACGGGCGCGCGCTCGACGCGCTCGGCATCGTCGCGCTCTGCGTACGCTGCTGCCTCGCGCACGAACGCCCCGTTCGCGCGAGCGTCCTGCTTGCCCTGGGACTCTTCGCCGCCAACGCATGGCTGCACGAACAGCGGGTTCCCGCGCTGCACGAGATGCGGACCGCACGCTACTCCGCCGTCGCGCTGGCAAGCGTGCACGACGCCGGCACGTCGAGCAGCTTCGCCGCGGCACTCGACGGCGGCCTCGTCGCGCTCGTGCACGTGCGAGGAACTCCGCCGCCGCCGGGATCACGCATCGTCGTGCGCGGACGCTTCGAGCCCTTCGACGTTGCGCGCAACGCCGGCGAGCCGAGTGAGATCGCGCTCGAGCGCGAGCGCGGATTCGATGCGCAGATCGCCGGTGGTGAGGTGCTCTCGACGGCACCGCCCTCGCCGTGGGAAACGCGCGCTTGGCTGCCACGCGCCCACGTATGGGCACTCGCACAACTGCGCGGCACGCTCGGCGAGCCGGCTGCGTCGATCGTCGCAGGCGAGTTGTGGGGCGAGCGCTCCGATCTTCCACCCGATCTGCGCACCGAATTTCAAGAGACCGGAACGGTGCACGTGCTCGTTACCGCGGGGCTCCATCTCGGTGTCGTGGCGGCGCTCGTCGTCGCGCTCCTCGCGGCGCTCGCGCTGCCGCGAGCTTGGAGTTGCGGCATTGCGATCGTCGCGGTTTGGGCGTTCGTCCTCTGGAGCGGCGCCCAGCTTCCCGCGACGCGCGCGGCGATCATGGTCACGACGGCGCTTTGCGCGCGCGCGCTGGGACGGGCGTCCTTCTCGTGGAACTCACTCGCGCTCGCGGCAATCGTCATCGCGGCGCTGCGCCCGCAAAGCGTCGCCACTCCGTCGTTTGCGCTCTCGTTCAGCTGCGTCGGCGCGATCTTCGCATGCGCGCCGCTGCTCGAACGATGTATCGAGGGCGCCGCGCTACCGCGCTCGCTGCGTGAAGCAATGGTCTTGAGCGTCGCGACGCAACTCGGTACATGGCCCTTGACGGCCGCAGTCTTTCTGCAGTTTTCGCCGTATGCCGTCGTCGCAAATCTCGCGGTGGTTCCGTGCGTCGGCGCCTCCATCGGCTTGGGCATGCTGCAGTTGCTCTTCGCTCCCGCGCCGACCCTCGCGCAGATGATTGCGAACCTGCAAGGCTGGGTGATCGCGTGGGTGCTCGCGGTCGTACGAACCCTCTCCGCGCTGCCGGGCGCCGCGCTCCCGATGACGCCCGCGCCCGCTCACTGCATCGCCGCGTACGACGCAGCGTTGCTTTTTCTCGCCTGGTGCGCACGCCGACGCCTATGGACACCCGGCGTCGCCGCAATGCTCGTCGCGATCGCGTTCGTGCTATGGCCGGCACACGGGCTCGACACGCGATTGCGGATCACCGTGATCGACGTCGGCCAGGCCGATGCGATTCTCATCGAAACGCCTGCGCACCACGCATTGCTCGTCGATGCCGGCGGTCGGCTCGAGCGCGGTCCACAGAGCGATCAATCCGTCGCGGAACGCGTCGGCGAGCAGATCGTCGTGCCGTTCTTGCTGCGCCGCGGCATTCACACGCTCGACGCAATCGTGCTGACGCATCCGCACGGCGATCACGCAGGCGGCGTGGCGCCGGTGCTGCGGAAGCTGCGCGTTGCGGAACTCGCCGACGGCGGCCAGCGCTATACCGGACACGCGTATCTCGACGCGGTCGCAACCGCGCGTGCGGACAGCGTGCCGGTCGTCGCAACGCGCGCCGGCGACGTGTGGCGCACCGACGACGGCGTTGTCCTGCACTTCATCGGACCGTCGTTGCCGTTCATCGTGAACTCCGGTAACGATATCAACGACAACTCGATCGCGTTCACGCTCCGATATCGCAGCTTCTGCATGCTCTTCACCGGCGATGCGGGCACGGCCGCGGAGCAACGTTTCTTACGCGCGGGCGTGAATCTGCGCTGCGCGATCCTCAAGGTCGGGCATCACGGCTCCGCGTATGGGACGACGCCGGCGTTTCTTGATGCCGTGCGTCCGCAGTATGCGATCATTTCGGTGGGCCGGCACAACATGTTCGGCCACCCTGCACCATCGACGCTCGCAACGCTCGAGCGCTTCGGCGCGACCGTCTACCGCACCGACGAGAACGGCGCCGTGACCGTTCTCACGGATGGCCGACGCTATTCAGTAGAGCCGTTCATCCCTTGAGGAGCTAGGCGGAAACGGTGTTGTCGTTGGCTTTGATCACATAGGCGTGTGCGAGGAGCCGGCCGGTTCCGGCTCCCCGCGACGTTTGCGCTTAGAGTTTGAAGTTCACGCCCAGGCGAATGTCGGGGCCGCGAAACTCGAATGTCTTGCCTACTCGGACCTTGGTAACGATGATAGCCGGCACCGGGGGTGCTAAGATCGTGTAGCTGCCGAGGTTGGCGTCAAGGGCTTCGAGCTTCCACGATACCGTCGGAGATGACGCCACTTCGATGCCGCCACCATAGACGAAACCGCTCCTCGTCACGTCCGCGCTACCCGGATATGAGATGACGACCGGGTCGAGGTCTGAATTCAGATCGGCCCTGGCCTCTTCCCATCCCCCGGTGGCGTAGAGCAACGCGCTGGGCGAGAGTAGCACGCCAAGCCGCGCACGTGCGGTGGTGAACCAAGCGATGCGCTCATCTGCCGTGTACGTTATGGGGCCGCTGAATCCGCCGCCGACCAAAGGAAGAGAGGAATGGAGGTTCCAGCTTCCATGCAGGTTGGAGACCTGATAGTCGCCCTCAAGACCGAAGACGATTGGATTTGCCTCCCAGTTGATTCCGAGCTGAACGCCGCCGAAGTATCCGGGGGCCGATATGTTACCGAACTCCGGAATCGGGCATCCGGTGCCGTTTAGCATTCCCGCTGGGTTCACGCATTGATTCGTGCCGGTGTCGAGGTTGTGGCCCCAACCCGCGTTCAGGCCGATGTACGCACCGTTCCAACGCGCCGGCCTTGGCATCGGAGTCGGTGGTGGCGGTGGCGGCGCTGGAGCAACAGTCGGCGGAGGAGGCGGTGGCGTCGGCGGAATGTACCGCACGACGACGAGATGCCGATCTGGAACCCAGAGGACGTACGCGCCCATCCCTTCGGAGAGCACGCGAACGGGAACGAGTACCTGTCCTTGCCACATGATCGGCGGAACGTCAAGTGGACGCGTCTCGCCGTTGACGACGACGTCCGGCTTCCCAACGGTGACTTGCACCGAGGCACCGGATTTGGAGACCGTGACCGTCTGCGTTGACGGATCATACGAAACCGTAGCGCCCATCTGTTCGAACATCGATCGCAAGGGAATCAAGAGCGAGCCGTGGCGCACGAGCGCGGCCAGCACGCGATCTTGTCTCAAGATGTCGGGCTTCGCGTACACGTGGGTGTCGTTATAGAGAATCGGAATCGCGCCAGAAGGCGGCGATCCGAAATCCGGTGTCGCTGGCGCCGTCGGTTGCGCACCGGCGATCATCGGCACTGAGATCAGCGCCGCGAACACAACGACCGAGGCGCTAAGGGCAAAGAGTTTTCGCATGAGCTAGCGTCCTTATAAAATGAAAGCTAGACCCTGCCGTCCGAGGCTCACCCGCGGGCGCGGGGTAAGCAAGCGTCAATCTCCTAGATGCGGGACCAGGCTGCTCCGCTCCTCCGCAGGCTGGAGGCCCCCACGCCGCCGCCGCGAGATGGGTCGAGGCCTACCGAGCGGAAATTATCCCGCCGGCGAGCGCCGAATGCTCGGCTGACAGCTACGGGATCTTCGCGCCAGAGTCGATCCAGCGTCCGACGATCTCGCGCTCGCTGTCCATCATGTGCGTGAGGTTGCCGAGCGGCATCGAGTGGCTCGTCACCGCCTGCGCCTTGATCGCTGCGGCCGCCGCTTGGATCTGCGCCGGAGTATCGAACGTGACCCCCATCGGCGCCGACGTGTATCCGGGCTCGGTCGGCCGCTGCGAATGGCAGACCGCACACCGCTGTGCGATGATGCTATGCACCTGCGCGAAGGAGATCGCGGCGGACGGCGGGCCCGGCGTACTCTGCAGTTGCGTCGGCGTCACCTGGAGCGACCTCGCGAGATCGCTCGTGATTCGCACGGGCACCGGCTTGCAATGGTGCATGCACGCAACGTTGTGCGTGTCCGGGCGCGGGTCGGGGATGAAGCCGTTGCGATTAGGCATGCGGATCGCCGACAGCGCCCGCGCGTTCAAGACCGCATTCTGCTTCACGATGTTGTTGAGATACAGGACGTAAGCGGTGACCGCGTAGACTTGATCGTTCGTCAGGGACTCGGGCGCCGGGAACGGCATGGCGCGGCGAATGTAATCGAAGAGGGTCGGTGCGTAGGGCCAATAGCTTCCGACGGTTTGGCTCGGCTGCGCGGAGGTCAGCGAGCCGCGCCCGCCCGCCAGCACCGGCATCCGGCCGTTGCTTTCGCCGAAATCGCCGTGACAGGCGGCGCACTTGTCGTCGTAGATCTGTTCCCCTTGCGCGACCGAACCTTGCCCCGGCGGTAGGCCCGCGCCGTCGGTGCCGCGCACGTCGATGTTCCAGCCGTCGATCTCCGCATGCGTCGGAGGGCGCCCGAAACCGTACTGCCGGTGCTGGACGGTGCCGGCAAGCGTGACCCCGGCAAACGTTGCTACGGCGGCAATGAGGATGATGCTAAGCCACCTGAACATTGTCCACCGTCCCGTTAGGGCTCACGCGCCACGTTTGGATGGCGTTGTTGTTGTAGATGTCGTTGTGTCCGCGCACGGCGCGCAGCTGCGTCAGCGTCGGCTGCACGTATCCCGTCTCGTCCATGGCGCGGCTCTGCAAGAGCGCGGTCGAGCCGTGCCAGGACCACGGGATGCGAAAGCGCGTGAGGCACTTGTCCAACACGGGTTCCTGCAGCGCGGCCGTCTGCCAGTTGGCGCCGCCGTCGAACGACACATCGACGCGCGCAATCTTGCCGCGGCCCGACCACGCGAACCCCGAGATCTCGTAGAAGCCTCTGCTGCGGATCGGGTTCTCCGGGCACGGCTTCGTGATGACCGATTTCGTCTCGAGGACGAAATCGAATTGTCGCGCTTTGCCGTTCGGCATCAAGTCCGTGTACTTGGAAGTCTCTTCGCGCGTCTCCCACGGCCGGTCGCCAAACTTCAGTCGGCGCAGCCACTTGACGTTCATGTTGCCTTGCCAGCCGGGAACGATCAGCCGAATCGGATAGCCTTGCTCCGGGCGAAGACGCTCGCCGTTTTGCGACCATGCGATCATGATGTCCTCACGCCCTTTGGCGACCGGTAAGCTGCGCGTCATCGCCGCGGCGTCGGCCCCCTCGGCCAGCATCCAGGTCGACCTCGGGCTGACGCCGATCTCGTCCATCAAGACAGAGAGCTTCACGCCGGTCCATTCGCAGCAGTGAATCATGCCGTGGGTAAACTGCACGCCCTGCATCTGCGCGCCGTTGCGCTCCATCCCGCCGTTCGCCGGACACTCGAGAAAATGGATGCGGCTCTGAGATGGAAAGCGCATCAGCTCGTCGACGCGCAGCAGCAGCGGGCGCTCCACCATCCCGTGAATCATCAGGCGGTGCTGGGCGGGGTCGATCTGCGGCGTTCCACCGTGATCGCGAACGAAGCAAAGGCCGTTCGGCGTGATGATGCCGTCGAGGTCCTGTATCGGCGTGAAGCTCACCGACGATTGCGTCGTTGCGGTGAGCCACGAAACGTTTCGCCGAACGACGTTGTTCTCGTACCCCGAGGGAAGGCCGTACGGTGCCGTGTCGACGCCGTCGCCGAGCACTTTCATCCACGCCGGTACGTAGGGGGGTAGGTTGCTCTCCGCCGCGTCCAGCACTTCCGGCGCAACGACCAATCCCGCCGCAATCGCCGCGCTGCGCTTCAAGAATCCGCTCCTCCGTAAGCCGCTCACGTCTTTGCCTCCCTAGGAAATGCCGCGCGGATCGGCGCCGAGAATCCGCACGCACGGCTGAGTAGGAATCTTCACCACAGGGTGTCGTTCGATGTATCGTTGCAGCACGTCGTAGACGGCCGGACCTTGCGTCCCCTGTTGTACCGACGCCCAACCGGCGACGACGTACTGCTTGCCGGGATCGATCACGTCGCCCGTACGCAACAGCCGCATCTCGGAGATGCGCTTCCCGATTGTCTGCGCGACGTCGATCGTGTACGACATTCCGCCGACTCGCACCATGTCGCCGCCCTGCTGGTAATACGGATCGGGGTTGAAGAGATTGTCGGCCACGTCTTCGAGCAGGTTCCTCAGTTGAGCGCCGCTCATGCTCGTGCGATATGCTGCCGGATAGGTGATGGCGGTCTGCGAGAACACGTCCTCGCGCCGGATCGGCTGGCCCGGCAACAAGGTCGCGCCCCAGCGAAAGCCGGGTGAGAGCGCGATCTCGGCTTCTCGTTCTTCGAGGAGCGCATCGCAGATGAGGTCGTCGAACGTGCCGCTGAAGTTGCCGCGCCGGTAGAGCAAGTCGTCGGTCCGCCCGAGTACTTGATCCATGTGCGCGCGGTACGGACGCCGGATCACCTCGACGATCTGCGCCATTTGCGGATCGGGCGCGATCGCATCGCTGAAAATCGGAATGAGCCGGAACCGGTGAGCGGCAACCTGCCCCCCGCGGACGTCCAGATCGAGGCGCGCGAGAAACTTCCCGTGCGAGCCCGCTGCGATGAGAATCGTCTTCCCGACGATGACCGGCACCGGAATTGCATCGTGCGTGTGCCCTGTCAAGATGACGTCGATCCCTCGAACGCGTCCGGCGAGCTTGCGGTCGATGTCGAATCCGTTATGACTGAGCAGGACGACGACGACCGCGCCGGCGGCGCGAGCCGCGTCCACTTCACTTTGGACGTGCGCTTCGTCGATCCCAAAGCTCCAGTCCGCGAACAGCCACGCCGGATTGGCAATGGGCGTGTACGGATACGCCTGACCGATCACCGCGATGCGCACGCCGCCTCGCTCGAAGATCTTATAGCTCTCGAATACGCCGTACGCTTCCCACGTCGCGTCTTTCACGTTCCCACACAGCAAAGGAAAGGCGAGCTTCCGCTTCAGCTCCTCGACGCGCTGCGTGCCGTATGTGAACTCCCAGTGCGCGGTCATGGCGTCGACGCCCAATGCGTTCATCGCCGTCACCATGTCTGCGCCTCGCTCCTTGAGCGCCGTGTACGAGCCCTGCCACGTGTCGCCGCCGTCGAGCAGCAGCGTCCGCCCCGGCCGCTCGCTCCGGATTGCCTTGACGAGCGTCGCCATGCGGTCGAGCCCGCCAAGTCGTCCGTACTCGCGAGCGAGCGCGGTGAAATCGTCACACGTGAGCGCGTATGCCTCGGCGGTGTCCTTCGTGATGCCGAAGGCTCGGAGAAAATGCGCACCGGTGAGGTGCGGCGCGACGCCGGCGTTGCCGCCGACGCCGACGTTCACGGACGGCTCGCGGAAATACACCGGCATGAGCTGCGCGTGGATGTCCGTGAAGTTCAGCAGCGTGACCTGACCGAGGGGCTCGAACTCGATCAGGTCCCGCTCCGTGATCCGTTGCCTCGCCGCAGCGCGAACGACGTTCCCCGCCGCCGCGGGGAGCATGGCCGTCGCGGCCGCCGCCGCGAGGAAATCACGCCGCGTGAACATCGTAGGATCAGGTGACGGTTATCGAGGCGCTATTCTTGTAAACGGATCCGTCGTCGTCGATCCAGGTGAAGTCGAACGTGCCGCCGGCATCGACTTTGATGTAGAAGCCCAAGAGCGGATTGCTTGCGATTGCGGGCTCGAGCTTAGCCCGGAAGACCTCCTTGCCGTTGTACTGGCATGTGAACGTGTTGATGATCTCGCGCGGGATCGTGTGTCCGCTCGCGTCCTTGCCCTGGCCCGAGACCATCGGATGATACGCAAGCGTCTTGATCTCGATGATGTCGCCCTTTGCGGCGGTGTCCGGAACCTTGACTCGCGTCGTGACGTTCTGCATGGTTATCCTCCGCAGCCTCCGATCGTGACCTTTACGTGCTTGGTCGCGCTCCAGAGCGATCCGTCGTTCAGCTGCGCGATTGCAATCACGTTTTCGGTCTGCGCCAGCCGAATGCGGCATTCGATCGAAGCCTTGCCGTTTGCCGGCGAAAGGTCGAAGCGCGCCACGCCGGGATTCGGATTGCCGTCGGCGACGAGAAGGATCGTCTTCACGTAAGCGGATTCCGTCATCGGGCTGTCGACGGTGATCGTGACGGGAACGTTCGCTCCGTTCTCCGCGATGTCGGGAACCTCGAGCGTCACCTTGCCCTCCACCGGCGTTCCGGGGCCGAGCGTCGAGGCGATGTAGGCACGCGCTTCGTCGGGGGTTGCCCAGGCGCGGCCCGGCCACGCCGCGGAGGCCAGCATTGCCGCTCCCCCGACTCCCGTGACCACGAGCATTTCAGATCTCTTCATGATGGCTTTCCTTGACACGTCGGGGCCGTCCGCAACGCTCTGATGGCATTATCGAGCAGCCCCCAAAACTGATATTGGCTGTTGTAACCGGTGATCCGGCGAAACTCGCGACCGCAGTGTATCACGACGAAGGTCGGCCACGTCGTGATCGGCGCAACGGCGGCAAGATCGTCGGGGCGAGGCGCACGGTAGTCCACGCGCCGCAGCGCGAGCACTTTGGCTTCGTCGGTCTTTTCGTAGATGCGGCCTACGTCGTGCTCCCAAAGCGTGCAATAGACGCAGTGAAGGTCCTCGAAGACGACCAGCTGGTCCAGCGGCCGCGGCGTTGCCGCCGCGTGCAGCGAGCCTGCAAGGGCAATACTCAAAACGGCGGCTAGCAATGCAGCGGATCCTGGGTGTACCGATCGAGCAAGATCGTTGTCGCGTTGCCCTGCGCGAGCATGCGCGCTTGGCCTCGTCCGAACTCGTTGATGAGATCCTCCGCGAACGCTCTGAAGAAATCGTCGAACCGGTCCGGACCGCGAACACCGGTTGCGAAGAGGCAATCTCCTTCGCACGCGAGCTCGATCGCCGCCAGCGCTTGCGGCGCGGGGCCCGAGAGGACGCGTGCGCCGGCGGCCGGGTCGTAGACACTGTGATGCGCGCAGCAGACGATGGCACCCGCGCGCCCGGCGACGTTGCTGTATCCGGCCGAATACGTAATGGGGCTGAAATCCTTTGACGGGTGAGAGAGCTGGTGCGCGCAGATCGCCGAGAACGCGACGACCGCGTTGCCGGGCCCGACGCCGCCTGCCGCCGCGCTTTCGAGGCGGATGAGGAAGGCCGGCGTTCCGCGATATGGATAGTGAAAGATGTAGGCCTGCGCGGTCGAGAGCGCGCTCACACGAAGCGACGCTCCGCCGGCATCGACGAGAGCGACGCGGTTAAACGGTGTTAGCGCCAGCGCCCGCGCCGACGCCAACCGTGCGGAAACCTGAGCCCCGAGCGCGGCGCTACAGATCCCGATGAACGATCGCCGCCGCATGTCGGGGCGTTAGTCGAACATGTCGCGATAGAGCCCCTTCGCCCACTCGAGATAGGCACGGCCCTTCTCTTGATCGCGCGTCTCGTCCATCTTCACGTTCGTGAAGCCGAAGGACTTCGTCGCCGTATTGTAGGCGTAGAAGGCGTCCACGGAGATCGCTTCGTCCGGATCGATCTCCACCATGGAGTAGCAGAGCGTCTCCGGGCTCGCCCACGAAATGTCCTTGCCCTGCGCGCGCGCCGCCAGCACCTTGGCGACGTAATGGCCTTCGCTGTTGGACGTGTTGCCGCTCTTCGAATACGGCATCGGCCGAGAATCGCCGGTGACGTAAACGCGCTCGTCGCCGATCACGTTGTACTTGAACGGATCGATGTGCGCTTCTTTCTGCAGGCTGGACGGATCGACGAGACCAAACTGCTCGATGAGCACCGAGGCGCGGATGCCCGGGTAGATTGCTGCGTCATCGAAGCTGTACGACTCGAACTCCGTGGTGATGACGCGCTTGACGGGATCGATGCCGCTGATATCGACCGACGGTTTGTACTCGATGATCGTGGGATAGAGGTCGTTGAACGCGGCGTGGAACCCGTGCGCCTTGATCGTGATCTCCGGATTGTGGTCGAGAATGAGCACCTTGCCCCGAATGTTGTTCTTCTTGAAGTATGCGGCGATCATGCACGCGCGCTCGTATGGGGCCGGAAGGCAGCGGTAGTTCCCGCCCGGCACCGTCTGCACGAACACGCCTCCCGAGAACTCGTGCACTTTCCGGCGGATCGTGATGTGCTCCGTCGGCATCGTGAAGCCGCCGGGGTATTGCGTCCGTAGCATGTACTCTGCCGCGGGATCGTTCACGCCGGCGCGCGAGTAATCGTAATCGATGCCAGGTGCGATGACGAGGAAATCGTATGCGAGCCAGCCACGATTCGTATAGACCCTGCGAGTGTCTCGATCGAGCCCGATCGCCGTGGCGTTGAAGTACGTGTAGTTGTTGTTCTTGGCCGCGTCGAGGAAGCTCTCATTGGCGTTGAACTCGAGCGTGGTCACGTCCGAATAGAGCAGATTGCTCGTGAAGCACGACTCGTACATGTCGCGCTTCTCCACGAGCACGACGTCGAACGACGGGTGCTCGCGCTTGGCGTACTTCGCGATCGTGAGGCCCGACGTGCCTCCTCCGATGACGACCAGGCGCGGCCCCTGTGCGGCCGGAACGTCGGCTCTCGTCTGCCGGCTGATCATCGGCCCGACGAGCGCGGCTTGCGCGGGAGCAGGTCGGACGAGCTCGCTCGAGGCGGCCATTCCGGCGGCGGTGATGCCGCCGAGTTTGATGAGATCGCGGCGCGTTAGTTTGCCCATAGAACCTCCACGAAATCCTTGAAAAACAGAAAACGCACTCTGCCTGCAGGCAAGGGCAAAGAGCTTTCCCTGGCGCTGCAAGCGCCCCCTGGCTTGCCACGCCCTGACGACGCCACGATATCGGCTGGGGATTACCTCTGCAGCGAAACCTCGACGCGGCGGTTGAGCGCGCGGCCCGCAGCGGTCGAGTTGTCGGCGACCGGTCGCGTCAGGCCGTAGCCCCTCGCCGTCAAGCGATCCGCCGCAACGCCGTGCCGTGTCAGCCACGCAACGACCGAGTGCGCGCGAGCCAGTGACAGCCCGAGATTGTACGCGGCGCCGCCCTGGTTGTCGGTGTGGCCGGCGATGATCCAGTGCGACGACGGCTCGCTCTTGATGAGCTGGAGAATCTCGTCGAGCGACGGCAGGCTGTCGGGGCGCAGCTTCGCCGATGCGGTATTGAAATGGATGCCATAAATGGCGACCGTTCCGCTTTGCGCGATCTGGCGCTTGAGATCCGCGACGGTCTCCTTGTGCCGCTTGAGCTGGAAGTTCGCCGTGCCGTGCTGCCCGGCGGGGAGGTCGAGCAGCTGCACGGCGCTGTCGTAGCCGACGGCGCCTGCGTTGACCGAGACCAAGCCCGCAGGAACGTTGCGTAGCGTGCAGTTGCCATTGTTGGCGGTCATTGTGGTAGCGCCCGCGGCACTGACGTCGGCCTTGGCGATCGGCTTTTGCGTCGCCGCGTCGATGACGTTGCAGGAGATGCCGACCGCATAGCGCCACCGCTTCGGATTCACCAAGACGCGCACGAAGTTGACGGCGTAGCCATCAGCCATACCCGTCGTTGGATCGTCGATGAGGAGATTCACCGTTCCCGATTTGAGGATCGGCCAGTATTCGGGCAGCAGCTCGAGCGTCAGAAGTTTTCCGATGGGGCCGGTTTGATCGAGTTGGTTGACGGCGTCTTCGAAGTTCGGAATGCGCGTGCCGTTGAGCGTGATTTGGAAATGCGAGTGTAGCGGCACCGGCTGAAAGTCGTCGAGGAATAGCTGGAAGAAGACGCGGTGAATCCTCGGCGGCAACGAGCCGATGGTGAGCGGAATCGCTTGCGGCAGGTTGTCGGGGCGCCGGCTGCAGCCGGAGTAGCCTTCCAGCGGATGCAGGGCTACCCCGTCTTTCATGGGGACCCCCGTGCCGAGCTCGCTGCGATCGGTTCCCGGAGCGGAGCCGGGCCGCGACGTGCAGATCCAAGCATGCGCGGGCGTCGATTCGCCCGAGAACGGCGTAAAGTGCGCCGGCCATCCGAACCCGAGATTGTCGATCGCTCCGGTTCGCACGACCAGCTCGGCCTCGGAACCGTTCTCCGTTCGTTCGTACTCACTTGCCCAACCCGACGGCAGGCCGGGAGGCGGCGTCGGTATCGTCGGCTGCGGCGAGGGCGATTCCGACGGCGCTTCTTCGGGTGAAGCACTGCTTTCAGGCGACGCACTGCTTTCGGGCGACGCGTTGGTCTCCGGCGACCCTGTCGGCGATTCTGCCGGCGAAACCTGCGCGGCAATTTCGGTGGGGCTTGCCGACGGCGTGGCCGTACTTTGGGCCGACTTCGCACAACCTGCGAGGGCTATCGACGCCACGAATATCGAGGCGAGGATCCATCGCGCGCGCACGATGGAAGCGGGCAGCTTGGCATTCCATATCTTTCGCATCGCGTTTCCTTAGCCATTTCTGTTGATCGGAGGGTGGCACCTTCGATTATCATCCGGCGCCTCGCCCACGCGGCACTCGATATGTGAGTCGCGGTGACGCGCACTCCGACGGCGCCTGCACGCGACGGGGTAGGATGCTTTCACTTGGCGGTGGTATGAACGCGCTATGCAAAAGATACGGATCGAACAGCACAGCTTCGTGGGAGGCGTATGGTTCGGGGCGTGGCTCTTCACGATCGGCTTCCTGCACTTGGGCTTCTGGAAGGGCGTGCTCGCGATCGTCCTGTGGCCCTACTTTCTCGGGTTGCTGTTCAGCCCGCTCCACTAAGGGAACGCCGTTTGAAGACGCGCGCATCGATCGAGTACTCGCCCGGGCCTGCGAGCAGTAACGCGACCATCACGATGAGATAAACGAGCGGCACCTCGAACGAGGCGCGTCCGCCGACGAAATGTCCGCCCGCCGGAATGTGAAAGGCGAAGATCGCGGTGAGCATGTCGACGGAAAGCACCGCGGCAACCAGCGGCGTCAGCAAACCGAGAATGAGCGCGAAGCCGCCGAAGAACTCGGCGATTGCGACGATCGCCTGCAGCCACGGCGGTGCGAAGCCGTGCGGTCCCATCCAGCCCACGGGATCGTGCATTTTCATAGAGCCGTGAAAGATATAGGCGAGACCGACGATCGCCCGGACTGCGAAGATGCCGAGTGCCGCGCGGCCGCGCAGCGGCGCGGGGAAGAGCAGCCCCATCACGGGGCGGGCGTTCCATTCGGAGCCGGCGCTGCGCTCGGCGGCGGCGCCGAAGGCGGCGTGCCCGTCTGCTGCACGATCTCGCCGTTCACGCTGACCGTCGACCAGATGCTCATCGAAGAGGTCTGAACGAATGCATCGCCGGCGCTCGTCCACATGTCACGCTTACCCGCTGCGATCTCAATCGGAGCCGTGCCCTGCGCGGAGGTGAGGGTACCGTCGATCAACTGGTGCACGACGGCAATCACCGCGCCCCCGCTCTGCTGCACGGAGTCGATCGTGGTCATGCACTTCGAGAGCGAGATGGTGCTCGCCGAATTCCTTAAGTTCGTCACAACGCCGTCGCGGGTCACGGTTCGCCCGTTGAGCTCTCCGGTGAAATTGGGGCTCAATGTCGCTTGGAAGGCGGCAAAGTCGCCGCGCATGACGTCCGCGCACTGGGCGTCGTACGCCGCCTGCACGCGAGCCGTGAGGGCCACGTCGTCGGCGAGCGTACGCGAGCCGCACAGTCCGAATGCTATCGCGGCCGCCGCGATGCCGATGTATCTGCTGATCATGGATGCAAGGTTGCACGACGGGGCATCGACCCCCGCTTGCGCGTAGGAGAAGAACGAGCGCGAAACGCAGTTCCGCTCATGAGGCGCCCTCTCGCCCTCGCGCTCGTCGCATGCTCGCTTGCCGCCTGCGCGCGAGCGCCGCAGCCTTCTGCTCCGCCCATCCGCCGGATAACGGCGCGTGACCTCGGCGTGCTGCGCTGGCGTTGGGTCGGCCCGGCGCAGATGGGCGGGCGTCTCGACGTGGTCGCAGGCGTTCCCGGCGACCCGCGCATCATCTACCTCGGCCATGCCTCCGGCGGGCTCTACAAATCGACCGACGGCGGCGAGAGCTTCACGTCGATCTTCAATACGGGTACGTCGTCCGCGATCGGCGCGCTTGCGGTGGCAGCATCGAATCCGAACGTGATCTACGTGGGAACCGGTGAAGGCTTCCCGCGCAACACCGCCTCGCCCGGCGACGGTATCTTCAAATCGACGAATGCCGGGAAAACATGGACGTTCGTCGGACTTCGCCAAAGCGAGCATGTCGCGAAGATCGCCATCGATCCGCACGATCCCGACGTCGCGATCGTCGCAGCGCTCGGACACGAATGGTCGCCCGGCGGAGAGCGCGGCATCTTTCGAACGCAAGACGGCGGCAAGACGTGGCAGCGAGTGCTCTACATCAACCCGACGACCGGCGGCAGCGACATCGTCTTCGATCCGCGGAACCCGCAGATCGTCTATGCGGGGACGTTTGACTTCCTGCGGCAACCGTGGAGCTTTCGCGGCGGCGGCACGGGAAGCGGGCTCTACAAGTCGAGCGACAACGGCCGCACGTGGCAACGGCTGACGGATCCCGCCCTGCACGACGGCCTGCCCGGCGGCATCATCAACCGCGTCGGCATCGCACTTTGCTATGCGCGCCCGAGCGTCGTCTACGCGCTCGTGCCGGCGAAGTCGGGGTTGCTCTACCGCTCCGACGACAGCGGCGTGCACTGGACCGGAGTGAACGCAAACCAAGAGTTGGATTTCCGGCCTTTCTATTTCTCGCAAGTGCGCGTCGATCCGCGCAATCCGAACCGCGTCTACGTTATCACCGGTGAAAACCAAGTCTCGAACAACGGCGGCAAGAGTTTCGCGCGCTTCGGCGGCGGCGGCGACAACCACGATCTTTGGATCGACCCCACCGACCCGCAGCGCATGCTCGCGGGAAGCGACATGGGATTCGAGCTTTCGGTCAACGGCGGCACCACGTGGGACTACGTAGACACCGTTCCATTCGCGCAGGTCTATCGCGTCGGCTACGATCTCGCGGTTCCGTATCACGTCATGGGCGGCTTTCAGGATCACGAAGTTTGGTGGGGGCCGAACACGCTCTGGAACGACGGCGAGTACGGCGGCGTGCCGGGCGGCGCGTGGCGGAACATCTCCGACTGGGGCGATGGGCAGTACGCGATGGCCGACCCGCGCCATCCGGACATCGTGTACGAAGACACGCACTTCGGCGATCTCGTACAGCGCAACCTACGCACCGGCGAGGCGCGCAATATCTCCCCTCAACCGGTGATCACCTTCGGCACCGGCGCCGGCGCGTACCCGTACCGCTTCAATTGGAGCGCACCGCTCTACATCTCACCACACGATCCGCGCGTGCTCTATTTCGGCGGCAACGTGCTCTTCAAAACCACCGACGGCGGCACGAGTTGGAGTGTCATCAGCCCCGACCTCGGACAGCCCTGCGATACGCGGCACCTCGGCCCGAGCGGCGGACCGATCTCACGCGACGACACCAATGCGGAAACCTACTGTACGATCTACGCGATATCGGAGGACGCGGCAGACCCGCAGACGCTCTGGGCCGGCACCGATAACGGGAACCTCTGGATCACGCGCGACGGCGGCGCCCATTGGTCGAACGTCGCAAGCAGGGTGCCGCATCTTCCTGCGAACGCGGAGGTATCGTCGATTGACGCATCCCGCACGAGTTCGGGGGTTGCGTACATATCCTTCGACCGCCACGGTTTCGGCGATCGGCGGCCCTACGTGTATCATACGAACGACTACGGGCGGTCTTGGAACGACGTTTCGCGCGGATTGCCGAGCTACGTTCACGTCGTGCGCGAGGATCCGCGTCAAACGAACCTGCTCTTCGCAGGAACCGAGCAAGGCATCTCGGCCTCGTTCGACCGCGGCCGCCATTGGATCGACCTCATGCTCGGACTCCCGCCGGTTCCGGTCTACGATGCGAAGATCCAGCCCGCCGCGAACGATCTCATCCTCGGCACGCACGGGCGCGGTTTCTACATCCTTGACGACCTGACGCCACTGGAGCAGATCGCGCAACATGCCGCCGCGGCACCGGCGCTCTTCGCGCCGATGCCCGCCTACCGCTACGAATCGCGCCCGACATACGAACCGGGCCGCGGGGCTTTTGTCTCCGACAACAAGCCGTACGGTGCGCTGATCTCGTATTATCTCCCGCCGCGGCCGAGGCACACTCGCGCACCGAAGCTGACGCTGCAGATCGTCGATGCGGCGGGCGATCTCGTGCGCACGCTCGAGAGTACGACGACGCCGGGCATCAATCGCGTCGTTTGGGACCTGCACGCCGACCCGCCGGGAGGCAAGAATGTCGTGCAGGATCCGCGCGAGTACTACGTGTTCTATCCATTGGAGATATCCGGTCCGCAAGTGCTTCCGGGACACTACGCGGTGCGGTTGCACGTCTCGGCGTCCCGGAGGAATCAGCGGCTGGAAGTACCGCTCGACGTGCGGCTCGACCCGGCCGTTCAGACTTCCGGCCGCGGATTGCAGCAGCAGTATGACGCGCTTGAGCGGCTGGCGCAGTTTCAAGAACGCGGCGAGATCGCGCTGAGCGTCATCGCCGGACTCGACTCGCAGATCGCGGAGCGACATCGTCATACGAAGGACATCGCGCTGAACCGCGCGCTTTCCGCCTACGAGCGTAGCCTGGATACGGCCGCCGATGCGCTACGCAACGGCAACGGAAGCCAGAACAGCGGCTACAAACATCCCGCCGCGTTGATCGACCAGATTGCGTACTTACGACATCTTCTTCCGTCGTATCTGGGTCCGCCGACGCAAGCGCAGCAGGGACTGATCGACCGTTACGCAGCGGAATCCGATCGAATGGATGCACGGACGCGCGCGCTCTTCACGAGCAGCCTCGAGGCGCTGAACGTCCGGCTCGCACGTGCGAAACTTGCGCCGCTGCGCGCCAAGCCGATACACCGGGCGTCTCACCCGCCACGCAGGTCACGCGGCGCGGTATAGTCTAATCATCATGGCTATGGATTCCGAATCGCTCGAGAAGGCCTCGACCGCCAAAGCGAGCCACGACACGCAGCCGCCGCAGGCGCTGGTGGCTTTCATGTCGCGGGACTGGCTCGAGCGCCCCCTGGATCGGCGCGCTCATCCTCAACTGGGCCGGCTGCGCGAGCGACGTGCGGCGCTTTCGCGCGCCTTCGCGGGCACCCTTCTGCTGCTGCCGGCCGGGTGCGAGCACGTTCGTGCGAACGACACGTACTTTCGCTTTCGCCCGTCGAGCGAGTTCGCGTACTTCATGGGCGGCGGGGAGCCGGGCGCGCTCCTCGTTTTCGAACCCGATGGCGCGGGGCATCGGACGCGGCTCTTCACACCCGAGCACAACCGCGGCACTGCGGCCGCGTTCACCGACCGCGTGCACGGCGAATTGTGGGTCGGCACGCACCGCGGCGTCGACGAGAGCCGCGCCTACTACGGCGTCGATGCGTGCGAGCCGATTTCGAGCATCGACGAGTACCTCGACGCGCGGCGAGCGCAGCGTTCGCCCATGCGATTGCTGCGCGGGAGCAATCCCGCGATCGACGCGCACTTTGAAGCGCGCGATGCGGACGCCGAGTTTGCGACGCATCTTTCGGAGATGCGCCTGCGAAAGGACGAGTACGAGATTGCGGAGCTGCGCACGGCCGTCGAGATCACGAAGCGCGGCTTCGAGGATGTGCTCGCAGTGCTTCCCGGCGCGCGAAGCGAGCGTGAGGTCGAAGCCGCATTTTGGCGCCGCGCGCGCATGGAGGCAAACGACGTCGGCTACCTCACGATTGCCGGCTCGGGCGAGCACGCCTGCACGCTGCACTGGATCCGCAACGACGGAGCGCTCCGGCGCGGGGAACTGCTGCTGCTGGATGCCGGCGTCGAGTGCGACTCCCTTTACACCGCGGACGTTACGCGGACGCTGCCGATCGGTGGAACGTTTTCCCCGGAGCAGCGGGCTGTATACGATCTCGTCTTCGAGGCGCAGCGCACCGGAATCGAGGCATGTGTGCCCGGTAACGATTTCCTCGAACCGAATCGGCGCGCGATGCGCGTTCTCGCGCAAGGGCTCATCGAGATGAACGTGCTACGCTGCTCGCTCGACGAGGCGCTGGATCCTGAACATCAATTCTACCGTCGCTATACGCTGCACAACGTGAGCCACATGTTGGGTCTCGACGTACACGACTGCGCGCACGCGCGGACCGAAGCGTACCGCTTCGGGAAATTGGAGGCGGGGATGGCGCTCACGGTCGAGCCCGGTCTCTACTTCCAACCCGACGATGCAACGGTTCCGGAGCACCTGCGCGGCATCGGCGTGCGCATCGAAGACGACGTCGTCGTCACGACCGGCGCACCGGAGAACCTTTCAGCGATCCTGCCCTCGACCGCGAGCGCGGTCGAGGACTGGATGCGCGAAAACTCCCCTTAGGCTCCTAGGCCGTCGGCGTCGTCGGAGGGCTGTATCCGGTCTGGACCGGCGTTGCATTATGGCCTTGCAGAACCGGCCACTCGCCGAAAGCGAGGATGAGGATGCAGATCAGCGGTCCGATGCCCGGCACGAGATTCAAGAGCGAGAGCGCCCCGCTGAACCCGGCCTTCGTGAAGATGCGCCAATAGAACCAAATCGAGAGCGCAACGATGGCAACGATAAAGAGCATCCAAATGACAAAAAACGTTCCAAACATCGCCGCTGCGGCGGCGCCTGAGTTGGTTACGTCCTGGGAGTTGTCCACGAATCGACCTCCTATAGATGATGCCGCCGCTGTGCGGCCGTTGACGAGGCGTTCGCTCGGCGGGTGGCCGCTCCTCTCGTCCCGGGAGGAACGCATCCCCGCGCGTTGATTACCGTATTCTATGTCTGGGATGGCCACTACGTACAGCATCGAGCCCACGGACGCGCTTCTCGTCGTCGATCCCCAAAATGACTTCCTCCCCGACGGAACGCTCGCGGTCCCCGACGGTAATCGCATCTTCGAACCGGTCAACCGGCTCATGCCGATGTTTACGTACGTTCTCGCCTCGCGTGACTGGCATCCGCGCAACCACGCATACTTTCAAGCCAACGGCGGACCGTGGCCGTGGCATTGCCTCGCCGGCACGCCGGGCGCGCAGTTCTCGCCCCTTCTTCATGCCGAGCAGATCGACGAGGTCGTCGACAAGGGCACCGACCCGCACACGGACGGCTACAGCGCGTTTGCCGGGACC
>DATCTQ010000029.1:0-32064 GCA_036567865.1 Candidatus Tyrphobacter sp. | reverse complement strand
TTCGCGAACATGCAGGAAGCCGCGCGAATCATTGCCGGGCAGGTCTTCGATCGCCGTGCGCATCTCGCGCTCGACGGGCCCGCGAAGCGCCGACGCGATGCGCCCGACGGTTGCCATCTCCTCGCGGTGCTTCGCACTCAGTCTCTGGACGCGTTTATTCGCCGTGTGCAGGAATACGCGGCCGCCGGTAATTTGCGAAACCGTGAAGCCGAACGCCTCTCCGATCTTGCGAATCTTCAGGAGATCTCGCTGGAATTCGCGTCGCGAGATGCCGAAACGGTCGATGCACGTGGCGTAATCCAGGACCTCGTCGCGCAGAAGCCTGACAAGAAGCGAGCCGATGCGCGAGACATGCGCGCTCGGCGCGTCGCTGCGGCGCCGTGCACGCCGTGCTCCGAATCGAGCCGTGGATGCTGCCAAAAGCCCTCCCCGTCGGGCGATACCCGGGTAGAGCCCGCTACGCCGGTATTGCGCGCAACCCCTCTTGCCATCCGCAGTCACGTGCGTGAATGAATGGCATGAACGCGGCGTCGAAGTGGGTTTCCATGGCCCTACCTGTGCAGCATCACCGGTTCAGCCTCGGCGAGTACGAGGCGATGGTCGAGCATGGCATCCTGACCCCCGACGATCGCGCGGAACTGCTCGCCGGGGAGATCGTCGAAAAGATGACCATCGGGTCGCGTCATGCCGCCTGCGTCAAGAAAGTGAACCGTTTCTTCTCTACGGCCTTGGGTAGTCGAGTCTTGGTCGGGGTTCAGGACCCGGTGCGTTTGCCGCCTGACTCTGAACCCGAACCGGACGTGACGCTCCTCAAGGCTCGTGAC
This sequence comes from Candidatus Tyrphobacter sp., assembly GCA_036567865.1. Taxonomy (GTDB): domain Bacteria; phylum Vulcanimicrobiota; class Vulcanimicrobiia; order Vulcanimicrobiales; family Vulcanimicrobiaceae; genus Tyrphobacter. The sequence goes on along the minus strand of DATCTQ010000029.1, from coordinate 31,240 downwards.
GACCTCTACGCAAGAAATCACCCAAATCCGGATGACGTCTTGCTGCCGGTTGAGATATCCGATTCATCGCTCGAGCTCGATCGCAAAATCAAGCTGCCGTTGTATGCCGCTGCGGGGATCGCCGAAGTTTGGATCGTCGACTTGACGAGCAACGCGATCGAAATCTATACGGAGCCGTACGAGGGCCGCTACGCGCGCGCGCACACCGCGCGCGGCGATGATGCGATCGTGCCCCGTGCCTTTCCCGGCCTCGTCGTGCGCGCCGCCGAGCTGCTTCCTCAGGCCTGAAACTCAGCGCGTCTTGGCGAAAAACGCCAAGGCTGCTAGAATGCAGCTATGGGCACCAAGAACATCTCCCTCCCGCGTGAGTTAGAGGAATTCGTAGACGACAAGGTTGCTTCGGGCGAGTACGCACATGCCAGCGAGGTCGTGCGTGACGGCCTCCGCCTCATGATGCAGGCCGATCTCGAAAAGCTTGAATGGCTGCGCAACGCGATTCGCGAGGGCATGGAAAGTGAGACCTTGACGGAAGACGAAGCTTTTCAGGAACTGAAGCGGCGTCGTGGGGAGTGGCTCAGAGCGCGACAGGTCAAGCATGGTGCTTGAGCCGTCTTACTCGGACGAAGCCTTGGAAGATCTATGGCATATCTGGTTTCACCACGCCGAAGGCGCAGGGATTAGCGCAGCAGACGCCTTCGAGCAGCGGCTTAAAGCGACAATTTATGAAGTAATCGTGAAGTTTCCGGAGTCCGGACGATCGAGACCGGAGCTTGGGAGCCGGGTCCGGTCATATCCCGTCCTGCCGTATCTGATCTTCTATGAACCGCTGGAAGGTCATATAAAAGTGCTCCGCGTGTTGCACGGACATCGCGACATCAAGGAGCCATTGATGTCGCTCTTGCTGGCAGGATGAACGCGGCGTGAATCGCGTCGCGGGATTCTTCGTTCGCGTCTTCGAACACGCGATTCCCGATCCGTACGTTTTCGCCGTCGGCCTGACACTTATCGCCGCGGTCCTGGCCTTTATTTTTGCGCCGCATCATGCTCCCAGCGAGATCCTCGGCGCATGGTACGGCGGGATATTCTCGATCCTCGCCTTTGCGCTACAGATGATTCTGATCCTCGTCACGGGCTACGCACTCGCCTCGAGCGTGCCGGTACGCAGGCTGCTCTCTCGCGTCGCCTCGATCGCTCGAACGCCGCGCGCAGCCGTCGTTCTCGCCTTCCTCGTCTCCGCGGTCGCGTGCTGGCTCAACTGGGGGTTCGGGCTCGTCGTCGCGGGATTGCTCGCGCGGGAAATCGCCGGACGGGTTCGCATCGACTTCGGGTGGCTGGTCGCAGCCGCGTACGCAGGCTTCATCGTGTGGGCGAGCGGCCTCTCCAGCTCGATCGCGCTCGCTCAGGCGACGCCGGGGAGCAGCCTCAATATCGTTCAACAGTTGACCGGCCACGTGCTCTCGCTGCGCGAGACGATCTTCACGCCGTTCAATCTCGTTCCGGTGGTCGTGCTCGTGGTCGTGTTGCCCTTCGTCTTCCTCGCAATGGAACCGAAGGATGCGGTCCCAGGCGGCCCCTCGACTTCGACCTCATCGCAAAGCGATGAGATCTACGCTCGGGATGACACGAGGGAAGCGGCGCGTGGGACGCTTGCGAGCGCTCTAGAGCGCGCATGGATTCTGAACCTCGTCCTCGTCGCCGCCGGCGGCTGGTACCTGGTGACGACGTGGAGCAAGAGCGGCTTCGCACTCGACATCAATAGCGTCATCTTCATCTTCTTGATGCTCGGACTGCTGCTGCATTGGAGGCCGATTGCCTACGTTCACGCGATCGACCGCGCCGCGCGCGTAAGCGGCCCGCTTATCATCCAATATCCGCTCTACGGCGGCATCATGGGAATCATAACGGCAACCGGACTCGCCGGCGTCATCGCATCGTGGTTCCTCGCCTTCTCCTCCGCGGCGACGCTGCCGTTCTTCAGCTATCTCGCAAGCGTGATCATCTCGCTCTTCGTGCCGAGCGGCGGCGGCCATTGGGCGGTGCAAGGTCCGTTTGCCGTGCCCGCGGCGGCGCATCTGCACGCGTCACAAGCGGCAACCGCGATGGGCGTCGCGATGGGCGAGCAGGTCGCCAACATGGTCCAACCCTTCTGGTGCCTGCCGGTGCTCGCGATCGCCGGCATCGGCTTGCGCCGCGTCATGCCGTTCACCGTCGCTGCATTTTTCATCGGCCTCGTCGTTTATGGCGCGAGCCTACTGCTCTTGGCGCCGCGACCCTAGCAGAATGCAGCGATTCTAGCGAGGCCTTCGCAGAAATCGTCGAGGGGCGCGACCCAGCTCAAACGCAGCCATCCTTCGAAGCATGCCCCGAACGCGATGCCGGGAATTGCGATTACGTCCCGCTCGTCGGCGAGCGCCAAGGCCGCCGGAAGGGACTCCATGCCGTCCCGCAGCCGCACGCAGGCGTAGAATCCGCCATCCGGCGCGATGAAGCGCAGGCCGCTCTCACGCAGCGCCGCCACGACCAGTGGTTGACGCTCGCGATACCATGCGCCGTGTTCCTCGAGCGCAGCCGTCGCGAAGACGTGCAACGCGACGTGCTGCGCAAAGACGTCGGTGCAAGAGGTAAGCCACGCATGCACCTTGATCGCCTGGACGATGAATGCTTCGGGAGCAAGGATCCATCCCAAGCGCAGACCGGTGAGCGCATTGCTCTTCGAGAGCGAGTTGACGGCGATCGTGTTTGCGTAGAGGCGCGCGAGGTCGACGCGCTCGCCGAAGTGCTGCTCGCGGTAGATTTCGTCGTGGATCAATGCGACCGCTCCGCCACGCCGCTCCAGCACGCGCGCGAGCGATGCCGCTTGATCGGCAGAAATCGCGCGCCCGGTGGGATTGCACGGCGAGCAGAGCACGATCGCCCGCGTTCGTTCGCCGATCGAATCCACGATGCGATCCGCGTCGATCGCGAAATCCTCCGCCTCGCTCATCGCGACGCCGCGCGCCGCGACGCCGTGCAATGCCGCCATCTTCGCATACGACGGAAAAGCCGGCTCGACGATCAGGAGTTCGTCGTTCGCCGCGTCGAACAGCGTCAGGAGCGTCGCGTACATCGCCTCCTGCGATCCGACGGTCACGCAGACGTTCTCCGCTCGCTCCAGCCCTGGATAGGCGTAGTGCCGCGCGATCGCATCGCGCAGTTCCGGATCGCCGGCATTGGCCGTGTAGCGAGTGCCGCGTTCGCGCACGTACAACATTGCCGCCTCGAAGTGCGCGATGTTGGGCATGAGCGAAGGCTCGCCCAAACCCAAGTCGATCGAGGTCGGACGCTTACGCGATGCCACCTGTCTGATGAGGGAGGTCGAAATCGCGCCGACGCGGGGGTTCATACTGCGACGTCGTAGTCACGAAGCGCGCGCTCCAGGGAAACCTTGCGGTCCGTTGACTCGCTGCGGGTTCCGACGATCAACGCGCAGGTCGTACCGTACTCGCCGGCCGGAAATCGCTTCGGCATCGTTCCCGGAATGACGACCGCGCGCGCGGGCACACATCCCTTGGTGATTTCGGCGCGCTCGCGGCGTACGTCGACGATCGGCGTCGATGCGGTCAGCACGACGCCCGCGCCCAGCACCGCCTCGCTTTCGACGCGCACGCCCTCGACGACGACACAGCGCGAGCCGACGAAGGCGCCGTCCTCGACGATCACCGGCGAGGCCTGCGGCGGCTCGAGCACGCCGCCGATGCCGACGCCGCCCGCGAGGTGCACGTCCTTCCCGATCTGCGCGCACGAGCCGACCGTCGCCCACGTGTCGACCATGGTGCCATCGTCGACGTATGCGCCGATGTTCACGTAACCCGGCATCAAAATGGCACCCCGCCCAAGATAGCTGCCGTAGCGCGCGACGCCGGGCGGGACGCAACGCGCGCCGAGGCGATCGAAGTTCGTCTTCAACGGAAGCTTGTCGTAGAACGCGAGCCCGTGGCCGCGCTCGCCGATCCATTCCACCTCCCGACGCCGAAAATACAGCAGAATCGCCTGCTTGACCCAGGCGTTCACGATCCATTCGCCACTCGGTCCGGGCTCCGCGGCGCGCAGCCTCCCCTCGTCGAGCGCCGCGACGACCTCGTCGATCGCGGCACCTGCATCCCCGCGGACGTCCTCCGCCCCGGCCAACGCCTCGATTGCAGCCTGCAGATCGCGCCTCTCCATCATGCGCCTGCTACGCTGCCGAACGGGAAGCCCCTACGCCGGAAGCGTAGTCAATGCGAGGCGCGGGTAGAAGGGAGATCGACGTGCCGAACTCGCCGGCTGACGAGCTATGCATCAATACCGTTCGCTTTCTTGCGGTCGACGCCGTGCAGAAGGCCAACTCCGGGCATCCGGGCCTCCCGCTCGGCGCCGCGGCCTTCACCTACGCGCTCTGGTCGCGCAAGCTGCGCTTCGATCCGAAAGAGCCGACGTGGCCGAACCGGGATCGCTTCGTGCTTTCGGCCGGCCACGGCTCGATGCTGCTCTACGCGCTGCTCTATCTGACCGGCTACGACGTCACGCTCGACGATCTCAAAGCGTTTCGCCAACTGCACAGCAAGACGCCGGGGCATCCCGAGGCGACGCACACGCCCGGCGTCGAGGTGACGACCGGCCCGCTCGGCCAGGGCATCGGTAACGCCGTCGGCTTGGCAATGGCCGAGGCGCATCTCGCAGCGGTCTACAACCGCCCTGCGCGCGAAATCGTCGACCATCGCACCTACTGCCTCGCAAGCGACGGCGACTTGATGGAGGGGGTCAGTCAGGAAGCGATCTCCGTCGCAGGCCATTTGAAGCTCGGCAAGTTGACGGTGCTTTACGATGCAAACCAAACCTCGCTCGCAGGGCCGACCGACATCACCTTCACCGACGATCAGATCGCGCGCTTCGACGCGTGCGGATGGCACACGCAGTTCGTCGATATCGCGCACGGCAACGATGTCGAGGCAATCGATGAAGCGCTGACGGTCGCGCAGAACGTTCCCGATCGGCCTTCGTTCATCCTGATTCGTACGCACCTCGGCTACGGCTCGCCGAAGCAGGACTCCTTCGGCGCGCACGGCGAGCCGCTCGGCCCCGACAACGTCAAAAAGACGAAGGAAAACCTCGGCTGGCCGGTCGAGCCCGCCTTTCTCGTACCCGAGGAAGCGCTGACGCTCTTCCGCCAGATTGGGAGAAAAGGCGGCGAGTTGCGCGCGCAATGGCAGACGGCATACGCTGCATGGAAGAGCGCCTTCCCCGATCTCGCGGCGCAGTTCGAGCGTATCGAGCGCAAGGAACTGCCCCCGAATCTGCCGTGGCCCACGTTTACGCCCGAAAACGGCGCGGTTGCGACGCGCGATTCCGGGGGCGCGGTGATGAACGCGATCGCAAATACGTTGCCGGAACTTTTCGGCGGCTCGGCCGATCTCGACCCGTCGACGAAAACCTATTTGAGGGGTTTCGGCGACTTTCAGCCGGACGCTTATGCGGGACGCAACGTGCACTACGGCGTGCGGGAGCACGCGATGGCGGCGATTTCGAACGGCCTCGCCGCGCACGGCGGCGTGATGCCGTTCTGCGCAACCTTCTTCAATTTCCTCGACTACCTCAAGCCGTCGCTGCGCCTTGCGGCACTGACGAATCTCCACGTCATCTACGTCTTCACGCACGATTCGGTTTTCTTGGGCGAAGACGGACCGACGCACGAACCGATCGAGCATCTCGCGCATCTCCGCGCGACGCCGAACGTCACGGTGGTGCGGCCGGCTGACGCCGTCGAGGTCGCCGAAGCGTGGAAGCTCTGCGTGCAGCCGAAGGACGGGCCGTGGGTACTCGTCCTGACGCGCCAGAAGTTGCCGTTCCTCGGCGCACGCGAGGCGCCGGTCGCGCGTGGCGCATACGTACTCTCCGATTGCGAAGGCACGCCCGACCTGATCCTCATCGCGACCGGTTCCGAGGTCGCGCTCGCGCTCGAGGCCAAGAAACTCGTCGAAGCGCACGCACTGCGTACTCGCGTGGTCTCGATGCCGTCGTGGGAACTCTTCGAGCGCCAACCGGATTCTTACAAGGAAAGCGTGCTTCCGCCCGACGTGCACGCGCGCATGTCGCTCGAGGCGGCGGCGACCCTCGGCTGGGAGCGCTACGTCGGCGATCGCGGTTACGCCTTCGGCATCGATCGCTTTGGGCTCTCCGCGCCCGCAGCCGAGATCGCAAAAGCGTTCGGCTTCACTCCCGAGAACGTCGCGAAAATCGCACTCGAGCGTTTCGCACGCGAAAGGACCACTGCTTGAAGAACCAGGTGCAACAACTCGCCGACTCAGGGCAGAGCGTTTGGCTCGACAACCTACGCCGCAGCATGTTCGCCTCCGGCGAACTGAAACGGCTGATCGACTCCGGCCTACGCGGGATGACGAGCAATCCGACGATCTTCGAGAAGGCCATCGGCACCGGCAGCGATTACGACGATGGGCTGCGCAAGCTGATCGGCAGCGAGAAGAATGCCGACGCGCTCTTCTGGGATCTTGCGATCGAAGACATTCAAAATGCGTGCGACGCCTTTGCTCCGGTTTTTATGGCGCAGGGCGGACGCGACGGCTTCGTCAGCCTCGAGGTCTCACCGCTGCTCGCGCACGACGCGACGGGCACGATTGCGATGGCCAAGGATCTCTGGGCGCGCGTCGGGCGCCCGAACCTCATGGTGAAGATCCCCGGGACGAACGAGGGCGTCCCCGCGATCGAAGAGGCGATCTATGCGGGTCTGAACATCAACGTCACCTTGATATTCTCGATCGACATGTACGAAAAGACGGCGCGTGCATACATTCGCGGGCTCGAGCGCCGCATCGCCGACGGCCTCTCTGTCGACGGCATCAACTCCGTCAACTCCGTCTTCGTCAGCCGCATCGATACGGCGGTCGACAAACTACTTCAACCGCGCATCGACAAAGGCGAGCGAAACCTGGAGCCGCTGCTCGGCAAAGCGGGAATCGCAGGCTTGAAGCTCACCTACGAGAAGTTTCGAGAGATCTTCCACGGTGCCGCGTTCGAGAAATGCCGTGAGGCGGGCGCGGCGGTCCAACGACCGCTCTGGGCGTCGACCTCGACGAAGAACCCGAGCTATCCCGACCTCATGTACGTCGAGAGCGTCGTCGGGCCCGAGACCGTGAACACCATGCCCCCGAACACGCTGCAGGCACTGCTCGATCACGGCAAGATCGTGCCGGACACCGTCGAGCAGGGCGTCGACGAGGCGCGCGCCGCGTTTCGTGCGCTCGCCGATGCGAATATCTCGATGTTCGACGTCACGCGCATGCTTCAAGTCGAGGGCGTTTCCGCGTTTTCCAACTCCTACGCCGCGCTGCTCGGGGCGATCGTCTATAAACAGAAGCAACTCGCCTCGGGTTCGGAGCGCATGACGATGTCGCTAAGCAGCGCTCGCGCGGCGTACGACGCGGCGCTCGAAGAGTTAGCATCGAAAGATTTCCTCAAGCGCATGTGGGCGAAGGACCCCACGCTTTGGACGAGCGATCAGGCGGCCGCGTCGACCATCACGCACGCATTGGGCTGGCTCGATGTACCGCAGCATTCGCTCGAAAACGCGGCGGATTTGCACTCGTGCGCCGACGAACTTCGCCCCGCCTTCGACTTCGCCGTCGTTTGCGGTATGGGCGGCAGTTCGCTCGCGCCCGACATCCTCTCGCGAACCTTCGGAAAGATCGAGCCCTTTCCGCAACTCCTCGTTCTCGACTCGACCGATCCACAGCAGATCGCCGAGTTGGAATCGTCGATCGACCTTCCGCGTACGCTCTTCATCATTTCGAGCAAGAGCGGAATCACGACCGAACCGAACGCTTTCTACGCATACTTCCATGCGAAGGTCGCGAAGGCCGTCGGTGCGGACAACGCCGGCAAGCACTTCATTGCCATCACCGATCCCGGAACGCCCTTGCTCGAGGAGGCGCACACGAACCGCTTCCGCAGGTCCTTCCAAGGCGACCCGAACATCGGCGGACGCTATTCGGCGCTCTCGCCCTTCGGCATGGCACCGGCCGCGATCGCCGGCTACGACGTCACCCGGTTGCTCGATCGCAGCCTGGGCACGATGCACGCGAACGACAAGACGATCGATCCCAAGGACGCGCCGGGCGTTCGCTTTGGCGCGGTCATCGGCGGACTCTCGAGAAACGGCCGGGACAAGCTCACGATCGTCACTCATCCGGCGGTCCGCGCCTTCGGCGCGTGGGCCGAGCAACTGATCGCAGAATCGACCGGGAAGCTCGGCAAAGGCATCGTTCCGATTGAAGGCGAGGCGCTCGGATCGCCGCAGGATTACGGCGACGATCGGCTCTTCGTCTACGTCGGCGAGAGCCTGCCGAACCCCGATCCCCCGACGCAGGAACGCCTACGCGCGCTCGAAGCGGCGGGAAACCCGGTCGTTCGCCTCGCGATGAACGACCCGTACGACCTCGGCGAGCAGTTCTATCTTTGGGAGGTCGCGGTCGCAGCGGTGGGAGCGATCCTCCAGATCGACGCCTTCGACCAACCGAACGTGCAAGAATCGAAAGATCACACCAAGGCGTTGCTGGAGCAATATGCGCGCACCGGGCGCATCGACGAACCAAAGCCCGCGGTCGCGAATGGAGATTTCGATTTGACGTTTCTTTCCGGAAGCCGCGACGCCGGCGGTTTGGGTGACGTCCTCGCGGGCGTGAAGCCGGGCGATTATGTGGCAATCACCGCCTACATCGCCCGCAACGAGCGCCACACGATACTTCTCGACGAGATGCGGCTGCGAATCCGCAACGCGCAACGCGTTGCCACGACGATCGGATTTGGACCACGCTTCCTGCACTCGACCGGACAACTCCACAAAGGCGGGCCGCCGAGCGTCGTCATCCTGCAGATCACCGCCGACGAAGCCGACGATCCCGCGATCCCGGGGATGAGCGTCGGCTTTCGCACGCTCCTCGCCGCCCAGGCGCTCGGCGATTGGCAGTCGCTCGACCAGCGCCGGCGCCGTGGCGTGCGGATTCATGTGAAAGGCCGCATCGAGGATGGCCTGCGCGCTTTGAGCGCCGCGATCGACGACGCGCTCGCGATGCGCACGTAGTCACGAGTCTTAGGAGACGTTGATGCAGCTTGGAATGGTCGGCCTCGGCCGCATGGGCGGCAACATGGTCACGCGCCTGTTGCGCGGCGGGCACCAGGTCGTGGTGTACGCACGCACGGAGAAGTCTGTTCAACAAGCCGTCTCAGGCGGCGCCGTCGGTTCCAAAGGCCTCGACGATCTGGTCGCAAAGATCGAACAAAGGCCGCGCATCGTTTGGGTGATGGTGCCGGCCGGCGCGCCGACCGACGATACGATCGATCGGCTCGCGCGCGAACTCCAAGCCGGCGACATCGTCATCGACGGCGGCAACACCAACTACCAAGAGGGCTTGCGCGCCTACGAGCGCTGCAAGAAGCACGGCGTCTCGTTGATCGACGCGGGAACCAGCGGCGGCGTCTGGGGATTGGAGGAGGGCTACTGCCTGATGGTCGGCGGCGATACCGATGCGGTAAAGCACTGCGAACCGATCTTCAAGACCCTCGCGCCCGAAGGCGGCTTCGCGCACGTCGGCGCGCCGGGATCCGGGCATTTTTCGAAGATGGTGCACAATGGCGTCGAGTACGGGATGCTCCAAGCCTACGGTGAGGGATTTGAGATATTGAAGCGGTCGCCGTTCGACTACGACTTGAAGGAGCTCGCCGAACTCTGGCGACACGGCAGCGTCGTGCGCTCCTGGCTGCTCGATCTCGCCGTGCGCGCCTTCGCGCAAGACCCCAAACTCGAAAAGATCGCGGGCTACGTCGACGACACGGGCGAGGGACGCTGGACGGTCCAGGCCGCCATCGACGAAAACGTGCCGGCGCCGGTGATCACGCTCTCGCTGCTCGCGCGGCTCGCCTCGCGCCAAGACGAGTCCTTCAGCGCGAAGGTCATCGCAGCATTGCGAAATCAGTTCGGCGGCCATGCCGTGAAGAATGAAACGCATGGTTGAGACGCTGGCCGCGCCGAATCCGCTGCGCGCGGGCATTGAGAGCGACCGCATCGCCGATCCGTGCAGCGTCGTCCTCTTCGGCGCAAGCGGCGATCTCTTCAAGCGCATGCTGCTGCCCGCCATCTGGGCGTTGCGCCTCCGCGGCATTCTGCCGACCGGATTCGCGCTGATCGGCTTCGCTCGAACGAAATACACCGACGAGCAGTTCCGCGATTACTGCCGCGAGCAGCTCGAAGCGTTCGCGCCGGAGGATTCCAAGCCGCAGCGTGAGTTGTGGAACGATTTCGCGCAATGCCTGAGCTATATCACGGCAGACTTCAAGCAGACCGCGCACTTCCAGGACCTTCGCAAGCGTCTGGAGGATAACGACAAGCGCTTCGGAACCGGCGGCAACCGCCTCTTCTACCTCGCGACGCCGCCCTCGGTCTTCCCCGGGATCATCGAGTTGCTGCGCCGGGCCAACCTCGATCCCCGAAACAACGAGCAGGGCTGGACGCGTATCGTCATCGAGAAGCCGTTCGGTACCGATCTCGCCTCGGCACGCGCGCTGCAGACGATCGTGCAGAAGCTCTTCGGCGAGCACGACGTCTACCGTATCGACCACTACCTCGGTAAAGAACCGGTGCAGGATATCATGGCGCTGCGCTTTGCGAACACGATCTTCGAACCGATCTGGAACCGCAACTACGTGCAGTCGGTGCAGATCACATCGGCGGAATCGATCGGCATCGAGGAGCGCGGTGACTACTATGAAACCGCCGGCGCCCTGCGGGACATGATTCAAAACCACGTGCTCAACCTGCTGGCGCTGGTCGCGATGGAGCCGCCCGTCAGCTCCGGTGCGGATGCCATCCGCAACGAGAAGTTCAAGGTTTTCTCGGCCATCTCGCCCCCGCGTCACGAGGACGTGATGTCGATGTCGGCGCGCGGTCAATACGGCGCCGGCAGCGTCGACGGACAAAAGGTCCCGGGGTACCGTCAGGAACCCGACGTCGCGCCGGAATCGAACACCGAAACGTTCGCCGCAGCGCGCATCGGCATCGACAATTGGCGCTGGGCCGGCGTACCGTTCTACGTGCGTTCGGGCAAACGCCTCGCACGCAAGACCTCCGAGATCGCCGTCACCTTCAAGCCGATTCCGCATCGTCTCTACGGCGAATCGACGGATGCGATCGAGCCCAACGTGCTCGTCATCAAGATCGAGCCGGACGAGGGCGTCGCATTGCGCTTCGAGGCGAAGGTGCCGGGGCCGAAGAGCCACATCCGCAGCGTCTTCATGGATTTCAACTACGGCACGGGCTTCGGTTTCCATTCGCCGCCCGCGTACGAACGATTGCTCGCAGACGCCATGCGCGGCGACCAGACGCTCTTCACGCGTTGGGATGCCGTCGAGCTCGCGTGGGAGATCATCACGCCGGTCCTCGACGTCTGGCAGAACACCAAGGACTTTTCGTTCCCGAACTATCCGGCGGGCAGCCAAGGCCCCGAATCCGCATTTCGGTTCTTTTCCGACTGGCGCCGATTGTGAGCGTCAACGTTCGCATCGCGACGATGGCATTGCTCGTCTTCGTCGAGGAGGATCGGCTCGCCGATTGGGCTCGCGAGCGGGCGCGCATCCTCGCCTCGCGGCACGCATCGTGCGTCGTGGTCCTCAACGCAGCCAAATCCGAAGAAGCGCCCGAGCGAAGCGAGGATTGGGTCGAGGTTGGCGTACAGGGGAGCTCTCCCGAGCATGTGCAGGCGCTTGCGGCGAGCCTGCTGCCGGCCGGCGTGCCGCGCATTCTGCTCTGGGTCTCCGAGCGAACCACCAGCGATGCTCGCTTCGTCGCGCTCGCGCCGGAGATGCGCACGATTCTTCTCGACAGTTCGCGCGCATGCGACGATGCCTCGGCGCTAAAAGACCTCGTCGCCTTTCGTGAGAAGGACCCGGAGAACGTCTCGATCCACGATCTCGCCTACTTGCGCCTCGCGCCGTGGCAGGAGGTTGTCGCCGACTTCTTCGACGAGCGCGCATTCGTCGAAGATCTCTTCGACTTGAACAAGGTGGCGATCGCGTGCGGATCCGACGCTGAGGGTTACTACCTGCTCGGATGGCTCGCCAGCCGCTTGAGTTGGGAGCCCGCCGGCGACCACACCTTCCGCCCTCGCCGCGGCGCGCGCACCATCGCGTATGAAATCGTGCGCGACGGCGCACCGCGCCGCGTACGCCGGATCACGCTCGATTCGCGCGCGACACGCTTCCAGGCCGCGCTGTGCGACGGCGACGGCATCGCCGTGAATCTCGAGGTCACCGGAGCGAAGCAACGCCCCACGCGCGTCGCACCGCTGCACGACGTCGACATCGCCTCGTTGCTGGAACGGGCGATCCTTCACGACCAACTCGACCCGGTCTTTTGCGAAGCGCTCGCCGTAGCGGGGCAACTGCTCGCGCAGGCATGAGCGAGCTCACCCAACGTCTTGCCGACGCCTTCGTCTCTTGTGCGCGCGACGCAATCGCGGCGCGTGACGCGTTCACCGTCGCGCTTGCCGGAGGCAACACCCCGCGCGATGCCTACGCGCTGCTCGCCCGGGAACCGCGCCGATCGAGCGTTGCCTGGAAGGCGGTGCACGTTTACTTCGGCGATGAACGGTGTGTACCGCCGGAGGATCCGCAGTCGAACTACGGCATGGCCAAGGCAGCATTGCTCGACGAGGTCCCCATCCCGCGCGCGCAGATTCACCGCATGCGCGGCGAGATCGCTCCGGAGCAGGCAGCGCTCGAGTATGCACGCGTCCTCCGCGACACGCTCGGTGAAGCGCCGCATCTGGACTTCGTGATGCTGGGCCTCGGTACCGACGCCCACACCGCCTCTCTTTTCCCCGGAGAGGATCCGCTGACCGACGACGATGCGCTCGTGCGCGCCGTCCATCCGGCGTCGATGAACGCGTGGCGGCTCACGGTAACGCCCCGAGTGATCAACGGCGCTCGCGAAGTCGTCTTCGGCGTATCGGGTAAGGAGAAAGCCGCCGCCCTCAAAGCCGCGCGCGAGGGCCCTCACGACCCCGTACGCTTCCCCGCGCAAATCGTCAAACCGACCAACGGGAGATTGCTGTGGTTCGTCGACGCAGCTGCCCTAGAACTCCGACCTCCTACGGCAGATGGTTCAGCAGCCGATTGACCTGTCTCGTGAAGTCGCCGAAGGCGTTGCTCGTCGTGTAGTTGCGCGTGTTGACGAGGAACGCCCAGTTCTTGCCGTCGGTGCGCTGCTGTGCCCAGGTGTTCGTGCCCGCGTCGCTGCCTTCTCGTGCCCACCCGGGAGCGGGCGGGCCGACGCCCCAGATGGCGTAATGGTACATGAGTTTGATCATCGATGCGGCTGACGTTGCAAGCCCGCCCGCCGGCGCGCCGACCTCGCGAATGAGGCCGTCGCCGCCGTTCGGCTGGGGAAAATGCATGCCGGAGAGCGGGTATACGGCACTCAATCCGATGTAGGGCGAGTAGTAGTGCGCGACCTCATTTGAGAGACGCGGCTCCAGCGTCGGCGAGACGACCAGGTCGTGGACGCCGATCGGTGCCGCGACGTCCTGCGTAACGTAACCCTCATACGACATCCCCGACGCCTTCGCCACGATCATCCCCAGCACGACATAACAGAAGTTGCAATATGCGTAGTGTGCTCCCGGCGCTTCCTGCAACGGCTGCCCCAGCTGGTAGCGCACCATCTGCGTCCGATCGATCTGATGCGACAGGTGCAGCGCGAGTGCGATGTGCCGCATGGCGTGCGTGGGATCCCAGTGTGGCGCAATGCGATCGTCCCACCCGGATTTGTGCGCGATCAGATCCCCGACGGTAATCGAGTAGACTCGCGGATCGACGGTTGCGCCGAGCGGCAACGGCCGCATGATTCCCAGGTATTGAAACGCCCTCATGGAGCGCGAGATGACGCCGCGTCCTATCAACTGGTCGATCGCGGCGCTGGTCCAGGCTTTGCTATTGCTCGCGAGCCTAAAGACCGTAGTCGTCGCCGTTGGCGAACCCTGGTAGCTGCCGCAGGAGTAGGCATGGGAGAAGACGAGGCGGCCGTGTTTGGAGATCGCCAGCTCGGAGTTGTGCACGTTTTGCGCCTGCATAAAGGCCGTGACCGCCCGGTCAATCGCGGCATATGCGGGGGCGCTCTGCCCCACGACCCGGCACGGTCTTGCGGAAGCGGCACTCGGGAAGAGCGCCGCGAAGGCGATACTAGCGAGGGTCGAGCGAAGGAGCATGCGCATCATCGGCCGGCCTTCCCGGGCCCGCGGTTGCGCTCCTCCGGATTACCGGTTAGCGAGATGCTTGCGAGCCGAGCGTCTCGAGGTTGACGCCGTTCATGCTCAGAATCGCGCCGCTGACTCGTTGCAACTCGACGATGGCTTTGTTGAGCGACGTCTGCGCTTGCAGTTCCCGCCCGCGGTTTTGCGCCAACTGTACCTCTCGCTGCAGCACCAAGAACGTCGTGGACGTGCCGTTATGGAACTTGCGCAGCTCGCTCGCGTAGACGACCTCGCTGGCTTGCCGGGCCGCGCGAGCCGCGGCCAACTGTGCGAGCGCCGCTTCATAGCTCTGCAATGCGTTGCGCGCCTCGTAACCGATGCGTTGCTCGACGGCATCGAGCTGGATCTGCGCGTTCCGCTGCTGCTCCTGGGCCTGCGCGAGCTGCGCGCGCGCGGTATGGTTGCCGAGCGGCGTCGAGAAGACGACCGCCGCCGAGAAATACGGATACCGGCCTGCCAGGAGCGTAGCATCCGATTGCCCTAGACCGCCGACGAGCACCGGCGGCACGCTGAACGGGCACGGCGTCGTCGGACAAATGAACCCGTACAGCGGATTGCTCGGCGTCAGCGGCACCAACTCACCCGCGTATCCGTTGCTCGTGAAACCAAGCTTCAGGTCGACTTGCGGAAGCGTTTGGTTGCGTGCGTACGCGACATCCACGTCGGCCTGGAGTTGCACATCGAGGCTTTGCCGAATCTCCGGACGGTTCTGCATCGCCGTCTGAACGAGCTGCGCAAAACTCGGAACCGGAGGCATTCGCAAGACCGGGGAGGTCGGGACGAGGTTCGCCTCCCAAATGGGGTCGCCGGGATTCCCGGCGATCTCGCCTTTGAGTTGATTCTGCAGCAGCGCGACGTTCGCAAGCGCGGAATAAACGTCGTCTTCGAAAGCCGCGACCTGCGCGCCGGATTCGACCGCGTCGACCGGGGCGCCGGCGCCGTGCCGCGCGAGACGAATGTTGCTGCGTTGTTGGGCAACGGCCTCGCGGAGCGCCTCTTCCTGGATCGCGACGTTACGCCACGCCGCCGCAAGGTCCCAATAGGCGTCTTCGACCTGCTCGATGCTCATCGAGACGGCCGCAAGGGTCTGCTGCAGCGACTGATTCGCGTTGATCACCGCGAGCCGAAGGTCGCGTTTAGGTGCGTTCATTCCGGCGTTGCGCAGCAACGGCTGCGTCAGCGTAAACGAGAGAGCGCTCGGGTAGTACGGGTTGATGAGGTTGATGACTTGGTTGTTCGCCGTGCGCGCCTGCGTGACGTTCACGCTGTATTGCTCGCCGTTGGGAAGGATGCCGGAGACGCCTCCCGAGAGCGATTGATCGTTTTGCGCGATCGGCCCATAGCGCGGCCCCGCGGCAAACGGACTCTGCGGCGGCAAAATCGAGTGATCGAACGCGGGCTGCACCTGCAAGCGAACGTCGAACGCACCTCGCGCCGCTTCGATCCCGTAGAACGCGATGCGCCGGTTTCCGGCAGCGACCGCGAGATCCGGATTCTTCAGCAGGGCCATGCCGATCGCATCGGAGAGCGAAAGTCCCACGAACGGTTGAGCGGTGACGCCGACGACGCGAGGTACTCCGGGCCGGACGTTCGGCGCTTGGTACCCCGGCGCGATACTCGGCACGACCGGGAGCCTGGGCTGCGGCGGGGGCGACGGGATCGTCGCTCGGCTCGGCAGCGATTCGTGCGATTGCGCGAACGCGCCGAATGGCAACGCGGCAAGGAGGAGCGCGATCAGCGCTGCGGTCGCGGAAACCCTACGCGCGCTCATCGCGTCAGTGGACCGCGATGTACGTCTCGACGCTCATTCCCGGACGCAGGGGCATGTCCGAGCGAGCGTCGTCGATGGAGATGCGCACCGGGACGCGCTGCGTTACCTTCACGAAGTTACCGCTCGCGTTCTGCGAGGGAACGAGCGCGTACGTATTCTCGGACGCCGGGTTGATCGACGTCACGTGCCCGTGAAAGGTCACCCCGCGATAGGCATCGACCTTGATGTCGACCGTCTCGCCGACGCGGATGTTCCCCATCTGTGTCTCCTTGTAGTTGGCGGTGATGAAAATGCCTCGCACGGGAATCACCGTCAACAGCTTCATGCCGGCGGAGATGGTCTGTCCGATCTCCGCATCCCTCTCTCCGACATAGCCGTCGATCGGCGAGTGGATCCGCGTGTACACGACGTTGCGCTGCGCGAGCTCGAGTTGGGCTTGCGCCTCGGCCACTTGGCTCGGATCGCTCGCCTGCGCGAGTTTTCCCTGCGCCTCCGTCGCGCCGCCCTGCGCGGCCTCCTGCGCCGCCTGCGCGCTCGCAACCTGATTCTGCGCCGCGTGCAACTGCGACGCCGCCGCCGCAGCCGCAGCGCGCGCCGCATCGAGTTGCTCCACCGGCTCATCACCGGTCGAGACGAGCGATTGTGTGCGCGCAAGATCGGCCGCAGCCTTCGCATACGCCTGCTCCGCGCCCGGAAGATTCGAAATCGCGACGCCGACTTGCGCGCCGGCCTGCGCGATGCCGCCCTGCGCCTGCGTCACGCCGCCTAGTCCCTGTTCGACGGTGGTGCGCTGGTTCGCGAGGGCGAGATCGTACTGCGCCTGCGCCTGCTGCACCCTGGCCAGCTCGTCACGATCGTCCAGCACGATGAGCAGTTGGCCTTGCCGCACCGGGGCGTTGGTGTCGACCAAAATCTGCCGGATGCGCTCCGGGATTTTGCTCGTTATTTGAACGATGTTGGCATCGACGTAGGCATCGTCGGTCCCTTGGTGCGAGAGCATGTATTGCAGCCACGGGACTCCGAGGATCAGCACCAGCGCGAGAACGAGCACGGCGCCGAGGATCACGAAAAGCCGGCGACGCGGCTTGCTTCTCAACTCTTCGGCCGCCCGCCGAACGATCGCAGGGGCGACTGCGCCATCCGGCCCCGGCGCCTGCTGTTTCTCCTGTGTCTCGGTGCTCAACCCTGGTTCCTTACCCCGTTCAAGAAGACGTCAACATAGTAAAGGAGCGCGCTCTCCGCGTCGCCGTTGAAGTCGCTATCCGGGAATTTGTGGCGCGCCAGCACGTGCATGAAGATCAGACCCATGAAGAGCCTCGCGAGTTGCTTCGGGTCGCCTCGGAGTTCTCCCGAGGCCGTATACCGCTCCAGGACCTCGACGACGATGCCGTGGATCGCGAGCTGCGGCCGCCACGCGGTCGATGCGAAGACGTCCTTCTCGTACTCGATCTCGACGAGCGACCAGCGAATCATGTCCTGCTGCGATTCCATGCCCGCGAGCATGACGCGCCCGATGGCGAGAAGGTCGTCGATCAGCGGCCCCCGGAGTTGCGCTGCGACGCCGCGCAGCGCAATGACGCCGCAGAAGTGCTTCGCGACCTCGATGATGAGCGCGTCCTTGCTGCCGAAATGCCGAAAGAGCGTCGCTTCGTTGACCCCCGCGACTTCGGCGATCTCGCGAGTCGTCGCGCCGCGTTTACCCTTGCGCGCGATCACCTCTCGAGCGGCGCTCAGGATGCGTTCGCGCGTCTCTTCGGCAGAGGCTGTCTTGTGCGCGATCACCGGCTGAAGATCGCCTCGCTCACGGCAACGTTCACCTGATAGCTGCCGTAGGTCGCATCGCCGACGGCGCGCACGTGCGGGATGTCGATGGCGGCGTGCTGCTCCGACGGTACCAAGTAACCACTCTGCTCGCGATATGCCTGCGTGATGACGATCGTTCCACCGCTATGGTAATGCCACTCCATGCGGACCAACTGATAGGTCCGCGCATCGATGAACGCATCGGTGTAATCGAGGACGTCGCTGTGAATCTTCTTCGTCATCCGCAAGACCAAGAGCCGCCGCCCTTCTTCTTCCTGCGTTCCGAGGAGGACGACGTCTTGATCTCGCTCCCACGTGGCGGCGTCGCCGGCGTCCTCGAAGAGCCGCGAAAAGCCTTTCATGTAGAACGGTACGCGATCGAAGACGACCTCGTAAGACCCCGGACGCTTGTAGTAGGTGGTTCCGTCCAACTGCGGGCTGAGGAACGGGAAGTTCAACATATGCAAGGCTATGTGCACGCGGGCGCGATACGACACGAGCGTCGGATTGCTCGAAAGCATGCGCCCGATGACCGCGTGCGCGTCGCGGAGATTCGGCGGCGCCGATGCCGCAACCGGAACCGCGATCGCGGCGAGGACGATCGAGGCGAGGAGCGTGCGCTTCACGCGGCAGCCTCGGCGGACGAACGAACGGCAAAGAGCCGGTCGAGTGCGGTGACCGCGAGGGTCCGCCGGATGTGCGGCTTCGCCGTTCGCAGGGCGAGCGTTCCGCCCGCCTCACGCGTTCGGCGCAGCAGGGCGATCAAGACGCGCAGCGCGGGAACGTCGAGAGCCTCGAGGTGGTCGAGCTCCAGCACGACCTCGGACGCCCCCGCCGCGACGTGCCCGAGCACGGTCTTCTGCAGACTGGGATCGTTCGGGTGGAACGCGAGCGTGACGGCGTTCCGCTTCTTTCGGGGGGCGTGCTTTGCGTTTTTCGTCATGGATGTGCTCGCATGCGAAGATACCATAGGCTCTTGAATGAGTGCAAGCACTTGCACGCACTTTTAACCGCAAGCGAGCCGGCGCGCGATGCGCGCCGTCTCTCGCCTGGCTTCGAGTCCCAGGGGCGACGGCTCGCCGGCGTAGACGCGAATCCCGCCGACGAAGGCCGCCTGAACCCAGCGGTCCTCGCCGCGATAGACCACGGCATTGCACCAGGGGGACCACGGATCGATGCCCGAGACGTCCAGCACGAGGAAGTCCGCTGCGTGTCCCGGCAAGAGGTCGCCGGCCGCAACGCCAAGGGCTCGCGCGCCCTGCGCCGTCGCCAAGTCGAAGGCGTCGCCGGCGCTCATGGCGCCGCCGTCGAGTCGCGCGAGCTTCTGCAGGTAGGCGGCCGCACGCATTTCGCCGATCGCGGACGGCTTGACGTTTGCGTCCGTTCCGAGGCCCATGAGCACGCCGCGCTCCTGCAATCCGAGGACGTCGCAGATGCCGTCGCCCAAGTAGAGGTTCGTCATCGGATTGTGAATGACGCGCACTCCGTGCTGTGCCAGCAGCGCCTTCTCGTCATCGCGAATGTGGATCGCGTGGATTGCCACCGTGTGCGCGCCGAGAACACCGAGAGCGTCGAGCGCGAGCAATGGCGGCACACCGAACCGCGCGACCGAGAGTTCCACTTCGTAGCGAGCCTCCGCAACGTGGATGTGCAGATCGCAGCCTTCCTCTTCTGCAAACTCGCCGGCTGCGCGTAACATGGCTTCGGATGCGCCGTGGAGCGAGTGGGGCGCGACGCAGATATTCGCTTCCGGATGTGCGGCGCGAAGCTCGCGCGTCCGTTCCCGCGCCTCCCCGACGCTTTCGCAAAAGACCGCAGGCGCGTGCGGTGCATCCATCCACGCCCGCGCGAACACCAGGCGAATACGCGCGTGCGCCGCGGCCCGAATCGCCGCCTCGGCATGCGCGTTGCCCGGTCCGTTGAGGTAGAAGAACTCCGCGACCGTGGTGATCCCGGCAGCGAGCATCTCCGAGAATGCCGCGACGAAGACCCAGTAGACGTCTTCCGGCTCGAGCTGCGGAACGACGCGATAGAGTGCCTCATCACGCCAGCGCTCGAAGGGAAGATCGTCGGCCCAACCGCGCAACAGAATCTGATATGCGTGGCTATGGCCGTTGATGAAACCGGGTACGACGAGCCGATCCGACGGGAAGGCGCGGGAGGGCGCCTCCGGATGGCGTTCCCGAATCGCTTTGAAGTCGCCCGCGTCGACGATCTCGCCGTCGCGCACGACGAAGGCGAAGTCTTCGCGCGCGACCCCGCCCGCGATCGCCCTCGCGCACCGAATCAGTTCAGCCATCTATCTTGTCACGCCGACGACGGCACCACCCTTGACGACGAGCTTCGCCATATTCCCGCCGAAGTACCAGCCGAACTCGCGAGGGTCGTCCATCTCGAGCGCCACGAAATCGGCAAAACAGTCGCCCGCCCAGAGCGCGCCCAAGCCGCCTTGGGAAGAAGCGTGCGTTGACCGGGCAGCCGCACGCGTAACACCGTAAAGCGCTTCCGCTGCCGTTAGGCCAAGAAGTTTTCGGCCGTAATATGCTACAGTTTGCAGGTTGAAACACGGCGACGTTCCCGGATTGAAATCACTTGCCAACGCAATGGCACCGCCCACATCGAGAATTTCACGCGCTGGGGGTCGTTTCGGAATTTCCAGGAAGGCGATCGTCGCCGGGCAGCTGACGACGATCGTTGAGTGCGCCACGTCGAGCGCTTGGGCCGGCGAGAGGAAGTTGCAATGATCCATCGCTTCGACGCCAAGACTTGCAGCCATGACGGCGCCGCCGCCAGGTGACATCTCATCGACGTGGATCCGAGCAAGTAACCCGTGACGCTTAGCTTCGATTAGGTAGCGTCGCGACTGCTCGACCGTGAAGAATCCCGGTTCGCAGAAGATGTCCGCATACGCGGCACCGTGCCCACGAACTTCCGGAAGTGCGTCGGCGACGAGTACGTCTAGATAGTGGTCGGCGGAATCGAACTCGGGCGGCACCATGTGGGCGCCTAGAAAGGTGGAAACGAGACGCGGCGTGTCCGGATCGTTGCGATGAGCAGCGATAAGGTCGAGCAATGCCATTTCGCCATCAACCGTCAACGCGTAGCCCGTTTTTACCTCGAGCGCCGTCGTTCCGTGCGCAAGCATCATACGTAACCGCGGACCGACGATAGCTTCGTAGAACTCGGCCGGATCACGCAAAGCCTCCCGCGTCAGCCGAACGGTGTGGAGCATGCCTTGTGGCGGGCTTTCGCCGCGGATTCGCGCGTCGAAGTCGGCCTCGCGATCGCCAGCGAATAGCGGATGGCTGTGGGCGTCGATGAATCCGGGGACGACGACGCAGTCACGAACATCCAGCTCCACTGCGTCGGGTGGAACCTTCCGAGCGATGTCCTTTTCTGGCCCGAGTGCGACGATCCGATCGCCTTCGGTCAGTATCGCTCCGTTTCGAATGAGTCCGAGTTCATCGAACGTTACGCCTCCTTGCGTAACGTCTGAATTGCGCCCCATGCACGGTATGATCTCGCGCGCTCGGACAAAGAGCGATTCGGCCATTGGCTAGTAGCGTTTCCGACTTCGCTCGCGCTTTGCGCTCGCTACGCTCGGGATGACAAGAGCGAGGGTTGCATTTAAAGACGCCAATCAATCCCTTTGGCGTCGGCGGTTTCGATCGCAAGATCGTAGCCCGCGTCGGCGTGGCGTACGACGCCCAAGCCGCAATCGGTCGTCAGCACGCACTCCAAGCGCTCGCGCGCGTCATCGGAGCCGTCGGCCACGACCACCATTCCCGCGTGCAGGCTGTAGCCGATGCCCACGCCGCCGCCGTGATGAAAACTCACCCAGTGCGCGCCCGCAGCCGTGTTCAGCATGGCGTTGAGGATCGGCCAGTCCGCGATCGCGTCGCTGCCGTCACGCATGCTTTCCGTTTCACGAAACGGCGAGGCGACGCTGCCGGTGTCGAGATGATCCCGCCCGATGACGATCGGCCCCTTCACGGCACCGCTGCGTACGAGCTCGTTGAATGCGAGCCCCGCCTTCGCGCGGTCGCCATACCCGAGCCAGCAGATGCGAGCCGGCAACCCTTGAAACGCGATGTGCTCGCGCGCGAGCGCGATCCAGCGCTGCAACGATGCGTCCTGCGGAAAGAGGCGAAGCAGTTCGTCGTCGAGCCGCGCGATGTCGGCCGGGTCGCCTGAGAGTGCCGCGAAGCGGAACGGTCCGGAACCACGGCAGAACAGCGGCCGAATGAAGGCCGGGACGAAGCCGGGGAACTCGAAAGCGCGCGCGAAACCGGCGCGTTGCGCCTGCGCGCGAATGTTGTTGCCGTAATCGAAGACGACGGCACCCGCATCCTTGAAGTTCACCATCGCCTCGACGTGTTTGGCGACGCTCTCGAGCCCGCGGCGCTCGTACTCCTCCGGCGCGCGCTTGCGTAGCTCCGCGCCCTGCTCGAGCGACAGCCCCGCGGGCACGTAACCGTCGATCATGTCGTGCGCCGATGTCTGGTCGGTCACCGCGTCCGGACGCAACCCGAGCGCATAGAGCGCGGGAAATTCTTCGGCTGCGTTGCCTTCATAACCGATCGAGATTGCGGAACCCTCGCGTTTCGCGCGTTCGACGTCTTGCAGCGCTTCCTCGCGTGATCCGGCGACGCGATCCAAGTAGCGCAAGTCGCGCCGGCGCTCGAGGCGCGCGCGGTCGACGTCGACCAACAGCGCGATGCCGTCGTTCATCGTGATCGCAAGCGGCTGCGCACCGCCCATCCCGCCGACTCCGGCGCTCAGGCAGATGCGCCCGCGCAACGATCCGCCGAAATGCTGGCGAGCTAGCTCGGCAAAGGTCTCGTAGGTTCCTTGCACGATGCCTTGCGTGCCGATATAGATCCACGAGCCCGCGGTCATCTGCCCGAACATCGTCAAGCCCTGTGCTTCCAGTTCGCGAAAGATCGCGTAGTCGGCCCACTTCGGCACGAGGTTGGCGTTGGCGATGAGCACCCGCGGCGCGCGTGCGTGCGTCCGGAACACCGCAACGGGCTTCCCGCTCTGCACGATCAGCGTTGCGTCGTTCTTCAAGCGGCGCAAGGTGCGCACGATCGCGTCGAAGGCTTCCCACGATCGCGCGGCGCGCCCGTTACCGCCGTACACGACCAAGTCTTGCGGCCGCTCGGCCACCTCGGGGTCGAGGTTGTTCATGAGCATCCGCATCGCGGCTTCCTGCGGCCAGGCTCGGCAGGAGATTTCAGGACCCCGCGGCGCCCGGACGACGCGAGGTATAGCGATCGCACTCATAGGAGCGACGTATTCCAACGCCGGCCGGAAGACCTTGCCGCGGGCGCCACGATCCGGTGAGCGCCGGAGCCGCGGTGACGCGGCGATGACGCGCGGGTCCTATGCTATCGGCAATGCAGGCGCGTCCAAAACGGGAAGAGCATGCCTTCGCGATCCGGTTCTGGGCTGAGGCGGGCACGGGTTCTAGGCCGTGGCGCGGGCGCGTCGACGACCTCCAGACGGGAGAGCGCCGCTACTTTGCCTCGCTTCCGGAACTCATGGAATACATCCACCGCAGGATAGAACCGCAACCCCGCTAAAGGGCCAGGCCCATGCTCGAGGTCGGCTTCTTCGGGCAACCCCGGTTCGCCGTCGACGGGTCCCCTTTTCGACTCTCGGTACCGCCAAAGGCGCTGCTGATTCTTGCGCACCTCCTTCTCCACCGCGGCACCGCCGTCTCGCGAGACGCACTCAGTTTCACGATCTGGCCGGACGAAAGCGAAGACGAAGCGCGGAGCAAGCTTCGCAAATATCTCTACCGCCTGACGAAAGCATTGCCCGCGGACGGTGCGTGCTTGCACGCCGACGGCGATACGCTCGTATGGAACGACGGCCATGCGCTTCGCTTCGACGTCGCGGATTTCGAAGACGCGCTGGCGACCGGTAGATACGACGACGCGATTGCCTCGTATAGCGGCGACTTGCTCGAGGGCTATTACGACGATTGGATCCTCGCGCGGCGCGAGCGATACCGTGCCGAATTTTTCGCAGCGCTCGATGACCGTCTACTCGCCGCACGGCGTACGCGCGATCTGGCAAAGGCTCAAGCATACGCTCGTCGCATTCTCGCGGCCGATCCATGGCGCGAGGACGTCGTGCGCGCCTTGATGTCACTCAAGTACGAAACCGGTGACCGAGTGGGAGCGCTGCACATCTTCGACGAGTTTGCGGTGCGCGCGCGCGAGGAGATGGACGTCGACCCGATGAGCGACACGACCGCATTGCGCGACGCAATCGTTCGGGGCACGGTTCCCCTATACGATGACGCGGCGCGCGGCGACGCGCGAGATTCCCGCGTTCACTCGGCGTTCCCGCTCGCCGGACGAGACGCGGAACTGCGCGCGCTTCGACAGGCATGGGCGCGTGCCGCACGCTGCCGAGGGGGAACCGTCATCATCTCTGGTGAGGCCGGTATCGGCAAGACGCGGCTCGCGCGGGAAATCGCCGTCATCGCCCAGTCGGAGGGTGCGCGAATTCTTTGGGGGGTTACTCAACCCGGAGGCCGCCCTTACGACGCGATTGCAGAGGCGATCGAGCAAAGCGTGGGTCTCTTTGCGAGCCTCGAACTCGAGCGCCCGTGGCTCGACGCGCTCGCCGCGCTGGTTCCATCGTTACGCGACGTTGTCGGCGCCGGCATCCCTCTTCCGATTGCTCCGGAGCGTGAACAGCATCGCCTGATCGACGCCATCGTACACGCGGTTACGGCGATCGCGACCTCGAGGCCGACCGTGCTCGTGCTCGAGGACGTGCAATGGGCGAGCACGGCGAGCAGCCTCGCAATCGAGCGGCTTGTCGGCGCGGCGGCCGGCACGTCTTTACTCGTCATCCTCACCCATCGTGACGACGAAGCTGGGCCTACGGCGTTCAGTCGCATTCGTGGACGGCTGGGCGTCGAAGCTCGCATAGAACTTCTGCCCCTCGGACGCCTGCAACCCGAGGCGATTCGTGAGTTCGTAGGCGCTGCCCGTGCCGGTACGGCTACCGAGGAAGAGCTCGGGAGAATCGAACGACTCATCGGCGGAAACCCGCTCCTCATCATGAGCGCCCTCGATGCGGATCTCGGTGCGGAGGCTGGTGCTCTTCCGGCGGCGCACGTGCTCTTACGACGCTTCGCCGCCCTCTCGGAGGAGACAACGCATTTTGCCGAGTTCGCCGCAATCATGGGGTCGCGATTCGAATTCGACGACGTGCGAGAGGCCGCTGCCTGCTCGGAACGCGACGCGTTCGACGCCGTGAACGCATTGATGGACGCACGGATCGTCGAAGAGCGTCCCGCAGCGGGAACCTTGGCGTTTCGCTTCAGCCACGCGCTCCTACGCGATGCTCTCTATCAGCGCCTCGACGATCGCGTTCGCAGGCATCGCCACGATCGAATCGCCCGGGTACTCGAGCGTTTGTACGCCGACGATCCGCGACGCTCGGGCGAGATCGCCGAGCATTACGAGAGCGCCGGCGATCCGGAGCGCGCCGCCGAACACTTCGTGCGAGCGTCGGAGTATGCGGCATCCGTCTTCGCTCATTCGGAAGCCCAGTCGTTCGCGCAACGCGCGCTAGAGAAAGGTCTTCTCGCCCCGCAACAACGGCGCCGCGCGCTGTGGGTTCTCGTCGAGGCGTCTTGGAGGCTCGGCGATCTACCCGCGGTCCGCGCCGCGCTCGGCGAACTCGAAGGCGCCGGCGCAAGCGCAGAGGAACGCTGCCGCGTCTTCTATCGCGGCTCGGAGCTCGAGTTCGCGGCCGGCGACCGCGGAGCGCGCCTACGCGCGATCGCCGCGCTCGATCGCGTAGCGACGGAGAATGCCCTGTCGGACTGGGTCGTGCGCGCGCGCGTCGAGCGTATTCACAGCGATGTTTATGCCGGGGTTACCGGTGTGATACCGGCCGCGCAGCCGGACCTGGAGCGGATTGAAACGAGCGACGACGCGAAGTCGGCGGTGCGCCTCCTTGCAGTCCTGTGCACCGCCTGCATCGCCGATTTGGCCGCCGAAGCCGCAGAGTCGTATGCCGCTCAGGCGCAGCGAATTGCGGAAACTTCGGGAGATTCGATGTTGCAAAGCATCTCCCTAAAGGCGGCACTCAGTGTCGCTCATCAACGCCAAGACTTCGCACGAGTTCGCGAACTTGCATTGAATATGATCGCTCTCGCCCGTTCCGTCGGCGATTCTTTGTATGAGGCGAGCGGGTATGCGTATCTCGCCAACGCCTCGTATGGACTAGGAGACGTCGAGAGCACGCGCGGTGCCTATGCCGAGGCATTGAATCGGCTCGAACGCGTGGGAGACCGGGCAAACTATATGCGAGCGGCTTTGAATTGCGCCGTCTTCGAATGCGAGGAGGGGTTGCTCGATGAGGCGCGCGAACACGCGCTGCAAGCGCGCAGCGATGCGGAACACGCGAGCGATCGCACGATCGCGCACCGCGCAGCGCTCGTACTTGCAACGGTCGAGATCGAGCGCGCGAACTTCGAGAGCGCTCGCCTCATGCTCGAAACGTTGTTGAGCGAGCCTCGTCTCGATCCTCAAACGAGAACGGGCGTGCTGGAAGAATCGGGGCGCACCGCGATCGGCGAACGCGATTACGTTCGAGCGAACGCCGACCTCGACGCGGCCCTTCATGGTTTCGAGGTCCTCGAACAACGCTGGTACGCCCGCCGCGTGCGGGCGGAGCTGGCACTCGCGAACGCGCTCGCCGGCCGCGCCGAGGAGGCGCGTGCGTTGTGCGATGCGCTGCGCCGCGAGAATATCGACGGGGAGCCGCGTGTCTTCGCGCGGCGCGTCGGTCGCGCGCTCGGTCTCTGCGGGAAGGCGCTCGCTTCCGTCTAGCTCTTATTAGTATTTAAGCGCCCAGATCGTTTGATTTCCGCCGACCCAGAGGCGCCCGTCGGGGCCCGCGACCAGACCGTAGATGTCGGCGACGCTTCCCATCGGAGAGGATTCCGAGACATGCCCCGTACTCACGTCGATCTCGGCGATCTTCCCGGCCGTGTATTCCGCAAAGTAGACGTTGCCGTCTTTGCCGACCACGATTTCCCCTTCCCCGTCGAGGTTCGGCGAAACCGTGCCGAGCTCGGAGATCGTCCCGCCGGTGGTAATTCGTGCGGCCTTGTCGCCGACCGTCGTGGATCCAATCAGCTCCTCGAAGTAGAGGTTGCCGTCCGGCGCATTGACGATGAGATTGGGATGGAATCCCGCCGAGATGCCGCTGGAATAGGTCGCCAAGAGCGTCGCCGACGGCGAGATCTTGTAAATGACGTTGAGGTGGAAATCGGTCACCCACAGGTTCCCGTCGCTCCCGACCGCGATACCGATCGGTTCCGCTCCGGCCGCAATCGTGTACTCGTTGATCGTGCCGGACGTCGAGATCGTTCCGACTCTGTCGTTGCCGTAATCTGCGAACCACAAGAGCCCGCCGGGGCCCGAAACGATCGCGCACACATGAGCACCCGGAATCGTGTAATTCGTGACCGTGCCGCCGGTCGTGATCTTCTCGATGCTGTTACCGGGCGCGCCGCCGAAGCCGCCAGCCCAGAGATTGTTGTCCGGGCCGACCGTCACCCCGCACGGTTGCGTGTTCGCGCCCGTCGAATACTCGGTCACGGTCCCGCTCGTCGTCACCGCGGCCAACTTGCTCGCCTGAAACTCCGAGAACCAGATACGGCCGTCGGGAGCGGTCACGCCGCCATAGAGCGCAGCTGACGCGGTGATACCGCTCGTGAATGTGCCCGAGAGCACCGGCCCCGGCGGCGCTGGGGGATTGGGCGCCGTGCCGCTGCTGCTGCACGCGGCGAGAAGCGCGCCGATGAGGGTGAGTCCAATGACGACCGGCGTCGAGCGTGTCATGAGAGATGCCTCTTCATAGTGGTTTGCAGCGTTAGTATTTTAGGGCGTAGATCGTTTGGGACGTACCGATCCAAAGGCGTCCGTCGGGACCTGCATCGATAGCAACACCGCCTTTGCCGATCCCGGGGGAATACTCCGTGACGGCGTGCGAAGCGATCGTCACTTTTCCGACCTTGGCCGCGTCTAACTCACTGAAGTAGAGGTTGCCGTCCTTGCCGATGATGATCTGTTGCGGACCAGAAGCCTTAGTAACGGTTCCAATCTCGGTGATCACGCCGGCCGTCGTAATGCGTCCGATATGGGGTGCGACCGTCGATAGGTTAGCGTATTCCGTGAAATACAGGTTGTTGTCCGGCGCTGCGACGATGGCGTTCGGATAATTGTGCGCAGAGATGCCCGCGGAATACTGCGCTAATACCGAGCCCCCCGGTGAAACTTTCAGAATGGACGCCGTAATGTCGTCGGTCACCCATAGATTACCGTCCGACCCCAAGGCGATCGACACGGGCTGCGCTCCCGCCGGAACGTTGTACTCGTTCACGACTCCGCTCGTCGTAATCGTTCCGACTTTGTCGTTGCCGTAGTCGGCGAACCAAAGCAGGCCGCCCGGCCCTGAGATGATGCCGCAAATATGAGAGCCGGCTACCGGATACGTATTCAGAATCGTGCCGCTCGTGTTAACCTTCTCGATCGTGCCGCCGTAGCCGGCTGTCCAAATGTTGTTGTCCGGGCCGACCGTTACGTCGCACGGCTGCGAACCGCCGCCCATGGGATACTCCGTCACGGTGCCGGAGGTCGTCACGGCAGCGAGATTGTTGTCATTGAACTCAGTGAACCAGATCCGGCCGTCGGGCCCGTTGACGGCGCCTTCCAATGCGGCGGAAGCGCTGATTCCGCTGGTGTACGTCGCGGACAACGTGGGTCCGGGAGCCTGCGGCGGATTGGTGGTCGTGCCGCTGCTGCTGCAGCCGGCGGCGAATACACCGAGAACGGCGGCGAGCGCAGCGGTGATTCGGGTTCCAGGTCGCATGAAGGCCTCCAAGGGAAGGTTGTCGCGCCCATCGTAGGCTTGGAGCGTCACCGCTGCGTCACCGGACTGGGAAGCAGCCAAGCGGTGACGCGGCGGTGACGGGGGGGCGGCTAGAATAGCAACATGAAACGTCTACCCATTCTTCTCTTGCTTGTACCCTTCGCGCTCGCCGCCTGCAGCAACGGAACGACTTCGACATCCTCGACGACCTCGGCGGCTTCGCCGCAGGTATCGGCACGCAGGGCGCCGTCGATCGCGTTGGGCGGCTATTCGAGCGCCGATATCGTCGGCACGTGGGCTTGTGCCTGGGTATCACAGGGCGGACAAAGCGTGCCCATCACCGCCAACATGAACGCGAACGGCACCGCCGACGCCAGCGCGACCAATAGCGCCGGCGAGACGGGACATTCGCACTTCACTTGGAGCTATAAACCCACCGGGCCCGCCAGCGGCACCCTAACGACGGGTGACACGGGTTTCGGAAGGATCGTATGGCGCGGGCGAAATCACGCGGAAGTCCGTCGAATCAGGGCGGGACCAGGGTTGTTCGAGGCGCCGTACTTCGACTGCGGGCGCAGGTAGCGCGACCGCGTTAAGGGCTACCCAGAAGATTCGCCGATCGCGCGCTCCGCGGCTTTCGCCAAAAACCCGCTCGCGATGAGTTCGCGGGCGCGCTCGATGTCCGGGGACGGCGCACGATCTTCGGTCCACGGTGCGATGCACTCGCGCGCCGCGTCGTACGCCGCCTGCGTTCCGACGCCCGACCGAAGCGGGCGGCGAAAGTCCGTAGCCGCGAGCGCGCCGAGCAGTTCGCAGGCAAGCGCGCCCTCCACGTTGTCCAGCACGCGAAGCAGCATGTTCGCCGAGGTCATGCCCATGCTCACGTGATCTTCTTGTCCCGCGGACGTAGGAATGGAATCGACGCTCGACGGCCACGCCAAGCCTTTGTTCTCGTTGACGAGCGCAGCCGCCGTGTACTGCACGATCATCAACCCCGACTGCACGCCCGAGCGCCCGGTGAGAAAGAGCGGGAGATCGCGTTCCTCGCCGTTGAGCAGCAGGTAGAGACGCCGCTCGCCGATCGAGGCCAGTTCGCCGATCGCGAACTTCAAGAAATCGATCGCGAGCGCGACGGGTTCGCCGTGGAAGTTGCCTCCCGAGAGGAACTCACCGTCTTCGACAAAGACCAGCGGATTGTCGGTAACGGAGTTCGCTTCCGTCTCGACGACACCGCGCGCATACGCGATCGCGTCGCGCACCGCGCCGTGCACGACGGGGATACAGCGATAGGAATACGGGTCTTGCACGCGGCCGCATTCGCGATGCGACTCGACGATCTCGGAGCCCGCGAGGAGCCCGCGTAGGTTCTGTGCGACGAGCGCCTGCCCCGGGTGCGGACGCAGATCGTTGATACGCCGGTCGAAGACGCGATCGGTTCCGAGAAAGGCTTC
Source organism: Candidatus Tyrphobacter sp. (assembly GCA_036567865.1). GTDB lineage: Bacteria > Vulcanimicrobiota > Vulcanimicrobiia > Vulcanimicrobiales > Vulcanimicrobiaceae > Tyrphobacter. The sequence goes on along the minus strand of DATCTQ010000029.1, from coordinate 971 downwards.
GAGCGACATCGCGCCGATCACGTCGGCGGCGGCGGCCAACCGCTGCGCACGTAAGATACCGAGCGCCGCGATGCCGGTCATCACCTGCGTCCCGTTCACGAGTGCGAGCCCTTCCTTCGCGCCGAGGCGAACCGGCTGCAATCCCACGCGCTCGAGCGCGATTGCGCTCGGCAGGCGCTCTCCGCCGAACCACGCCTCTCCCTCGCCGATCAGCGTCAACGTCATGTGCGCGAGCGGCGCGAGGTCGCCGCTTGCCCCTACGGAGCCCTGTGACGGAACGTACGGCGTAACGCCGCGATTGAGCAGCTCGACCAGCAACGCGAGCGTTTCCAGCCGCACGCCGGAGTGGCCCGCGGCAAGCGAGTTCACGCGCAGCGCGCCCGCGGCGCGAACGAGCCGCGGCTCGAGCGGTGGCCCCGTCCCGGCGGCATGGCTGCGCACGAGGTTGACTTGCAGCCGCTCGGCATCCTCGGCGCTCACCGGAACGTTCGCGAGGCGGCCGAATCCGGTCGTGACGCCGTAGATCGCTTCTCCGTCGCCGAACCGCCGCTCGACGAACGCGCGCGCCCGAGCGACGCGCTCCCGCGCCGCATCGGTCAGTTGCACCGGCGCGCCGTCCGCGATCGCCTCGACGCGCTCGAGGGTCAGGTGTCGTCCGTCGAGTTCAACCGGCATGAATTGTGCACGTCCGGTGCATAAAGAAAAATTCCTGTGGAGAGCCTGTGGGTATGCTTTTGGCGCTCTTGCAAGCCGATTTTCAAACTGTTACCATGCAACCACTCCGGTAAAACGGAGGGCGACGAGCGTATCAGTCGCGGCCGAAAACGTAAGTGAGACGAAGCTTCGCTTCGGAGCAACGAAGTTCCGGCCAAACCGCCGAACGGCGTCAGTAGGGTCTTCCACCCGGGGGCCAGACAGGCGAGCATCGGTGAGCGAATACGTCGGGACACGCGGGGGCTTTGCTCTCGCGG
>DATCTQ010000028.1:0-20717 GCA_036567865.1 Candidatus Tyrphobacter sp. | reverse complement strand
TTTCACAGGGACGTGAAACTTCAAAACTTCGTTCCTCCAAAAAAGTGCTGCAGCGCGAGCGAGCCTGGACGGCGAGCGAGCAGCGGTTCGAGGATCGGGGTGCCGGAGGCCGCTGCGCGCAGGTCTTGGGACGAGTGAGCTAAGCGCCATGTGCGGGATCGTGGGATACATCGGCAGGAAGGATAGCGTGCCGATCATCCTCGACGCATTACACCGGCTCGAGTATCGCGGATACGACAGTGCCGGGATCGCCGTGATCGACGATCGCGGCGTGCTGAGCGATTCGAAGGCCGAGGGGAAACTCGCGCGTCTCGCGGAGCGGCTGCGGAACGGCGAGCACCTCGCCGGACCGGTGGGCGTCGGGCATACGCGCTGGGCGACGCACGGGCGCCCCTCCGACATGAACGCGCACCCGCACATGGACTGCAACGGCCGCCTCGCCGTCGTGCACAACGGCATCATCGAGAACTACGCGTCGCTTCGCGCACGCCTGCTTGAACTGGGGCACGTCTTCCGGAGCGAGACGGACACGGAGGTTCTCGCGCATCTCATCGAGCTGCACTTCGACGGAAACCTCGAGGAAGCGGTCCGCCGGACGCTGCACGAGGTTCAAGGCGCATATGCGTTGGGCGTCATCTCGACCGACGATCCCGATCATCTCATCTTCGCGCGCAACGGTGCGAGCCCGCTGGTCCTTGGCATCGGCGACGGCGAGATGTACGTCGCATCGGACACGCCGGCGATTCTGCCGTACACGCGTAAGGAGATCATCCTCCAAGAAGGCGAGATCGCCATCGTAGGACGCGACGGCTGGCGCCTAACCGACTACGACGGTCGCCCGATCGAGCGCGACGTCGTGCAGATTCTCTGGGACAGCGGCTCCGCAGAGAAGAGCGGCTTCAAACACTTTATGCTCAAGGAAATATTCGAGCAGCCGAGCGCGATCAAGGAGACGCTCGCAGGGCGCGTCGACGAAAACGGCGACACGCACGTGCTCGAAGAACTCGGCACCATTACCGCGGCGCGATTGCGCGAGATCGGCAAGATCGCGGTGACCGGGTGCGGTACGGCGTTCTATGCGGGGCTCGTCGGGATGTATCTGCTCCGCGCGCTCGTGCGCCTGCCCGTCGAGATGGAGTTGGCAAGTGAGTTCCGCTATAGCGACCCCGTGATCGATCCGCACACGCTCGTGATCGCGATGTCGCAATCCGGAGAAACGGCGGATACCGTGGAAGCCGTCCGCATCGCCGCCTCAGCAGGCAGCGCGATTCTCGGTATCTGCAACGTGCTGGGATCGCATCTCACTCGACTCGCGGACGGGACGCTCTACACCCGCAGCGGCCCTGAGATCGGCGTTGCGGCGACGAAAACGTACGTTTCGCAAGCGACGGCAATGGTGCTCTTCGCGCTCGCCCTCGCGCGGCTTCGCCAGACGGCGCCCGAACAGCGCTTGCGGGAGATCACCCTCGGGACGCGGCTGCTTCCGGCCGCCGTCGACATCGTTCTCAACACGTCGGACGAAATCCGCAAGGTCGCCCAACAGTATCGCTCGATGCGCAGCGCGCTCTTCATCGGACGGTATGTGAACTTTCCGACCGCGCTCGAAGGTGCTCTGAAGTTAAAGGAGATCTCGTACATCCACGCCGAGGGCTACGCCGCGGGTGAGATGAAGCACGGGCCGATCGCGTTGCTCGATCGCTCGACGCCCGTAATCGGCATCATGACGCAGGATCGCGTCCGCGAAAAGATGATCTCCAACCTGATGGAGTCCAAGGCCCGCGAAGCGCCGGTGATCGTCGTGGCGAACCACGGTGACGAGGAAGCGAAGGCGATTGCCGATCACGTGTTCTGGGTGCCGCGGGTCGACGAACTCCTCTCGCCGATCGTGAACATCATTCCGCTCCAACTGTTCGCCTATCACATCGCGGACATCGAGGGCAAGGACGTCGACCAACCGCGGAATCTCGCCAAGACCGTCACGGTGGAATGATGCTTCGGAGCGACGGGCGCACGCCTGACGAACTGCGGGCGGTTTCGATCGAGCCCGAGGTGATGAAGTTCGCCGAGGGAAGCGCGCTCATCACGCTTGGCGACACGCGCGTACTCTGCGCGGCGACGATCGAGGAGAAGGTTCCACAGTGGATGCGCGGGCAGGGGACCGGTTGGATCACTGCCGAGTATTCGATGTTGCCGCGCGCGACGCAGGAGCGGACCCAGCGCGAGGCGGTGCGCGGCCGCCTGGGAGGACGCACGCATGAGATTCAACGGATCATCGGGCGCGCGCTGCGCGCCGTAACCGATTTGGCGAAGATCGGCGAGCGCAGCATCTGGATCGATTGCGATGTCCTCCAGGCAGACGGCGGCACTCGTACCGCGGCCCTTACGGGAGCCTACGTCGCCCTTGCGCTTGCGCTGCGCCGTATCGCCGATCCGCACATGCGTGCGCGTTGGCCGCTCGGCGCAGCCGTCGCCGCGACGAGCGTCGGCATCGTCGACGGCACGGTGCTGCTCGACCTCGCGTATGACGAGGATCGCCGGGCGCACGTCGACATGAACGTGTTCGCGACCGATGCAGGACGGTTCGTCGAGCTGCAGGGTACGGCCGAAGCGGCGCCGTTCGATCGACACGATCTCGATCGATTGCTCGGTCTTGCCGAGGTCGGCTTGCGACGGCTGTTTGCCGCGCAACGAGAAGCATTGGATGCCTGCGGCGTTGCCGTACATGCCAATGCCGGTTGACGAGCGTCTCGCCGCGCTCGTTACGCGCGTGGGAGCTTTCCACATCACGGAGCGCGGGATGAAGCAAGCCCAGGCGTCGATCGTACAAGCGATACACTCCGGGAACGTCGACGAGCGCGCGCGCATCGAATACCTCGACGCGGTACGGCGCTACTTCGGTGGTTTCGAGCGCGAGGCACGGGCGCATCTGCGCGATGTCGACCGGCGACTCGAGCACGTCAACCAAGTGCACTTCAACCTCGCCGCGGAACGAGGCGTCGCGATCAAGCGCATCGAGGAGACCGGCGCCGTGCTCGTGCAGCTCGATGCAATAGAGGAGCGGTTACCGCTATGAAGATGCTCGAACGCGTCGGGCAGCGCACGCAGGACTTCTTCGAATATGCCGGCGGCTTGACGCTGCTCGCGGGAAGCTCGGCGGGCTTTCTCGCGCGCCTGCGGATCCGCAGCGCCGAAACGCTCTCGCAGGCATATCTCTTGGGCTTTCAGTCGCTCGCGATCGTTGCCCTCACCTCGCTCTTCACCGGCATGGTGATCTCCCTCGAGTCGGCAGTGCAGGCGGTGCAGTACGGCTTCGGCAACTTCGTCGGCGGAGCGGTGGCCTACGCGTCGTCTCGCGAGTTGGGGCCGATGCTCACCGGCATCGTCGTAGCGGGGAGAGCCGGCTCGGCAATTGCAGCCGAGATCGGCTCGATGGTGGTCACCTCGCAGATCGAGGCGCTGAAATCCATGGGCGTCGAGCCGGCGCGCTATCTCGTGGTACCGCGTCTACTCGCGCTCCTGATCATGCTCCCGCTGCTCACCATATTCGCGGACGTGGTCTCGTTGCTCGGCGGAATGTGGGTCGCACAGACGTATGCACATATCAGTTATCAGGACTTCATCACGTCGGCACGCACGACGATCGGCATGAACGACGTGCTCAAGGGACTGCTGAAGACGTTTGCATTCGCGGTCATCATCGTGCTCGTGGGGGCCTTCCAAGGCTTGCGCACGACCGGTGGCGCGGCGGGCGTCGGCAAGTCGGTCACCGGAGCGGTCGTCATCGCGATGATCTTGATTTTCATCTCGAACTTCGTACTCTCGTTCCTGTTGTACGGCGCGAGTGGCTAACGGCGTCATCGCCCGTCTCGAGGACGTTCGACTCGCTTTCGGTGAGCGCGTCGTGCTGCAGCATTGCACGCTGCCGATCGTCGAGGGCGCGATTACGTGCATCGTCGGCCTTTCGGGAGCCGGGAAGTCCACGATCTTGCGGCTGCTCGACGGGCTCGTCAAGCCCGATGCCGGGCACGTCTACATGCGGGATCGCGACCTCTGCCATATGCCGGAAAACGAAGTCAACGAGGTGCGGCGTACGGTCAGCCTCTCATTTCAGTTTGCCGCGTTGCTCGACAGTCTGACGCTCGGCGACAACGTTGCGCTTCCGCTACGGGAAAATACCCCGCTACCCGACGAGGAGATCCGCAAGACCGTGTGTGACGCGCTGGAGAGCGTCGGTCTCGCGTACGCATACGACAACCTCCCCGCGGAGCTGTCCGGCGGCATGCTCAAACGAGGCGGCTTCGCGCGCTCGATCGTCACGCGCCCGCAACTCGTGCTCTACGACGAGCCGACCACGGGACTGGACCCCATCTCCGTTCACATGGTCACCAACATGATCATGCGTTTGCGCGAGAAGGTGGACGGCACGGCGGTGGTCACCTCGCACGACCTTCCCTCCATCTATATGATGGCAGACTACATCGCGATGCTCTTCGAAGGCGCGATCATCGCCTATGGACCGACCGACGAGGTACGCAAGTCCGAGAACCCCATCGTGCAGCAGTTCCTCGACGGATCGGACGTTGGCCCAATTCCCGTGTAGGAGGGGGTAGGCAACAACACGGTCGAGGGGGGTGGGCGAAGGCGATGGAGTAGTACGAAAGCGTGAGTAAGCAGGCCCAGGTCGGTGCCTTCGCGATCGTGGCGATCGTCCTGCTGTTCCTTATTTTCTATTACCTCAGCGATTTCGGGACGCGCCACAGCGGTTATCGGCTCGGCGTGCATTTTCAGTCCGCCGCTGGGCTGCAGGGCGGTGCCCAAGTACTCTTCAGCGGCGTCCCGATCGGCACCGTCGATCAAGTCAAGCTGCTGCCGGACGACACGGTTGACGTCATCCTCGCCGTCAATCGAGGCGTCGGGATCCCGCTTGCATCCAGGTTCCTGATTCAAGCGCCGGTGACCGGCTCGCCGAGCGTCGTCATCGTCCCCCCACGCGGCGGCGCCCAACCGTTCCCGACGTTTCCGCCCGGGGTTGCCGAACCCGTGAGCGCGCAGCCGCAGGGGACGAACGCCGCGACGATCGCGGATCTGCTGCAGCAGGGCCAGGGGGAGATCCGCCGTCTCGACTCCATTCTCGCCGAGCTGCAAGGGCGCGAACCCAGACTCTTGGCGACGCTGCAGATGACGCTCACCAATGCCAACGAGATGACGCGCACGCTGAATGCTTCGATCGGCGAACTTGCGCAAACGCTGAACACCGATCTCGGAAGCGCGGGCGCCAACATCGCACAGATGGCGCGAACGCTGAACTCGAGCGCGTCGCTCGATGCCCCGAAGCTCGATCTCATGATGGCGCAACTCGCGGAGTCATCGGCGGAGCTGCATCGGTCGATGGCAGCGATCGAGGGTCTTGCTACGGATCCGCAGCTGCGCGCAAACGTCGTCGCGACCACCGCGAGCATCGCCCAGGCAACCCAGACGCTCGCGCAGCTCGCCGCCGATCTCCGCACGATCACGTCGAATCCTCGGACGCAGCAACAAGTGCGCGACATGATCGCGAACCTGGATGCGACGCTGGAGCGAGCAAACTCGCTGCTGGGTAGGATCGGCGGAAGAAGCCACGTCTACGGCGTGGATGCGAACGCGACGCCGCCGCCCGCCGCGCCGCCGCAACCCGTACCCCAAGGCTCTGCACCGCCGCAAGGCTCCCCGCGACCGCTTTCGCGAGAGGAACGCGCCTCGATGGGCGGGACTCTCGCCGCGCTCGCCCGGCAACTCGTCGAGTTGCAGGTCCGCGTCGGCGAATTAGACGCGCAGCACGTCTGCTGCCCGTCCCCGCTCCTTTCCGCGGATCGCGGTCCGCAGACCGACGTGAACGCCGTTCTCTTTCCGCACGGTTCGACGAGCGTCATGTTCGGCGCGAACGACATCGGCCATAACACGACGTGGAATCTCGCGGCGCTACACGACGTCGCACCGCACGTGAGGCTGGGCGGAGGCGTCCTGTACTCTCGCCTCGGGATCCTCGGGACGTTCGGGGCCAACGACACGGGCATCGAAGCGCGCTTCTACGATCCCCGCCGACCGACGCTCGACCTGTACGGAGACGTCCACCTCACGCCGTGGGCGCAAATATTCTTCGGGGAGCGCGCGATCAATCAGCTGGAGCGCCGGACGGAGTACGGCGTGCAGTTCCACTACTGATTTCCTAGCGCTCGACGAGGAGAAGAAGAAGATGGAGCCGCGACCGAAGGTCGGCATCATCGGCGTGGGTGCGATGGGCACGCTCTTCGGCTCACACCTCGCGCGCACGTGCGACGTCACCGTACTCGACGCGAACCCCGAGACGCTTGCGGTGGTCGAGCGCAAGGGCCTCGCGTTCAACGGCGAGGCTCCGCAACACGTTGCCGTGGCGAGCCGGCCTCGCGACCTCTACGGCTCGCAAATGCTCTTTCTCTTCGTCAAGGCCGTCGATACGTTGCGGGCACTGCGCCCGTTCGCGGGGGAACTCGACCCGGTCACACCCATCGTTTCGCTGCAAAACGGCGTTGGGAACGAGGACGCGATCCGCACGGCGCTCGGCGGCGCGGTACCGGTGATCCTGGGCATCACGACCGAATCCGCGGTCACGACCGCACCAGGGCGCGTGCGCACCTCCGGCCGCGGCAGCACGATCGTAGGATCGGCGTCGCCGGCGACGTCGCGTTTGGTTGCGGATCTGCTGACCCTGAGCGGTCTGCAAGCCGCGGTGGTCTACGACATTCGCCCGCACCTGTGGGGAAAACTCATCGCGAACTGCGCGATCAACGCGCTCTCCGCGATCCTCGACTGCGACGCCGGTGCGATTCCGAAGGATCCCAATGCCGAACGCCTCGCCGAGGCGCTGGCAGAAGAAGCGGCCGCCGTCGCCGCCGCGCTCAAGATCAACCTGCCGTTCGTGAACCCGTGGCAATACGTCACCGACGTGATTGCGATCGGCGCCGACGCGCGCAGTTCGATGGCCTTCGATCTCGCCTCCGGCCACCCGAGCGAGATCGATCACATCAACGGCGCCGTGGTCGCCTTCGGCCGGCGCGCGGGCGTACCGACGCCATACAACGATGCGATGGTCCGCCTGATCAAGGCGAAAGAAGCTTTGCGCGCGGCGAGCCGGGAGCGCTAGATCTGCGGCGCGAGTCGCAGCAGACGAATCATGCCGCCGGCGCACTCGACGTCGATGCCGCGCCCGGCACCTCCGTTCACCGGCCCGTCGATGCTCTCGCTCTTGCCGTGCGACGTACCGCGTAAGCTGAAGTCCGTGAAGATCGTTCCGCTCCGGGTGCGCAGACGCGCGTGGAACCGCGCGTTCTCGTTGACGGAGAGATCGACGTCGCCGCTCGGGTTGACGAACCGCAGCGTGCCGGGCCAATCGGTCGAGCCCATCGTGACCGAGATCGTCCCACCCCGGGAAAGCGATGCCGAAGCGTATCCGGGCAGCATGAGAGCGATGCTGCCAGACGTCGCGAAGACGCGGGCATTTCCGCTGATGTCGGTGACGTTGACGTCGCCGCCGCCGGAGATCACGGTGAGGTCGACGCCTTGCGGAACGCGCACCAGCAGCGAGCGCAGCGCCGGCGCATCGATCTGGATGCCGTCGCGAACCGGTCGAATCGCAGGGGCATACGGCGACGTGCTAGGGGTTTGCGCGTACGCGGAGATCGTGAAACGGTCGGCGGGTTGCCCGACCGCCGGTGCATATGCGTTCACGGTGCCCTGCCGGATGCGCACCGTGATCATTTCGTGTGGACGCAGGATGCCGACGCTCGTCGCATACGGCGCTTGATCGCCGCCGCACGAGACCGCGCCCGCGAGCGCAAAGAGCGCGAGAAGGACGCCGGCTCTCAACGATCCTCCATCCGGTCGCGCGGGTGCGCCTGGTCGTATAGCCGTCGCTTGTGCTGCATCGACATCTTGAGGTAGATGCCGGTGGTCGCGAGGCTTTCGTGGCCGAGTAGTTCTCGGATGGTTTCCAGATCGACTCCGTTTTCCGCGAGATGCGTGGCGAAGGAGTGGCGTAACGTATGCGGGCTCGCGTGGCGCTTGAGGCCGCTGATGCGATAGATGTCCCGGAAGATGCGCCACACGTGCTTCGGCGTCAACCGGTTTCCCCCGCGTCCCAGGAAGAGTGCATCGCTCTCGCTCGCGGGGCGCTTGCGCAAGTACGCCTCAATCGCCTTCGCGGTGGTCCCGTTGATGAGTACTTGGCGTTCCTTGCTGCCCTTGCCGTGGATGCGGATCTGGCGCTTCTCCAAAGCGCAATCGCTGACGTCGATGCGTGCCACCTCGGCGCGGCGGATGCCGCTCGCGTAGAGCAACTCCAGGATCGCCCGGTCGCGCAGGCGTTGCTCCTCGGGACGGCCGGCCAGAGAGGTGTGAAGGAGTCCCGCGACCTCGCGGACGTCGAGATGCTCCGGGAGGCGTTTGTCCATTTTCGGTCCGGGCACGACCGAGGCGGGGTCGTCCTCGCGGGATCCCGTGAGTTTCAGATACCGGTAGAGGCTTCGCACCGAGGAAAGCTTGCGGCGCACCGTGCGGTTGTCGTACCGCTTCGTCCCCGCTAAGTACATGACATACTTCCGTACGTCCGAGGTCGTCACGCGACGCAGCTGCGGGTACTTGCGCCCGACGGGCGACTTTCCGTCCACGCCGCCTTCGAGGTACGCGCCGAACTCTTGCAGGTCGCGCGCGTACGCATCCACGGTGAGCATGCTGCGGTTGCGTTCGAGGCGCAGGTAGGCCATCAAGTCCAGGATGAGCGGATCGACGACCTGCGTCATCGGCTCTTGCCGCTCGCGGCCGCGCTTGACTGAATGCGACATAATAACAGTTTTATCGCATTCGAGCAGAGAAGGCAAGGGGCTTGCCGCGCGGAGCCGGCTTTCTCCTGTTACGAGGGCTTCTTCAGGCGGAGTAGGAGCGTCGGCCCGCGAGCATGGTCGACGACGAATCGTGCGACGTGCCCAACGGAGCGGGGAGCGACGCGGTCGCCATGACCCGCCGCGAGCACGAGAAGCACGCCGGGATCGCTTGCATCCGCGAGCGCGTGCCCTGGATCGCGCCCGCCGAGCGTCTGGGGCGATGCCGGAATACCGAGGCGCTGGAGCAGCGCGACGCCGTGCGCCGCGATCGATGCTGCCTGTTCGGCGTCTAGGCTAGGGTGATGCGGGCCAGGCGGTGGAGGCGGCGGCGCGTGATGATGACGCTCCGCGACGTGTTCGAGAAGGCGCTCCGCGGCCTCGCCATAGGCACACCACGCCTCGACGGCGCTGTAGCCGTGCAGGAACGGCGAGGCAGCCTCTGCCAACGCGCCGTCTTCGATGCCGTCAAAACAGACCGCGACCTTCATTGCAATGGCCTCGCACTTTGCGCTCGGCCCGGCGCTATGCGTCGCTTCGGCCACTTCGCGGCCTCAACTTCGCTGCGCGCCCCCACGCGGACCTCGCCGCGTGGGCCCCCATCTTCTCCTTACCTTATGAACGACATGAATCCTAAGCCGGCCGGAAGAGAACCGGAGCCGATAGTGCCAACGGATCTTCGCAAAGCGCTCGCGGCTGCCCCGATGGCGAAGGCTCAGTGGAACGATCTCACGCCGATCGCGCGCAGGGACTTTATTCGTTGGATAGACTCAGCCAAACAACCGGAGACACATAGACGCCGGATCGAGAAGGCCTGCATGATGCTTGCAGCCGGAAAGCGACGCCCCTGATCTTTTTTATCTCAGCATGTCAAGCAGCGTATGTGCCTGCTCGCGCTCGCGAAGGCGAGGATGCGCCGGTCCCGCGTCATGAGGCGCGCGCCATACGCGGCGGCAGTGGCGACCAAGATTCGATCGGCAGGGTCCGCGTGAAAGGAACCCGGCAACGCGGCGGCAGCGGCCGCAATCGACGGCGTGAGCACGGCCGTGAGGATACCGCTGCGCTCGAAAAGCGCGCGCACAAAGTCCTGTACCGTTGACGCGAGGGAGAGCCGCTTCTTCTGAACGAGCATGCCGATCTCCCAAGCCGTAATCGGCGAGATAAGGAGCCCCCCGCGCTCGGCTGCGGCATCGATGGTCCTCGCAACCGAAGGTGCAACCTTGCCCTCCGCACTCCACAACGCGGCGTGAGTATCAAGCAAGATTGGGTTCATCGGCTTCCCAGGTAACGTCAATCGGACTAATGAGGTCGCCCTCCTCAACGATCATGCCGGCAAGCGAGCCGCAGAATTTTCCCGATTCGCTCAGTACCGGCGCCAATCGCGCCACCGGTTTTCTATGTTTGGTGATCACAATCTCCGTTCCAAGGCGCTCGACTTCATCCATGAGTTCGAGGCATCGCGCCTTGAACTCCGCGGCGCCGATTTCACGCGGCTCCGTCATCAAGAACGAAACACGCCGCTTACGTACGGAGCCGCCCCGCTTCCTGGTGGTCATATATTATAACCACCATATCACCGGCACGGTACTTCGTCAACGGTAGTCCGCGTGCAAAGCACGTCGCGGGGCCCCCCTAGCTCACCAACCAAAGCCAGAGAATACTCACCGCAAGCATCGGTGGAACGACGACCAAACCCAAACGAAGATATTCGAGCGGGCTTACCGACACGCCCCGCCGCCGCAGCGCCGCCATCCAAAGAATGGTCGCGAGGGAACCCGTCGTCGTGAGATTTGGACCGAGGTCCGTTCCGGCGATGAGCGGATAGGCCAGGTGAGGTTCCTGCAGTACGATATGGGAGGAGGCGACGGCTACCGGAAGATTGTTTACCACGTTCGCGAGCAGTGCCGAGCCGGCCGCCGCCGCCGCGATCGCCGCGAGCGATCCGTATGCAGCGGCAGCGTCCAATCCGTGCAACGTCCAACCGATGAAACCGGCGCGTGCAAGCGCATCGAGCAGCACAAAAAGCGCTGCCAACAACACGAACGTGCTCCAGCCGACATGCCGCGCCGCCGTCGCCAGGCGTACGCGCGCAACCGCTAGCGTGACGACCGCACCCGCCACCGCGACCGGTCCGAGCGGCACGTCGAAAGCCATAGCCGCGAGATAACCGGCGGCAACGCAGCATACCGCAACCAGCGTACGAACCGCCGCCGGAGCAGGTTGCGGCCTCTTCTCGACCTCGTACCGGCCACGGATCTGCGACCGGAAGAGCACGAGGAACAGCGCGAGGTTGATCGCGATCGCGAAGGCTTCCGGCGGCGCGAGATGGAGGAGGTATTCGAGCACGTGAGGCCGCGGCACGACGATGAGGTTTGCCGGATTCGCAAACGGCAATCCGAACGACGCCGTGTCCGCGACGAACGTGCAGCCGAACAGAAAGGGGAGCGCGTCGCCGCCGCGGCTCGCCACCGCGCGATAGACGATCGGCGTGAAAAGAATCGCGGTCGCATCGTTGGAAAGCAGCATCGTCAGCGCCGCTCCCGCCAGAAAGAGCCATACGAAGAGGCGGCGGCGCGAACCGCCTGCGCGCTGCACGGCGTGCTCGGCGACCAGCGCGAACGCGCCGCTCTCCTCCGCTGCCGCCGAGAGCCCCATCAAGCCGAGAATGAACAGGAGCACGTTCCACTGCTCTGCTAGCGCGTGCGCCGCAGCAATCGCCGGTTCGACTCCCAAGAGCAGGAGCAGCGCGGCGCCGCCGCCGGCCCACATCCACTCGCGCGTGCCCTTCGGACGAATGCCGGCCAGGAGCATCGCCGCAATCGCGATGACGATCGCTATCAATGTCTTGGGCTAGCCTTGCGAAAGGACCTGGATCGCTTCGTCCGCCGACTTGAATACGTGATCCTCGCCGATCTCGGCGATGAGACCGGTGCGCGCCGCAGCGGCGCGGGCGCGATCGTCGGAGAGCCGCGCGAGGCCGACGGTGATGCCCCGGGCGCGCAACGAGCGCAGCACGGATTTGAAGACGTGCGCCCCGGTGTAATCGATATCGATGACGCCGCTGCACTCGACGATCACGAGCTCGATCTTTTCGTGAGCACCGGCCACAGCGGCGGCAAGGCGTTCGGCGATATACCGCACGTTCATGAAATACAGAGGCGCTGCAGGCGAAAAGACAACGGTTCCGGGACGCCGCTCGCCCTTCTCCCCCTTCGTGGGCGGCCACCAAATCGTCGTCTGCGGAACGTGAACGAGTTCAGTGCTCGGCGGGCGGAGCATGACGTAAACACCGTAGAATAAGGAGAGCAAAATACTCAACATCACGCCGACGTTGATAGGCAACGCGACGACGAGCGCCGCCGCGAGCACGACGAGCGCCATCTCGGGGCGATTCTCCCGCGCGATGCGTCGCATCTCGTCAAACCGAAATATCTGCGTCGCGATGAAGATCAGGAGCCCGGCAAGCGCGGATTCGGCAACGTAGGAGGTCAGCCTCGCTCCTAAGAGCAGGAGCAGGACGGTCGCAAGCACCGCGATGAGACCGCCGATCTGCGAGCGTCCACCGGCGCTTTCCACGACCGCCGTGCGCGGCGGGCTCGCGTCAACCGCAAATGCGCCCACGAGGCCGGCGGCGATCGAGCCGATCCCAACGGCCGTGAGATCGCGGCTCGGGTCGACCAGACCCTTCGCGGAGCGAAACGTGCGCAGCGTCGTGACCGTCTGCAGCGTGCAGACGACGGCGACGACGACGCTGAGCGGAAGGACATCTCCCAGACGGCTCGTGCCCGTCAGCGGTATCGAGATCCGGGGAAGCGCGGGATGGAGCGCCCCGATGACGGGAACGTATTTCGCAAGGTGCAGCGCGCCGACCGCAACGCCGGCTCCGGCCAGCGCGATGACGGCGCCCGGAATTTTCGGGCTGACGCGCTTGGCCGCCAAAATGACGGCGAGCACCCCGGCTCCGAGTGCGAACGCAAGGGCGTTCGCGTGCGGCAGAGCGTGCGCGATTTCAACGATGCGCGGCAGCACCGCACGGTGCGTGACCGTAATGCCGAGGAGCGGAGGCAGCTGTGCGACGACGATTTGCACGGCGATTCCTGCGAGGAAGCCGACCGTCACGGGAATGGAAAGCAAGTCCGATATCCAGCCCGCGCGCAGCGCACCCGCGACCACGAGCATGGCACCGACGAGGAGTGCGACGAAGCCTACGAAGAGCACGTAATCGTGCGAGCCGGCGGTCGCGAAGCCGGCGATCGTCACGGCAAAGATCGGCGCGATCGTCGAGTCGGCACCGACCGAGAGGAAGCGGTTCACCCCGAGGACCGCAAACGCCAGGGTTGCTACGACGAAGGCGTAGAGTCCCGTCTCCGGGGGCATCCCCGCCAAGCGCGCCGTGGCGATCTGCTCGGGGATGGCGATCGCCGCGAGCAGCGTCCCCGCGAGGAGGTCCGCCGCGATCCATTCCGGGCGGTAACCGCGAAACGAGGCGAAGAGCACGTCGGTATCGTTACGCCTTGCGCGGGACGGGCCTCCCGTGACCAAAGCCCCGATGCAATAGGGTCAACCGGGGTAGTTTGCGGCCGTCGATCGTCTCACGCGCTGCCGGGACCGCGACCGCTACAATTTTCGGCATGACCGCGAACGCCCGCGCCATCGTGTCGGCGCTGCTGTGGATTGCGTGCACCGCCGTCTTCGCCGAGCAAGTCGCCGGCGTCGTCCGCGTCACGGGGACACCCATTTCAGGCAACGACTTCCCGGCGTTCTACTGCGCGGGTCAGGCGATCGCGCAACACCAAGACCCCTACACGGTCGAGCCCCTTCGCACGTGCGAGCACGCCCTGCCGCACGGATCCGACCTGCCGGCGCGGTACGTGACACCGGCGCCCCTGCCGCCATATGCGCTCGACGTCTTTGCCCTGCTGGCGCAACTGCCGTACCGCCTTGCGGCGTGGCTCTGGTTCGGGCTGCTCACCGCGGCGTGCGCCTGGCTTGCGTTCACGATCGCCCGCGTGACCCGCCTTCCGAGCGGCGCGATCGCCTGTGCGCTTCTTCTCTCGGCGGCGCTCGCATCGGCGCTCTCCGGACAGATCCCGCCGCTTGCGGCGCTCGCCATCGCGCTGTGCGGTGCTGCGCTGCTCTCCGGCGACGACGCCTTGGCGGCGATCTGCGCCGCGGGAGCGACCATCGAGCCGCACGTCGGTCTCGCGACGGCGCTCGCGCTCTTCTTCTTCCGGCCGCGAACGCGCGGCTGGCTTATCGGCGCCGGGCTCGCCTTCGCCGGCCTGTCTATCCTTGCGGTGACCCCGCACGGCGTCCTCGAGTATTTCGCTTCGGTCTTGCCCGCGCAGGCGCGCGCGGAGTTGCTGAGCGCCGATCAGTTCTCGCTCTCCCACGTTCTCGCGCGAGTCGGATTCGCGGATCGCGTCGCGATGCTGGGCGGATCGGCCTCGTATGTTGCGATGCTCGCGCTCGGCCTCGCAGCGGCTAGGGCGGCGGAACGGCGCCTGGACGCCGCCGCGATCGCCTACGTGCCTGCTGCGGCAGCGCTCTTCGGCGGCGTGTTCGTGCACGAGATCCAACTCGTCGCTGCGCTTCCCGCCGCGTTCCTCGTGATTGCGCGCGGTTCGCCGGCGTTCGCGTGGTTCGGGCGCCTGCTCGTGGCGGCAGTTGCAGCGGTGCCGTTCACCGTTGCGGCGGAGCATCGGCCGATCGTCGACGCGCTCGCACTCTTCTGCGCGAGCGGCGCGCTGGTCGCAACGGTGCCGTTCGACGAGCCGATCGATTTCGCGACCGCGCTCGGCGCATTCGTCCTGTCCGCGGCGTGCGTCGCTCTACCGTTGCTCGCCCAGCGCGTGACGTTGCCGGCGCCCACCTCGATCGCCGCGCCGGCAACCCTGCCGAGAAGCAACGATGCCGGCGACAATTGGGGCGCGTATCTGCGCTCCGATCCACGGTATTCGGCGCTTCACCCCGATGCCGAGGTGGCGAAACTCCCCGTATGGCTGGGTCTAGGGGCACTGATTCTTGCGGCGTTCGGCCTGGGCCGATCGCGACAGGGACCGATGACCCAACCCGCTTGGGACCCACGCCCGCGGATCCATGTGTCGCCGTAGCCGCTCGTCCCGTCGCCATGGGGTACGCGCGGACTCGTTCGAGTACGTGTGTGGGCGCTAGAGTCAGAAGCATGAACGCTCTGCGCGCGTTTGCACTCGGTGCTCTGCTCGTCCCGGCACTCGCTTTCGCGTGTCAAGGGATCGTCCCGGCCCAGGTGGACCAAAGCAACGAGGCCGCGTCGCCCTTCGAACTGGACGGCGGATATCATATTCAAGGCGGCGACCAGATATCGATCGCCATCGACGACGATCCCACGCTGACGCAGAGCGTCACGGTGCTCGACGACGGCACGATCGATTTGCCGCTGATCGGCCATCTCTCGATCGGCGATCTCTCGCCGCAGCAGGCGGAGCGCGAGATCGCGCACCGGCTCGCCGCGTACATGCGGCATCCGGTGGTCGTGGTCTCGATCGTCAAAGAGGGCGCGCTCGAGGTCACGGTGCTCGGCGACGTCAAACTCCCGGGCAAATACGAGCTTCGCTCGCAGGGGAGGCTGCTCGACGCCATCGCCGCCGCGGGAGGCGTGGCCGAGGTCGAAACCGCTCAATATCCCGACGCGCGCATCTCCACGCCCGGCGGCGGCGACGTCGCAACGATCTCCTTACAGCACTTGCTGCAAGACGGAGACACCTCGCTCGACGTGCCGCTCCACCAAGGCGCGGTCGTCTACGTACCGGGGCGCATGACGTTCGCCGTGCAGGTTCTCGGCGCGGTCGACCATCCCGGCGCGCTCGTGCTGCACGAAGGTGATCGCGTCTCGATGGCCATCGCGGTTGCAGGCGACAGTCGCTCGGCCAACGGCGACCTCAATCGCATCTCGCTGACGCGTCATTTTCCCAACGGCACCGTCGGGTCGTATCAAGTCAACCTTTACCCCGCGTTGCTCCGCGGCGACGAGCGCTACGATCCCGCTTTGAAACCCGGTGACGTGCTCTTCGTTCCGGAGGCGAACGGCCGCGCCGTCGGCGAGGGGATATTCTCGAGCATCCTCTACGTGCTCGGATCGCTGTTCCACTTCTGATGAGCATGCTGCAATGAGTACGCTTTCCGTTTCCGATCGCCCGGCTGCCGATACCGGCTCCGAGATGCACGTGAGCCGCTTCGTGCGTCCCTTCCGGCGCTACGGCCGCCTCTTCCTCACGATCGCCGTCGTCCTCGCCGTCTTGGGTGTGCTCGCGATCTTGGTCCTGCCGCGCAGTTACACCGCCGAGGTTCGCCTGATCGCGGGCAACCCGAACCGCGATGCGACCGACGTGCAAAGTGCCGACGGTGGAACGCAACAGCAGACGTCACTGCCCATCCTCAACGCGCTCGTGATTGCGACGGGCCTCCAGTCGACGCAGACCTACGCCGAGCTGATCCAAGAGACCCCAGTCGCGCAACGCGTGATCGACGATCTGCACCTTCCGGTGAACGCCGAGGCATTGCTTGCGGGCATTCAGGTCGCGCCCATCAACGACACGCCGATGCTGAGCCTGCGGGCGACGTGGCACGATCCGCAGAGCGCCGCGGCGATCGCCAACGACATGGCAGCAGCCTTCGTCGAGCGCGAGCGCGACCTCGTCGCACAGCAGGCCGATGCCGGCATATCGTTCATTGCCTCGCAGTTGCCGCTCGCCGAAGCTCAGGTGCGGCAGACGAACTTTGCCGCCGCGAGCTTCATGGCGGCGCACCATTTGACTGACGCGACCACGCAGGCGACGCAGGCCGCAACCGCGCTCGACACGCTCGACCAAAAGATCGCACAGACCCAAGTCGATCGGCGGCAAGCGCAAGCGCAGCTCGCGGCGATCCAAACCGAGATCGGGCAGACGCCGACGATGATTCCCGGACAGGCCGTGACCGCTCCGAATCCGGTCGTCCAACAGTTGCATCAGCAGCTTGCCGACGCGCAGGTGCAGCTTTCCGACGATGCCCAACGCATGACGGACCGGCACCCGGTCATGGTACAATTGCACCGAAGGATCGCTGATCTCCAGCAACGCATCGCCTCGAGCCCCGCGACGATCCAGCAGTCCAACATGGACGAATCCAATGCGGTCGCCGTGCAGTTGCGCCAGCAGGCAGCAGCGCTTGCGGCACAAGTGCAAGCCGACGTGGCGTCGGAGCAGGCCATGGTCGGACAACGACGCTCGATGATGCCGTCGATCGCCCAGCTCCCGACCACGACCGCAACGCTCTCGGTGCTCCAGCGTCGCGCGAAGTTGGCACAGGACGCGTACTATGCCATGCTGCAGAAATACGACGAGTTGACCGTTGCAAAGTCGACGGCGCTCAGCGACCTGACGGTTACGCAGCCGGCGTCGTCGCAGAATGCCGTCCCGACCCCGAGCCTCAAGCTCGGGCTCATCGCGGTAGCGCTCCTCTCGCTCGGTGCCGCCTTTGCCGTCGTGCTCGTGCTCGATCTGTTCGATAGCCGCATCGGCGACGAGCGCGACGTCGAGCAGCTCTGCGATATTCCCGCGCTCGGGCGGATCGACGACGTTGCCGCTCCGCTCGCCAACGGTGACGAATCGAAACGCCGCGTTCGCATGGAGGCCGCGCACGACGAAGTGCTCGATGCGATGCGCTTTGCCGGCCCG
This sequence comes from Candidatus Tyrphobacter sp., assembly GCA_036567865.1. GTDB lineage: Bacteria > Vulcanimicrobiota > Vulcanimicrobiia > Vulcanimicrobiales > Vulcanimicrobiaceae > Tyrphobacter. The sequence continues at coordinate 3,130 of DATCTQ010000028.1, read as the reverse complement.
ACAGCTCCCCGCACGATTGCCGTGCTCAGCCCGGCGCAGGGCGACGGCAAGACGACGATGGCGATCAACCTCGCGCTCTGCCTTGCGGAGCGTCAGGGCCCCGTCCTGATCGTCGATGCGGACCTACGCCGCCCTTCGATCCACAAGCAGCTGCGCGTTCCCGAGAGCCCCGGTCTCGGCGACGTGCTCGAGCGCAGTTGGCCGATCGATCAAGCCATCCAGCATACCTCGCATTCGCAGATCGACGTACTCACCTGCGGCACCCCCGTCCGGAATCCGATCGTGGCCCTGCAGAGCGGACGGCTGCGATCGCTCCTCGATTCGCTGAGCGGGCGCTACGCCGCGATCATCGTGGACACGTGCGCGCTCAACCCCGTGCACGACGCGCTGGAGGTGGCTCGCAGCGTCGATGCCAGCCTTCTCGTGATCTCTGCGGGGCACACGCGCACCAAACAAGTTGCACGCACGCTCGATCGGCTCGCACGCGCGGGCGTGGAAAGCCTCGTGGGCTACGTTCTCAATCGCGCAAAGACGACGAACGAGCGTCTTGCATACTACACCGACCGCCCGAGCCCGGTGTTTGCAACGTCGATTCGATGATCTCCTCGCCAGCCCAAGAGCTTTGCAGCCATCTCGGTGCGGTTTGCGGAGCCGGTCTTTCCGAGCAGACGCCGGACGTGGTCGTTGACCGTCGCATCACTGATCGAGAGACGCGCCGCGATAGCCGGCGTTCCCAACCCGGAAAAGAGCAGCGCGATTACTTCGAGTTCGCGGTTCGTCAAGCGAAACCGCCGAATGGAATCCGAGAGCGGCGCCCGGCTCTCGTAGGGCTCCAACAGCAGCGCGACGCCATAGCGGCGCGTGCGCTCGACCGGCACGACGCGTACGACCATGTCGGGCGACGGCATGAATGCGCCCTCGACGCGCTGCGCGGGGTCGCTCCAGGCCGCGGTGATCTCGCGAACCGAGCGTTCGACCGGGATGGGAAGCCGGCCACCGCTCAGGTTCCACTGATCGACCTTGCGCAAGCGCTGCGGCTTGCTCACGTATTCGACCGCAAGGCTCTCGTCGAGCAAGACGATCCCGGGCGCAGTACGCGTACGGGCGCGTTCGAGATCGGTCAATTCGCCTTCGAAGTTCGCGTGTATCTCCAGCGCTCGCACCACTTCGCCACGCGCCTCTGCGAGCACGGCGCGATCGTCCAAGACGAACTCACCGCTCGTCGCCTCGCGCAGCAGCAGCAACGCGCCGCGCCCTCCGCGCTCGTCGTCCAAATGCACCGCGAGGCCGTGGCTGTACGGCGTCGTGCGAGTTGCCGGCGCGGCGACCGAGGCCGGGGCGTCGCCGCGCGCACAGACTTCGGCACGAACCATGCCGATGCGCTCGGGTACGACGCGCGGATCTCCAGAGACAAACTCGTCGGCGGCGTGCCTCTCGCGCTGGTAGGAGAACGCCCACGCGTCAGCCGGAACCAGCGTCGCATAGGCGTCGATCACCGCGTGCAGCCGCCGACCTCGTGGAAAGAGCACGACCAGAGATCGCAGCGAGGCCATCGTTTCGCGTGCTGCGTTTCTGCGCGTCATGCCAAGCGCTTAGCGAATTTGGCTAGAAGTCCCGGTGCCGCCGGGAAAGACTCTGTAAAGTTTGGTCCTGTCCAGGGCCCGATGGTCCCATCGCGCCGCGCGCCCGCTCGCTTTTCCCTACAACCTGAGAGTATTCGTGCGCGTCCGCTATTGTTATAAACCAATCATGGGCACCGGGAACATCTCTCGGCGACCCAACGTAGTCCAAACGACATAAAGGCGGTAGGCCTTCCGGCCACCGATGACATGATGCCAGTAACCTCAACCTCAACCAAGACCCGAATCTTCATCATCGAGGAGCAGGCCCTTTTCGGAAAGGCCCTCTGCCAACTGTTGGCTGCGGAACCGTCGTTCGAAGTACTCGGCGATCTTCCACGCGTCGATCCGGCCTCTCCGCCGCGGATCGCGGCCGATTTGGTCGTTCTCGATCTCAATGGCCCCTCGATCGACTACTCCGACGAGATCGCGCGATGCCGCCAGGCCTTCGGGAACGCCCGCGTCTGCGTGCTCTCCACGCAACTCCGCCCGGAGATCATGCAGCGCTGCGTCGCTGCCGGGGCCGATGCGTACCTCGCGAAGGACGTTTCGCCGAGCGAGCTGATCCGTGCGGTGAAAACCGTCGCCGGCGGCGAGAGCTACGTCGATCCCCGCATCGCGGGCTCGCTGCTGCGCAAAAGGCTTCTCTCCGACGGCAGGCTATCGAGCGACGAACTCTCGGAACGCGAGGGAGAGGTCGTTCGACTGATCGCCCAAGGTCTTTCCAATAAGGAGATCGGGGTCCGTCTTTGCCTCTCGGAGAAGACGGTCAAGAACCACGTCAGCCGGATTCTCTCGAAACTGAACATCTCGGCGAGAGCCCAGGCGGTGGTCTACGCAATCCGGATGGGCCTCGTCTGATGCAGCGAACCGCAATGGGTCTCGACGCGACCTTCAGGACCGTCCCACAGGGCCCTAAGCCACTGTGGCCCGGCGGCTGCGCACCGTACGCTGAACTCGACCATGATTTCCCATCACCTTCCCGGATTCTGACGCTCGGTGCGAACGTACGTCGTCGAGCCGCAGCAGATCTTCGTCCCGAGCCTCTTGCAGCTGCTGCAAGAATCGGGGCTCTCGATCGTCCGCGTCCACGACGTCTTGGATCCCCTCGACGTGCTGCGTATGCGACCGCAGGTGCTCTTCTGCGACTGCGATGCAATGGACGATCAAATCCTCCAGGGGCTGCAGTTCCTCTTCGATTCTATGCCGGAGCTGGACGTCTGCATCTATTCGCGGGCCGAACCGAGTCATCCACGGATGCGAATGCTCGCGCCGACGCGCCTTCTCCATCTGGAGAAGTCCGCTTCGCATGACGAACTCGTGCGCGCCCTCGGTCGATTCGCCGTCAACGCCTGACGTCGACTCGACGCTTTCGCTCGCACCCCAAAACCGGGAACGATAACGACGATGATGTTTTGGAAATTTCAAAGCCACCGCACCGACTCGAGCCAATCGATCGCCGAGCCGCCGGCTGCACCCGCGCCGATGCCGGCACCACCGCCCGTTGCGCC
>DATCTQ010000027.1:0-7136 GCA_036567865.1 Candidatus Tyrphobacter sp. | reverse complement strand
CGGCGAGCGGATCGCCGTAGGGGATGCCGAGTTCGATCAAATCCGCGCCGGCGCGGCCGAGCGCGGCGATGACCGCCTCCGAGGTCCCGAGATCGGGATCGCCCGCCATCACGTACGGAATGAAGGCCGGTCTGCGTCCTTCGAAAGCGGCGGCGAGGCTCACGGCGAGATCGAGCGGACGTGTGCGATGTCTTTGTCGCCGCGGCCGCTCAGATTGACCAGAATCAGATCGTCCGGGCCGCGCTCCTGTGCGAGTTTGCGCGCGAAGGCGAGCGCGTGCGCGCTCTCCAACGCCGGAATGATGCCTTCGGCGCGCGCGAAATCGAAGAACGCCGCGAGCGCCTCCCGATCGGAAATCGAGACGTAGTGTGCGCGCCCGCTCTCCTTCAGATAGGCATGCTCCGGGCCGACGCCGGGATAATCCAGCCCCGCGCTGATCGAGTGCGTCTCGAGTACTTGGCCCTCCGGCGTCTGCAACAGATAGGAGCGCGATCCGTGCAGCACGCCGACGCTTCCTGCCCCGAGCGACGCCGCCGTTCGTCCGCTCGTGATGCCTTCTCCCGCGGCCTCGACGCCCCATAAACGGACGCCGACGTCGTCGAGGAACGCGTAGAAGATGCCGATCGCGTTGCTGCCGCCGCCGACGCAGGCGATCACGTCGCTCGGAAGACGCCCGTACAGCTCCAAGCATTGCCGCCGGGCCTCATCACCGATGACACGCTGAAACTCGCGCACCATATATGGATACGGATGCGCGCCGACGACGCTGCCGATCACGTAGAACGTTTCCTCGACCTCGGCGGCCCAGACCCGGAAGGCCTCGTTCGTCGCGTCCTTGAGGGTCCTGGTTCCCGAGTGCACGGGGTGAACCGTCGCGCCGAGCAACTGCATCAGTGCGACGTTGGGAGCTTGCCGTTCGACGTCGAGCGCGCCCATATACACGTCCACCGGAAACCCGAACTTCGCCCCGACGGTTGCCGTCGCGACGCCGTGTTGACCCGCACCGGTCTCGGCGATGATCCGCGTTTTGCCCATGCGCCGCGCAAGCAGTGCTTGCCCGAGGGTGTTGTTGATCTTGTGCGATCCGGTGTGATTCAAGTCCTCGCGCTTGACGAGCAACGGCGCCGCGCCCACCTCGAAGCGCTCCGCGCGATACAGGGGTGAAGGGCGGCCGACATACTCGGCGAGCAGCCGGCGATGCTCGTTCCAAAATACGTCATCGCCGAACGCAAGCATCACCGCTACCTCGAGCTGGTCGAGCGCATGAACGAGCACTTCAGGCACGAATCGTCCGCCGAACTCGCCGAAATATCCGCGAGGATCCGGAGTGCTACTCCTCATCCGCAAGCCGCACCGCCTTCACGAACGCAGCCATCGCCCTCGGGTCTTTTCTCCCCTTGCGATCCTCGATGCCGCTGCGGGCATCCACGGCATACGGCCGCACCGTGCGGATGGAATCCGCGACGTTGCGCGGCGTCAAGCCTCCCGCGAGCACGATCGGCCGCGCCAAAGCGATCGGCGCGACGTGCTCCCATGCGAAAGCAGCACCCGGTTCCGACCGGCCGTCCCGCGCGGTGTCGAACATGATCATCGCATCGGGAAACTCTTCGCAACGGTGCGCCAAACGATTGAGCAGATCTCCCTGCGCGACATGGACGACCTTTACCACCAGCCCTCCCAACTCCGAAACGAAGGTTCCGCTCTCGTTGCCGTGCAGCTGAACGACCATGTTCGGCAGAACGTCGCGCGCCGCTTCGACCTCGGCACGCTTCGGGTCGGCGAAGACGCCGACGGGCGTCACCAGCGGCGGAATGCGCCGCGCGATCTCTTCGAAGGCGGGCCATGCGATGTGGCGCGGCGATGCCGTGAAGATCATCCCAATCGCATCGGCGCCCGCGTCGATCGCCGCCTCCACGTCGGCCCAGTTCGTGCAGCCGCAAAACTTCACTCGGGTTCTCATCCGGCGTGTTCCGCGATCAATGCCGCCTTCAGCGCGCGGATCATCTCGTGCGGTTCTCGCGCCCGCATGAGCGACTCCCCGATGAGAAAGCCGCGAGCACCGGCGCGACGGACGCGCTGCAGGTCCTCCGGCGCCCGCATCCCGCTCTCACTGATCGCGAAGACCTCCTTCGGCACTTGCGGGAGCAGCAACTCGCTGGTGGCGAGATCGGTCGTCAAGGTACGTAGGTCGCGATTGTTCACGCCGACGAAATCCGCGCCGGCTTCGACGGCTCGGTGCAACTCTTCGCCGTCATGCACCTCGACGAGCGCGTCGAGTGCGTAGGCTTTGGCTTCCTCCAGACACGCCGCGAGCGCCGCATCGTCCAATGCGGCGACGATGAGCAGGACGCAGTCCGCGCCATGCGCCGCAGAGTGGGCGACGTCGTAGGGACGAGTGAGAAAGTCTTTGCGTAGGACCGGGCGCGGCGTGGCGGCGCGAACGACGTCGAGAAAGGCAATATCCCCCAGAAAGTGATCCGGCTCCGTGAGCACGCTCAGCGCGTCGGCTCCCGCGACATCGTACGCCCGCGCGATGGCGTCGGGATCGAAGTTGCGCGCAATCAGACCAGCCGAAGGCGACGCCCGCTTGATCTCGGCGATGATCGCGGTCCCGTCCGAGGATCGCAGTGCCGCGAGCAGCGGGCGGCGCTCGCCGCTTCCCTTGCTCGCGCGCGCGCGCACCGCTTCGTATGACTCACCCCGCTCGGCGATGGCGGAGCGCTCTGCAGCGGCGAGAAGAATGCGCTGGAGAAGATCAGCCACGAGCGATCGCTCTCGCCCGTTCGAACGTCCGCAGCGGCTCGCCGGCGGCAATCAAGTCGCGAGCGTACTCGAAGGCAGCGGCAAGCGACGGCTGCGCCCCCACCGACGCGATTGCTACCGCCGCATTGAGCGCGACGACGTCGGCGCGCGGCGAGCGTTCGCCGCCGAGGATCGCGAAAAACGCGTCGCGGCATGCCGCGAGCGAGCCGCCTGCCAATGCGGCGAGTGGAGCGCGCACGCCGAACGCCTGCGGGTCGATCTCGCGCCGGCGCATTCCGTCACCAAACTCGAGCAGCATCGTCGGTCCATCGCCCGCGACCTCGTCCATGCCGCCCGAACCATGGACGACCACGCCCCGGGTCCCTCGGCCCTCGAGCACGCTCGCGATCATCTCCATCGTTTCGGGCGCCGCGACGCCGACCACCTGGTGCGACGGGTTCGCCGGGTTGGTCAACGGGCCGAGCAGGTTGAAGATGGTCCGGATGCCCAGTTCGCGCCGTACCGGCGCGACGATTCGCATCGCCGGATGATAGTTCGGCGCGAAGAGAAACGCAAAACGTGTCTCGCGCAGCATGCGTACGCACGTCTCGGGTTCGGTATCCAAGGGCAGGCCCGCCGCTTCCAGCACGTCCGCGCTGCCGCAAGCACTCGACGCGGCACGGTTCCCATGCTTGGCGACCGGAACGCCGGCGGCCGCCGTCACGAGAGCCGCCATCGTCGAAATGTTGATCGTACCGCTTCCGTCGCCGCCGGTGCCGACCACGTCCACGAGCAGCGACAGATCGTGCTCGAGACGGATGCAGCGCGCGCGCATCGCCCGCACCGCCCCCGCCACCTCGTCCCGATGCTCGCCGCGGGCCGCGAGCGCCGTCAACACCTTCGCGACCGCCTTCGGCGTGATCTCACCGTCGACCATCGCGCCGACGAGATCGGCTGCCTCCGCTTCGCTCAGGTGTCCGCCGGAGGTGATCCGCTCCAATAGCGCGGTGTACCTCGTTAGGGAACGACTCCGCTCACCGTACCAACTCCAGCAGCGAAAGCTCGGCGGCGTCACCGGAGCGCACGCGCGTCTTGGTTATGCGCGTAAATCCGCCGCTGCGGCCGCGCAGCGTCGGCGCGATCTGCTCGACGAGCTTCTTCACGACGGAAGGCTCCGTCAGATACTCCGCGACGCGACGGCGCGATGCGAGATCACCCTTCATCGCGGTCGTGATCAGTCGTTCCGCAAGACGGCTGACCTCTTTGGCTTTCGTGGACGTCGTCTCGATTTTCTCGTGCTTGAAGAACGACGTGGCGAGATTGCGCAGCAAGGCCCGACGATGCCCGTCGGTGCGGGAAAGGCGCTTGTACGCTATTTGATGTGGCATTAGGATTGGCGTAGGGAGAGGCCGCGCTCCGCCAGCACCTGCTTGATTTCGTCGAGCGACTTTCTCCCGAAGTTGCGCATCTTCATGATCTCATCTTCGGTGAGGTCGAGCAGTTCGGAGATCTTCGAGATGCCGGCGCGCTTGAGACAGTTGAACGATCTCACCGAAAGGTTCAGCGTTTCGACCGGAACGTCCCATTCGTTGGGCGGTGCCTCCGGCAGCGGTTCCTCGCGCTCCGTGAACGAGACGAAGAGGTCGAGTTGATCCTGCACGATGCGCGCCGCCGTGGCGAGCGCGTCGTCCGGTGTGATCGAACCGTTGGTCTCTATCTCGATCGTGAGACGGTCGTAGTCGACGCTCTGTCCGACGCGCGTGTCGTCGACGGTGAAGCTGACCTTCCGGATCGGCGAGAACATCGAGTCGAGCGGGATCAAGCCGATCATGTGCTCGACGTTCCGCTGGCGTTCGGCCATGACGTAACCGCGCCCCTTCTCGACGCCGATCTCCATCGAGAGCTTCGCGTCCTTCGACGAGAGCGTCGCCAGGTGGTACGAGGCGTCCAATATCTCCACGTCGGCATCGGGCGTGATATCCGAGGCGGTGACGTTCTTCGGGCCGCTCACGTTCAACGTCAGCACCTTCGGCTCGTCGCCGCTCAGGCGCACGGGCAAGCCCTTGAGGTTGAGCATGAGCGCGATCGTGTCCTCGACCATCCCCGGGATCGTCGAGAACTCGTGCAGCACGCCGTTGATCTTCATATAGGTGACGGCCGCGCCGGGTATCGAGCCGAGCAGAATGCGTCGCAACGCGTTGCCCAACGTGATCCCGAAACCGCGATCGAGCGGCTCGATGATGAATTTCGCATAGTTCTCGCGGCGCTCGCGGACTTCAATGCTCGCACCGGTAGGCGCTTCCAAGGTGGTCATCTGTATCGTGTTCTTGTCCTTTGTTGCCGCTTACGTTATCCGGTCCTGGAGTCCCCGACTCGAGCCCCGATCCTACGCCTAGCGGCCAGAGAGTTGATTATCGCGAAGTTGATTATCGCGAAGTCGATTATCGCGAAGTCGATTATCGCGAAGTTGATTATCGCGAGTAGTACTCGACGATGAGTTGTTCGTCGACCGGGGTGTCGATGTGCTCGCGGGCCGGCAGCTGCAGCACTTTCGCGCTGTGCTCTTGATCGTTCCACTCCAGCCAATCGGGAGGTCGACGATTGCGCGCGACCTCCAGGTTCGATTCGAATACCGGCGATTTCAGACTGCGATCGCCGATCGACAGGACGTCGCCGGGCTTCACGATATGCGATGGCACGTTCACGGTCTTCCCGTTGAGGCGGAAATGCCGATGCGTGACCAACTGCCGTGCCTGGGCGCGGCTCGCCGCGAGGTTCAGGCGGTACACGATGTTGTCGAGCCGCCGCTCGAGCAGCTGCAAGAACGTCCGGCCGGTCTGCCCGGGAACGCGGGCCGCCTCGCGAAAATAGTTCTCGAACTGCGTCTCGTGTACGCCGTAGTAGCGGCGCATCTTCTGCTTCTCGCGCAGTTGGCGGCCGAACTCGGACGTTTTCGTGCGCGATTTTCCGGCGGTCTTCTGTCCAGGCGCCGTGCCGCGGCGCTCGACCGCGCATTTACGGGAGAGGCAGCGGTCGCCTTTGAGGAAGAGTTTGATCTTCTCGCCGGTCTTGCTCGCGGCCGTCTCGCGGCGACAAAGCCTGCAGACGGGTCCCGTGTATCGCGACATCAGACCCGCCTGCGTTTTGGCGGGCGGCAGCCGTTGTGCGGAATCGGCGTCACGTCCTTGATGAGGGTGATCTCGAGCCCGGCGGCCTGTAGCGAGCGGATCGCGGCCTCGCGTCCGGCGCCCGGTCCCTTCACAAGGACCTCGGTCGTCTTCAGGCCGTGCTCCATCGCTTTGCGCGCCGCTGTCTCCGCCGCCATCTGCGCGGCAAACGGCGTGGACTTCTTCGAACCCTTGAAGCCGAGGTTGCCGGCTGAGGCCCACGAGAGGACGTTGCCGTGGCCGTCGGCGATCGTCACGATCGTGTTATTGAAGGAAGCGTGGATGTGCGAAACGCCCGATTGGACGTTCTTCACCTCACGCTTGCGGCGCGTCTTGGTTTGTTTCTTGGCAGCCAAAAAAAGAGTTACTCCGGGTGGGAAGGCAGCATGCCGCGTGCACCGGAGAGAGGCCGGCGCCAAGGGCCTATGTTACCGTAGGCGGCCGTCCGGGGTCAACCCTGAGATTGTGGAAGGAAGGGGGTCCGGCGCGCCCGGATCCCCCTTTGAGGCCTTGTAAGCCTAGAACTTGATCCCGAGGCCGGCGTACGGCCCGTTATGGGTGTATCCGGCCGGATCGTTTGCATTCGCGGTGCTCCCGTTGTCACCGAGCCAGCCGAGGTCGACGAAGACCGGGCCGTGCGCGATCACCCAGGTGACTCCGATCTGGTACTTGAGGACTCGGTAGGCCATGACGTACGGGACGCCTCCCGTGGCCGTATACGTGCCGCGCACGTTCGGGTAGTACCAGGCACTACCGTACACCGAGAAGGTTTGGTCGAGATCGGGCAGCTTCTCGGCTCCGAACCCCCAACCGTTCATGCTGGGATAACCATAGTTGTTCGAACGCCAGAGATATCCGACGCCGATGTAGATCCGGGGATTCGCTACGCGGATGCCCAGGCGGCCGTCGATGTCGCGATCCTGCACGCTGAATCCCGGAACGAACGACTGCCCGACGCCACCGATGTTGGTGACGAGGCATTCCGGATCGCTGATGCTCGTGCAGTTGTGCGGATATTGATACTGGCGGAAGTCACCGGCGATCATCCATGGGATGTTGCCGGTATCGAACTCGAATGCGCCGCGAACCGCGTACGAGCCCGTGCCGATATTGCCCGGGCTGAACTCGTTGTACACCTTCGGCGAGATGATGTAGTCGCCCGCGACATACAGGTCGTGGTACCGAGCCGGCGGCGGCGGCGGCGGCGGTGGCGGCGGCGGAGCTGCG
>DATCTQ010000026.1:0-14212 GCA_036567865.1 Candidatus Tyrphobacter sp. | reverse complement strand
GACCTGGTGGCATATCAAGATCTTGCAAACGTTGCGTCTCGCCGATCGCGTTCGCGTGCCGACGAAGCAGATGATGGAACGCTTTGCGTTCCGTCCGATCTTCGTCCACCGAACCGTGCGATCGATCAAGTAGGATGCTCGCAGAATTTTGAAGCTCACCCCAGATGAGCGGCGCCGAAACCCTATGCCGATTTATCGTGTCGTATCGCTGGGAGAAGGGCCTGTCCATGAAGAATGATTTCAACCCGCATTCCCCAAATGAGTTTGCGATACTGCTGCGGATTCGAAGCGCTTTTGCTATAATTGTCAAGTGATTCGCGCTGATGATGTGAGGCCGAAGTGACGAACCCGACGGGTGAAGCTCAGGATGGCGTTCTCAGGCCCGATTTCGACCGTCGTGTAATGCTTCGGTTTCGCGGATCAGTTGTCACGTCGGATGCCGGTTTGCTCGCGTATCGCGAACTCGATGATGCACTTGGATTGACGCCAGCGGCCGGTGATCTTCTTGCCGATGTTCGCACGGGAAAGAATGGTCGCCACGCCCTCGTCGGCATGTTCCGTCAATCCGTCTTCGGCAGACTTGCGGGATACGAAGATGTGAATGATGCGTTGCGCCTACGACACGACCCCGCCATGCGTTGGATCATCGGTGGCAAAGCAGCGAAAGGCTCGGGGCGTCGCCGAGTCAGATGGGGCGGTTTGAAACAAACTGGCTGGCAAAGCCCGAAAACCTCACAACGCTCATCGATCTCTCCGGTCATTGGATCGACCAGGTTGCGAAACGCCGCTCACACAAGCGCGTCGTGCTTGATATGGATTCCAGCGTGAGCCCGACGCGCGGCGAGCAAGAAGGCAGCGCTTGGAACGGGCATTTCGTCTGCACCTGCTACCATCCGCTCTTCGTCTTCAATCAGTACGGTGACCTGGAACGTTGCGCGCTCAGGCCCGGCAACGTTCACAGCGCCGACGGATGGGAAGCGGTTCTCAAGCCGGTCGTTGCACGCTACCGAGGAACGGTCGAAAGCATTGCCTTTCGAGGCGACGCTGCCTTCGCTCAGCCGAATATGTACGAGTTCTTGGAATCCGAAGGGGTTGAGTACGCGATCCGGCTTCCCGCAAATCAGATTCTTCAAGCGCGAATCAGTCATCTGCTCAAGCGGCCGGTCGGACGTCCGGCGCACTACGTGCAGCGATTTTACCAGAGCTTCCGCTACAAGGCGGCGAGTTGGTCCCATCCTCGCCGGGTTGTCGCCAAGGTGGAGTGGCATCCCGGGGAACTGTTCCCTCGCGTCGGATTCATCGTCACGAACCTGCGTTATGCGTCGAAGAATGTCGTCGCGTTTTACAACCAGCGCGGAACGGCTGAGCAATGGATCAAGGAAGGCAAGGGTGCCATCAAGTGGACGCGCCTCTCGTGTCGCTCGTTCAACGCAAACGCCGTTCGCCTTCAGCTTCACGCGCTCGCCTACAATCTCGGGAACTTCCTCCGCACGCTGGCGACTCCCGAAGCGATTGCCGAGTGGTCTCTGACCAGTCTGCGCGAGAAGCTGATCAAGATCGGTGCAAAGGTCGTCGCCCACGGCCGCTACGTCATGTTTCAGATGGCGGAGGTTGCCATCCCACGTCATCTGTTCGCTGGCATCTTGCGGTTGATCGCGCAGCTGCGCGCGCCGCCGGTCCACGCGGCGGCGTGAACGCCGAATTGATTGTGGCCTTCGAGGGCAAAACAGCGGGAGATTTGCGCCATCATGAGCGTGAAAACGGTTTTCCCGGCCCCAACGGCGCGCGGGGTCGCGCCGCCGGGCCGGAATCCGGCCGCCAGAGCGCCGAGCCACGCTCCTTGACCCAGGTGGCGGCAATCTGGCATCGAAAATCTCGGTCATATGGGGAATGTCAGTTTATGCGGGTTTGCGGCGCACCCGCTCGCGCAACCGAGCGGTCCCCCGGCAATGCTCCGGCGGGATAGCGCAGGGGGTACCTGCCGACTGACATTGAACGGCTGGAGGGCGCTTTAAAGACCGTGAGGTATTGACCATGCAACGCAGCGTTTTGATTTTGTTCGGTCTCGCGGCGATCGCGCTGGCCGGTTGCACTTCGAGCGGCACCGCTTTCAATCCGCCGCCGCCGCCGGTTTCCAAGTTCGCATACGTTGCCAATTATGGCGGGAACGTCTCCGGCTACACGATCAACGCGTCGACCGGCGCGCTGACGCCGGTGCCGGGTTCGCCCTTCGCAGCGGGCGGCGGTTCCTCCGGAGTGGCGGTCGATCCCACCGGCAAGTTCGCGTACGTTGTCAATTATACGACCAACGACGTCTCCGCCTACACGATCAACGCATCGACCGGCGCGCTGACCGCGGTGGTGGGTTCGCCGTTCGCGGCGGGCACCAATCCTGTTGCAGTCGCGGTCGGCGGCAAGTTCGCCTACGTTCCCAATTTTGGCTCAGACAACGTCTCCGCCTACCGCATCAACGCAACGACCGGCGCGCTGACCGCGGTGGTGGGTTCGCCGTTCGCGGCGGGCGGCAGCCCTGATGGAGTGGCGGCTGGGACATAGCCCGGTCAAAGCTGCGCCGCTTTTCGCTTCGCCTCCGGTCTGACAGGGTGCCCGTCAGCGCCATCGCGTTGAATCATGTCCACGATTTCATCGAGCAGCTGAGAGACGGTCACGTTCGCAATCCAGCGACCGACGAAGGCATCGAATACCGCGCCGACCGCTCCGAACGGCGGTTCGTAATAGCCGTTAAAGGTGGTTCAAAGGCCTTCAAACTCAATCCACACACCTCACACAACATGACCGAATGGGAATTATCTATTGTTGCGTTGTCGCAAGCAACTCGGTTCGGTCGTATGCGACGTTGTAAACGGTGCCGCGCCGAACAGAGGCCGTTTCAATCTGCGGGGAAATATCACGGCGGCGTAATCGTGTGAGCGAAGTGTCTCACGCAGCGTGCTTGAGCGCAATACGTGTGGAAGATGGCTTTGTGGGAACGATTTCGTAGATATCGCGATAGCCTTGCAAGCGTCGCCACTTTCGCGAGAGCTTCCCAATGAGTGCGAGAACGACGGCGGTGGCAAACCGGCCGGTCCGCAGCCGCTTCATCGCATCGGTGCGGTGCCGGATCGGCGCAAAGATCGATTCGATGGCGTTGGTCGTGCGCAAGTGATACCACGTCGAAGCGGGGAACTGGTAGTATGCGAACAGGCGCTCGACATCGTCGCGCATGCACTTCGCCGCCTTTGGGTAAGCGCGCTCGAAGGATCTAGCAAGCCGCTCCCATTTGCGACGTGCTTCAGGCTCGCTCTCAAGATACATGATCTCGCCCATCGCATCGCGGGCCGCCTGCTGCTGCGATTTTGGGAGCTTGTCTTCGACGTTTCTCATTTTGTGAAGCCAGCACCGTTGCTGCGCGACGCGCGGCCAGGCTTTGCTCGCCGCCGCCCACAGTCCGTTGGCGCCGTCGGCGACCAGCAGCGCCGGCGCTCGCAAGCCGCGTGAGGCCAAGTCGGCGAAGAGTTCTTCCCACGCGACTTCGCTCTCGCTCATGGCTTCGCGCAGCGCGATAAGGTGTTTGCGGCCCATGCGATCAGCACCGATCACGGTCAGGAAGACGCGCCGCTCGTCGTCGGGGCCGGCGCCCAGATAGACACCGTCGGCCCAGACGAATACGACTTCAAGATCGCCCAGACGTCGGGCATTCCACGCATCGAGGTCGGCGCACAGGCGCTGATTCGTCCGCGCGATCGTGGCGGCCGAGAGCGGCGCCTCGGCGCCAAGAAAGGCGCGCAGCGTGCCCTCGAAGTCGCGCGTTGCTAGGCCGTCAAGCCACAGGTCGGTCACGCTGCGGTCGACGTTCTCAAGCTTGCGCCGATGCTTTGGCAGAACGGCCGACGTAAACGTCGTTCCGCGCACGCGGGGACGGGCGATCGTGATTGGCCCTCGGTTCGAGCTGATCGTGCGCGGTCGGTCGTGCCCATCGCGGTAGCCGGTGGCGCCATCATCGCCGCGCCGTTCGTAGCGAACGCGCTCCAGCGCCTCGTCGACTTCGGCTTCCAAGACGGCCTGGAACAGCTCGCTGAGCTTGACCCGGCACAGGATCTCCAGGCGCTGCACGAAGGCCGCCTGGTCATACTTGGCAGACGGCAGAGAAGTGGGGTAAGATCGTTTCACGGTTGGTGTACCTCCGTAGATGTTGACAATCCACGAGTTACACCGCCGTCTTTTTATTCCCCGGCTCTAAGTGAGCCGGGGGAATTCCCCCGCAAATCGAAACGAGCTCCCGCCGAACATTCGCATACTGTCCGCGGCGAGACTATGCGCGATGAACTTTATCGCGCTTGTTTAATGGGGTAGTCGCAAGTCCTAGCAACCTGACGGCGCCGATCATGTGCACGCGATCGGCAGGGGTTGCCTGATCCGGCGCTCCATTTCGGCGCTAGGAGGGTCCAATGGCCAGTCACCCAGCCGTCCAGTCTCATCTGCTCGCAGCCGAACACCACCGGTCCGCCGCAGACTATCACGAACTCGCCGTCAAGAGGTACGAGCTCGGCGATCACGCCCAAGCGGCCCACTACGCGCTCCTAGCCCAGGCGCACGCATTGCACGCCGACGGCTTCATGTCCGATGCGGCAAAGATCCATGCCGAACAGCACGGCGGAAACAAGCACGCCCATTCCTGAGTTGGTTTTTCGTTCTAACCATGAGCCGGAATGTACACGTCTCCCGCTGACCGGGCGCCGATGCGACGCTAACGCCAAGGGTCGTCGCCGTCGGCGAGATCGGCGTCAAACGCAGCACGAGCGTCGTCGTCCCCGATCCGCTGCCGGAGCTGACCGACCGCGCCACCGTAGCCGGCTGCGCATGCGCCTCCGCCTGCTCGAAGCAACTCCACGACGAGCGGCAATCGATCGCAGCAACCAGAGCGATGGCAATCATCGGCAAACGGGACTATCCCTGCGTCCAGGCAACAAACCTCCGACGATTGCCGCGGCGAGGGCGAGCGCCGTAGCCGCCAGCATCGCGTCGCGAAATCCTTCGGGATGGCTCGCCGTCGGCAAGGCGCCGCCTCCCGTTGCCGCGATCACAATTCCAAAGACGGCAATCGCGACGAGGTTGCCGATGCGCGAAATCGAGTTATTGATGCCCGATGCGGCGCCGACGTCGTCCGCGTCCGCTGCACCCATGACCGCCGTGACCAGTGGAGCTATGGCGACGGCAAGGCCGATGCCGAGCACGATCGTCGCCGGCAACACGCTCCCGAAATACGGCGCGCCGTTGCCCAGCCTCACGAAGAGGTAATATCCGAGGGCCGAGATCCCGGCACCGACCACCAGCGGTATGCGCGCACCGATACGCGCCGCAAGCATGCCGGAAAACGGCGAACAGACGGCGATGAGCGCAATCGTCGGCAACAACGCAAGACCTGCGGCCAAAGGCGTGTACCCCATGATATGTTGCAACTCGAAGGGGACGAAGAATAGCGCGCCGCCGAGCGCTGCGTACAAGAGAAATGTGTACACGCTCGCGACCGTAAAGGCGCGCGAGGTAAAGAGGCGCGGCGGAGCCACGGGCGCAGAAACGCGACGTTCGATGAAGACAAACGCAACGAAGAGCAACATCCCGGCTCCCAAGAGCGAAAGCGAAGTCGGGGTCGCGAGGCGGCTTTGCATTTGTATGAGCGCCACGACGATCAAGCCGAGCGCCAACGTCACGCAGGCGCTGCCGAGGACGTCCACGTTGCCGCGGCCGGCCTCCGCGCGGCTCTCCGAAATACGCAGATATGCCAGAGCCAAGACGACACACGCAAGCGGAATGTTGATCCAGAAGACCCATCGCCACGAGAACGCCTGCGTCAGCCAGCCGCCGAGCACCGGCCCTGCCGCCATCGTGATCGCCGACGCCGCCGCCCAGATGCCGATCGCGCGACCACGCTCGCGAGCTCCGTACGCGGCGGTGATGAGCGCGAGGCTCTCCGGAATCATGAGGGCGGCGCCGACCCCTTGAACGCACCGCGCAACGATGAGAAAGGCCGGATGCATCGCGAGGGCGCAGGCGATCGACGACAGCGCGAAGATCCATGTCCCCAGCGCGAAGAGGCGGCGCCGGCCGTAGCGGTCGCCGAGCGCGCCGCCGATTAGGATCAGGGCGGAAAGAAAGAGCAAGTAGCCTTCGATGATCCACTGCGCTTGTGAGTCGTTTGCCGGAAGTTTCGCTTTCATGACCGGCAACGCGACGATGAGTGCCGTGCTATCGATATAACTCATGCTCGACGCGATAATCGCCGCTACGAGGACCGCAACGCGCGACTGTGATACGCTCGCCACGCCCGCAGTATTAGCGCATCCCGCGATGCGCCCCTGTCAGTGCGATGGGCCGATGGAACCGCGCGCGATCAAGTACATCCGCGCGTTGATGACGATGAAGCGCCAGAGTTGATATGGCCAGAACCGTTCCATGAAATGCGCCCGCATCGCCTCTCCTATTCCGGAATGTACTGCCAGCCGGGGCGAGCTTGCAGTTTCCACATGAATGCATCGTGCAGCAATCGTTTCGTCCATGCGCCCGATAGTCCAACCTCCAAGTCGCTCAGGGCGAGGTCGCGGCCGAACTCCGGATAGCGCTCGTAATCGCGTGCGACCGGCACCATGATGATGGACGCCGCCGATCCCGTGATCAGCGAATTCCCCATCGACGCAATGCACGCGGCGGGCATTGCCGTCATGGGCTCGCGGTGACACGGCTCGCCGCCGCGTACCTGATCGAGGACGTTGAGTGCCACCGTCCGGCCGATGATGCCGGACGCCATACCCGTGCGCGGAGCGGTCGCCGTGATCGGCGCGCCGGTCGCGCTCTTGACCGTCTTCGAGAGCGCGTGCGGCGGCGCGAACGCGATGCCGGCCGCATAGACACGCTCGTCGTACGGCGAGCGATAGATTGAAGGCCAGTCTTTCGCGCGGTACTCCGGGTACGTCTTTGCGCTGTAGTCCGCATCGACGCTCATCAAGCCGTTGGGCTGCGTCATTTGCGGCGTCCGGTCTTCGCCCGTCGCGCTCACGTATTTCAGCGGGATGCCGCGGAACTGCGGTATGAGCATTGCAAAATCGAACTCGAGCCATGCCGGCTCCGCGGCCGGCGTCTCGTAGAGGAGGCGCCCGGATTCGACCTGTTTGGTTCCGGCCGGCAGGATCGCGCGGATGCCGCGTTCGGCGAAGAGGCCACCGATGACGTCGGCCCCGCGAACGATGCGTTCGCTGCGGCGCGCTTCGACGCCGTCCACGCCGAAGTCGCCCGGTTGCGACTCGTTCGAGAGCCAGATAAGCTCGGCACGCTCGCGCAGGGCTCGTCTGCGCAAGTCGTGGTCGACGTTCATGATGTATTCGAAGGCCGCGCCTTCGCAGGTTGCGAGCGGATGGCCCGTCCCCACCACGATTCGCGCTCGGCCGCCTTTGCGCAGCGTCTTCACCACATCCAAGTACGCATCGCGCGTGTGCGTCGCGTGCTCGATCGAACAGACGCTCTCGGAGTTAGCGGCCGACGGCCCCAGCCCGGGCGTTCCATCGAAGTTCAAGTATGGGCCCGTTGCGTTGATGAGGAAGTCGTAATCCAAGGCGATACGATCGCCCGCATCGCACGCGACGGAGACGCTGCGCTTCTCGAGATCGATCTCTTGGGCGCGCCCCGCGACGTACCTGATGCCGATGCGATCGTAGACGCCGTCGAGCGCAAAGTGGCAGCGATCCGGCGAGATCGTTCCCACACCCACCCAGATGAGGCTCGGAAACCACGTGAAGCGATTCGACGGTGACACGACCGTCACATCGACTTCGTCGAGATGTCTGGAAAGGTGAAGTGCCGCGGTATGTCCGGCAAAACCCGCTCCAAGGACGAGCACGCGCGGTTTCATGTCAACCCTTGCGACGAATCGCTGCGCCTTGCAGCGGCAACCCGAAGATCGGCGCAAAGAAGCACCAATCGAAGAGCCCGGCGGCAAGTGGTACGAATCCGACCGCGAGCAGGACATAGCCCGCCGTCGAATGCATCAAGTAGCCCCAGACGATGAGTGCCGCCCCGAGCAGGATGCGCAACAGCCGCCCCAGTGGACTTGCCATGAATCGCAGAAAGCCCATGCAAATTTCTCCTTCGCGAATCAGCCTACGCCGGGAACGTGAAGGTCATGGGAAGGATCGATGAATCCGATGTCTCGCTCCGCAGTGCTCGCCGCCGCCATCGTCGCCTCGAGCATGGGCTTCATCGACGGGAGCGCGGTCAACGTCGCCCTTCCGATCGTGCAGGCACGGCTCCACGCGAGTGCGGCGGAGGTGCAGTGGATCGTCGAAGGCTACGCGCTCTTCCTCTCCGCGCTCATCCTGATCGGCGGCGCGCTCGGCGATCGCTACGGGCGGCGACTTCTTTTCCTGCTCGGCACGTGGCTATTCACGTCCGCTTCGGTCGCGTGCGCCCTCGCGAGCGATCCCGCGTTCCTGGTGACGATGCGCTGCATCCAAGGAATCGGCGGCGCGTTCATGATCCCCGGAAGCCTCGCTCTGATCACCGCAACCTTCGACGAGCGCACGCGCGGGCGCGCGATCGGCATCTGGTCGGCGGCATCCGCGATCACGATGGCCGCCGGCCCGGTGCTCGGCGGATGGCTCACCCAAACACTGACGTGGCGCGCGATCTTTCTCATCAACGTGCCGCTTGCCGCGGTGGTGCTCTGGCTCACCTACCTGCACGTCCCCGAGAGTTGCGCCGCCGACCGCGACGGTAAGCCGGACGTCGCCGGCAGCGTGTGCATCACCTTTGCGCTCGGGCTCGTGACCCTCGGGCTCATCCAAGAGCAAACCGGCGAGACGCTTCCGGCGTCGATCGCGCTCGCTACGGGGCTTCTCGCGGGCCTCGCTTTCATCGTCGTCGAGCGGCACGCCGAGGCACCGATCGTTCCGCTGCGCCTGTTCGCATCACGCGCATTTACGATTGCCAATTTCTACACGCTGTTGCTCTACGCGGCGCTGGGCGGCGTCCTCTTCTTCATGCCGTTCGAGTTGATCAACGTCATGGGCTATACGCCCACGGCCGCCGGTGCCGCGATGCTGCCCACGATCGGGCTGATCGGCGCGCTTTCGCCGCTGACGGGCTCGATCGCGGACCGGACCGGTGCGCGCGTTCCGATGATCGCCGGCGCCGCCGTCGCGGCCATCGGTTTCGCGCTCTTCACCCGGCTCGGGGCCGGCGCCGCATATCTCACGAACGTGTTGCCGGCATCGGTCGTCCTCGGCATCGGCGCTGCAATCTTCGTCTCACCGCTCACGACCGCGGTGATGAACGCGACCGATCCTGACGACCTCGGCGCGGCCTCGGGCGTCAACAACGCCGTTTCGCGCACCGCAGGATTGATCGCGATCGCGCTGATCGGCATCGTCGTCGTGGTCGTGGCGCAGCACGCACTCCCACCGGCGCTTCAGGGAAGCTTCGCCGGTCCGGTGCGGCAAGCGTTGCTCACCGGCGCCTCGCCGCCGGGTTTCACGAGGGTCCAATCGCTCGCGTTGCATCAGGCGTACACGCGCGGTTTTCGGGCCGCGATGGTTTCCGGCGGGATGCTCGCGGCGGGCGCGGCGCTCATCGCGCTCCTCTTGCCGCGCCGGGCCCGGAGCCTCGCCGGTCTAGGAGGTTCTAACTAGGGCGTATCGCAGGGCGGATGGCCGCACGCGCAGTTTCCCTCTTCCTCCCGATCGCTTGCGCGATAGCAGTAGCCGCCGCAAAAGCGCAGTTCGGATTCCTTGACGTCCTCCTCTGCGAACTCCGCCTCCACGGTGCAGAGGCAGGGCTCATGCGCGCACTTGAGCGTTTCCGTGACCATCCGGCCATGGTTCCTACCCGGGGGCGCGCGCCCTGCGAGTCGTCCATAGGGAACTTTGCAGAATCTTAAAGCGGGAAGGCCCTTTGCCAATGCCGAGGGCGGGCTCGGCGCCGTACAATGATCGCAATGCCTGAAGCAAGCGCGGTCTCCCCCACGCCTTCGGCCACACCGCGTATCGACGTCGGCGAACTGGTTCGACAGGTCTCCGAGATCCTTGCGGCAGAGGCGCCGCTCGCGCAGAGCGTTACCGAGCTGTGTACCCTTTTCACGCACGCATTCGGCGCGCGATCCGTCTCGATCTTGCTCGACGACGCAGGACGCGCCCGCGCCGAGTATCGCTACGATCTGCCGCTCGGATTGGTCGGTGACGCGACCGAGTACCCGGCGGAAACCATCCCACTGCAAATCGGCACGCAGTCGATCGGCGTCATGACGATGGCACTACGCGGGCGCAGCCGGCTCAGCGAGCAAGATGCCGCAACGCTCGAAACGTGTGCGCGATACGTCGCGGTGGGACTGCGGAACGCACGCCTCGCCCATGCCAACGGCGACCTCGAGCGCCTGATCGAGATCGATGCGCTCACGGAGGTCGGGAACCGCCGGCGATTCGATCTCACGATTGCGAACGAGTGGCGCCGCTGCACCAGAAAGAAGGAACCGCTCTCCACCGTCATGGTCGACGTCGATTACTTCAAGGAGTTCAACGACCGCTACGGCCATGTCGCAGGCGATGCGTGCCTGCAACAAATCGCAAAGGCGATCTCGGAGTCGACGATGCGCGCAAGCGACGTCGTGACGCGCTACGGAGGCGAAGAGTTTGCCGTCGTCCTCGCCGAGACCGACTTGGCGGGCGCCGTCGCCGTCGCCGAAAACATCCGCATCGCGGTCGAGCGCCTGCACATCCCCCACGCCGGAACGTCGCTCGGCACCGTCAGCATCAGCGCCGGCGTCGCGACCGTGACGCCGACGCCGGAGGGCGATACCGGATCGGTCGTCGAGGCAGCCGATCTCGCGCTCTACCGCGCCAAATCCTCCGGGCGCAATCGCATCGTTGCGGGTTCGTACATCTCCGAAGGCTCCGCCGTCGAGCGAAGCGGAACGACCTCAGCGGTTAAACTGCCGATCCCGCTCACGACGTTTCTCGGCCGCCGGAACGAGATCGCGCAGATCGAACAACTCTTGCATACGACGCGCATTCTGACGCTCGTCGGACCGGGCGGCGTCGGCAAGACGCGCCTCGCGCTCGAGGTTGCCGCCTCGCACGCCGGCGAGCGTTGCGTAACCTTCGTCGATCTCGCCCCGGCCGCCGACGCGGTCGACGTTGCGCCCACGATCTTGAGTGCGCTCGGGTTGGAAGACACACTCGCCCGCAGCGTCGAGG
This sequence comes from Candidatus Tyrphobacter sp., assembly GCA_036567865.1. Taxonomy (GTDB): domain Bacteria; phylum Vulcanimicrobiota; class Vulcanimicrobiia; order Vulcanimicrobiales; family Vulcanimicrobiaceae; genus Tyrphobacter. The sequence continues at coordinate 2,975 of DATCTQ010000026.1, read as the reverse complement.
AAAGCATCTGCACCGGCTTGGAAAAATATGGGGGGCTGCTGATCCTCGACAACTGCGAACACGTCCTCGCGGAGTGCGCGCGCCTCGCCGAGCGCTTTCTGCGGGCGGCACCGGGCATCACCATCGTCGCGACGAGCCGCGAGCCGCTCGGCATCCGCGGCGAGGCCCTCTACCGTCTTGCCACGCTCGACGTACCGCCACAGGGGCGCGCCCTAAGCGCGAAAGAGGCACTCGCCTTCGACGCCATTCACCTCTTCGTCGACCGTGCGAGACTGGTCGATCCCGCCTTCGAACTCATCAACGAAAACGTCGACGCGGTCGCGAGCATCTGCCGCCGGCTCGACGGCATTCCTCTCGCCATCGAACTGGCGGCCCCGCGGCTTCGTGTGATGACGGTGGAGCAAATCGAACTCGCACTCGACCGGCGCTTCGCGCTGCTCAGCGGCGGCAGCCGCACCACGTTGCCGCGTCAAAAGACCCTGCACGCGCTCATTCGCTGGGGTTACGATCTGCTCGAACCCACCGAGCAGTGCGCGCTCCAGCGCCTCAGCGTACTCGTCGGCACGTGGAGCATCGAAGCCGCAACCGCATTGCTGGCCGACGACGGCGTGGGCGAGTCGGATGCCCTGGACCTCCTGACCTCCCTCGTCGACAAATCGCTCCTCATCGCCGAGCCGTCCGGAGATCAGATGCGATACCGCTCGCTCGAGTCGACGCGCGCTTTTGCGGCGGAATGCCTGGAAGCGTCGGGGGCGCGCAAATCGGTGGGACGCGCGCACGCGCAGTACTTCTACGATTTCGTGAAAGCCACACTCGACGTGCCCGATCGCGACGACGCGGAAGCCGTCAAAGCGGTTCGCCGCGAGTACGACAACGTGCAGGCCGCGCTGCACTGGACTTTGACTCTGGGCGCCGAGGCGGAGCTGGGCATCGCTCTCGCCGACGTGCTTTGGGATTTTTGGAAAGTCATCGGCTATTATCGCGATGCGCAGCGCTGGATGGAACGCGTACTGCAGATCGGGGTCGATGAGGAGCGCGCGCGACATTTCTCGGTCCGCCTCACCAAAGCGCTCATGAACCTCGGAGACGTCGGCGGAACGCTCGCACTCGCCCTTCAGCTCATTCCACAATGCTTGCAGGCGCAGGATTGGGCCGGATTGCATCTCGTACGTCGCATGGCCGTATCCGCGTACCACGAGTTGAACGAGGTCGAGAACGCGCGAGAGCAGGTCGAGCACATGCTGGCCGAGCCGTGCGTGGGAACCAAAGAGCGAGCCCTCTCGCTCGGTTACCTCGCGTGCATCGAGACGCGCGACGGGAACTCCGATCGAGCGATCGCACTCTGCCAGGAGGCCGCCGGACTCGACGTGAGCCGCGATCTGCGCGCGTGGATCGAGCAGAACTACGCGTTTGCCCTCTTTCTCGACGGCAACTTCGAAGGGGCGATCGAGCAAGCGCGGTCGGCGCTCGCCTATGAGGAGAGCGTTCGCAATCACACCCATAGCGCGGTCATCTCGCTGACGCTCGCATGGTGCCGGCTCGCAGGCGGCGAGGCCGGGCCCGCGCGCCTCGCGCTGCGCCGCGCGCTCCGCGAACCATCCCTCACGATACGCCCCGATCTCTACTGCGATTGCTTCGACGGCTTCGCGGTGCTTGCCGAAGCGTACGGCGAGCCGGCGCGCGCGGCAGCCATCTTCGGTTTCGCCGACGCGGAACGTCGTCGCCGTGGCATCGACGAACAGTACCCGCGCATCGTACAGCTTTCCGAAGCTGCGCGCCGGCGCGCGGAGGAAACGCTCGGAAAGGCCATATTCGAGGCTGCGCTCGCGCGCGGCGCCTGGCTCTCGATCGACGCCGCGATGACCGAAGCCCTGGCGGTTTAGTGAAGACTTGGCGCCAACGGGAATCGAATCGGTCATGCGAGGCTCGCTGACGGTTGTGGGCGTGGGATGGGTCCCGTCATGACGCCAGTGATAACTGTGGAGTTGCGGTGGTCGACGAAAACTCTCCACCTATCTTCGGTGGCATAATCGGGTACCCGTCAACTTGACTCTAAACCAACGGCCGCGCAAGACCTTGCAATACAGAACACCGGCGGGTAAACCAGACGCAGTGTTGCGCTGATCGGTTGAATTCCCCATCGCTATGAGTAACAACGATCTGGGTGAGGTTCTGCGGATTGCTGTCGTCGCCGTTTACCCACGAATATGTGAACGTGAGAGCAATCAAGACTGCCGCGATGCCTTCGATCAAAGCGCCGCTGAACAGAGTCTACCCTAAATTCGGAACGACCTCTCTTAAAGCCAGCATGGGCCTACTACTCGCGGCGTATACAGGAAAATCCATCCAAAGAGTACTGCTTGGACGCAGGCAGCGACCATCCATACGGCGCCAGGTGCCGGCAGGCGGAGATCGCTGAACCTCGTAGCCAGGGCGGAGATAAGGAGCAGCGCAAAAAAGAGCGGCGCACCAACGAACAGCAGGAAGCCCGGAATGTTTAGGGCCAGAACACCGAGGTCTTGTGGGCAGCCGTGAAGTGAGTACGCTAGAGCAGTCACGCCAGACACGGCCAACGCGGCGCCAACACATCTAAGGGCTCCTGCTCTGCCCGCCGACTTCATCTCTTCTGGCCTTTGACCTGCACTGCGATGCGTTTTCGCCGAATCACAGCGGGGCTCCCGTGTTGGCATCATAGAAGAGACTTTGACCGCTAGGGTCTGGGGTGTACTCGTCTTTTGGAATTTCCTCGGCGCCGTCGTCCCCCAGTGATCCGCCGCCGCTTTCGATACCGCTGATGGAATTGCCGCTCGCAGCATTCGCTGCCGCATTCATATTGGCACGGGTCCCGTCACGACGCCAGCGGCAACTGTGGAGTTGGCGTAGTTTCATAAAGAGCTAGGAACTCCTCGGGTGTCCTCCCGTCAAGACCGGCATGCGGGTGCGTGGTGTTATACTCGACGCGCCACTCTTCTGCG
>DATCTQ010000025.1:0-19656 GCA_036567865.1 Candidatus Tyrphobacter sp. | reverse complement strand
CCGGGGTCCCCCAAACGTACAGCAGAGGGGTATCTGACGTACCAGAGCGTCGCGTCGCGCTCCTCGTGCTCGACCTCGGCATCGGAGATGGTGGTCTTTGCCTTGGGATCCCAGTTGATCAATCGTTTTCCGCGATAGATGAGACCGTCCCGGTAGAGCATGACGAAGACGCGGCGTACCGCCGCGGAGGGTCCTTCGTCCATCGTGAAGCGTGCGCGCTGCCAATCGGGACCGAAGCCGAGGGCGCGAAATTGCCGCTCGATCGTTCCGCCGTACTCTTTGGCCCACGCCCAAGCGCGCTCGAGATACGCGGCGCGCCCTAGTTGCTCGCGCGTCGTCCCTTCCCGCGCCAGTTCGCGCACGAGCACCGCCTCGGTCGCGATCGCGGCGTGGTCGGTACCGGGAAGCCAATCCGCGTTGTCCCCGAGCATGCGATGGTAGCGCACCAGAACGTCCATCGGCGTGTACGTCGAGCCGTGACCGATGTGAGCGCGCGCGGTCACGTTCGGCGGCGGCATGCAAATGATGAACGGCGGCCGTGCGGGATCGGGCTCCTCGTGAAAATACCCATTGCGTTCCCAGCGCTCGTAAAGCCGCGCTTCCACAGCTTTGGGGTCATAGGGACTCGCGAGTCGCGGCCTCGGGGACGACACGGAGGTTACGCGTTCCGCACCGGGCAAACCCGCCCCTGGCGCGAATGATTCAGCGCGTCGCCGCCTCCGCGATCAGACGCCGCGCCTACCGATGACGACCGTCAGGCGGGTTCTTTCTTCTGCTCTTGATAAACGATCGTCGGCGACTCTTTCTTCTCGATCACGTCCTTGTTGACGATGCACTTCTTCACGCCCTGAAGTGAGGGCAGGTCGTACATCACGTCGAGCATCACCTCTTCGAGGATCGAGCGCAATCCACGCGCGCCGGTCTTGCGGACCTGCGCTTTTACGGCAATCGATACCAGCGCTTCCTTCGTGAACTGCAGGTCGACGCCGTCCATGTTCATGATCTTTTGGAACTGCCGAACGAGCGCGTTGCGGGGCTCCGTGAGAATGCGGCGGAGGGCCAGTTCGTCGAGCGCGTCGAGCGTGACCACGATCGGGAGGCGACCGATGAACTCGGGGATCAATCCGTACTTCAAGAGGTCTTCGGGCATGAGTTGCTGGAGCAGCTTGCCGATCCGGCTCTCGCGCTTGCCCTCCTGCTTCGCCCGGAAGCCCATGTTATTGGCCGCGACGCGCGATTCGATGATGCGGTCGAGCCCGTCGAAGGCGCCGCCGCAAATGAAGAGCACGTTGGTCGTATCGATCTGGATGAACTCTTGGTGCGGATGCTTGCGACCGCCCTGCGGCGGCACGTTGGCGGTCGTGCCCTCGAGGATCTTGAGCAGCGCCTGCTGCACGCCTTCGCCGGAGACGTCGCGCGTGATGGACGGGTTCTCGCTCTTGCGAGCAATCTTGTCGATCTCGTCGATGTAGACGATACCCTTCTCGGCGCGCTTGACGTCATAGTCCGCGGCTTGGATCAGCTTGAGCAGAATGTTCTCGACGTCCTCACCGACGTACCCCGCCTCGGTGAGCGAGGTCGCGTCCGCCATTGCAAGGGGCACGTCCAAAATCTTTGCGAGGGTCTGCGCGAGGTACGTCTTCCCGGATCCCGTCGGGCCGACGAGCAAGATGTTCGACTTCTGCAACTCGACGTCGTCGGCTGAGCCGCCGGCATTGATACGCTTGTAGTGATTGTAGACCGCGACGGCGAGCGATTTCTTCGCACGCTCCTGTCCGATCACATACTGGTTGAGAATGTGGTTGATTTCCTTGGGCTTCGGAATGTTCCGAAGGCGCAGGTTCTCGTCCGCGTTCTTGTAGAGCTCTTCCTCGATGATCTCGTTGCAGAGCTCGATACACTCGTCGCAGATGTAGACCCCGGGACCTGCGATCAACTTCCGTACCTGCTCCTGCGACTTGCCGCAGAAACTGCACTTCAGTTGACCCTTGTCGTCTCCGAACCGAAACATTGACTCCCCCGGGCTACGCGCCGGCCTAGGCCGGCGTGGGCATCGCCCCACGACTTTCGATGATGTGGTCGATTATCCCGTATTCCCTGGCCTCCTCGGCGGCCATATAGTAGTCCCGATCGATGTCCTTGAGCACCTGCTCCAGCGGCTTCTTGGTCGTCTCTTCGTAAATTTTCGCCACCGTCTGGCGCGTGGCCACCAGGTCCCGGGCGGCGATCTCCACGTCCGTCGCCTGCCCGCCGATCTGCGAGACCCAGGGCTGATGGATGAGGATCTTGGAGTGCGGCAGGGCATACCGCTTTCCATGCATGCCCCCGGTCAAGAGGATGGACCCCATCGACGCCGCCATACCCATGCAGATCGTCGCCACGTCGGGCTTGATGAAGCGCATCGCATCGTAGATGGCGAGCCCGGCCGTGACGCTGCCGCCCGGTGAGTTGATGTACATGTCGATGTCTTTGTCGGGATCTTCCTTCTCGAGGAAGAGCAGTTGCGCGATGACCAGGCTCGAGAGATGGTCGTCGAGCGCTCCGCCGACGAACACGATGCGATCCTTGAGCAACCGTGAGTAGATGTCGTAGGCGCGCTCCCCGCGAGCGGTCTGCTCCACGACCATCGGTACCAGATGTCCCATCTCTTCAAAAACTCCCAAAACGTCTATCGGCAGATTCCGTCGCGTTTGCGCGCGCCACCCGGCGCTTCATCAAACTACGACGCAACGTGAACGGTTGCTTCAGGGCTCCTTCACATCGGCCTGGTCGATGAGGAACTCCAGGGTCTTCGTACGGACGATCCCGTCCCGCAGTGAATCGAGCTTGGTTCCCAGGGCATTGCGGATGCGCTCGGGCGGTTGCCCGTATTGCCGGGCTAGCGCCTCGATCTCCTCGCGCACGTCCTGCGGGGTCGCCTCGATCCCCTCGGCCCGCGCGATCGCTTCGATTGCGAAGGTGCCCTTGACCCGCGAGATTGCCTCCTCGCGATAGCGGCTGCGGAGTTGCTCCTCCGTTTGGCCGATTCGCTTCAGGTACTCCTGGAAATCGACGCCCGCCCGCGCCGCGTTCTCTGCGGTCTCTGCGAGCGTGCTCTCCACCTCGCGATCGAGCAATCCCTCCGGTACCGGAATCTCGAGCCGAGCGAGCAGCTTTTCCATCACCGCGTTGCCGACGGCACGGCGACGCCGACCGGCCGCGACCGCTTCAAGGCGCTTACGGATCTCGGCACTTAGCGCTTCAATGCTCTCGCACTCCGAGGCCGCCTTGGCCAACTCGTCGTCGATCGGCGGAACGTCGATCTCCTTGACCTCGTGGAGCGTCACGGTGAACGTCGCGGTTTTCCCCGCATACTCCGTCTTGGGATAGTCCGCCGGGAAGGTCGCCTCGAAACGCTTACTCTCACCGCGCACCATGCCCGCGATGCCTGCGGCGAAACCGGGGATGTAGCGTTCCGCGATCAACTCGGTCTCGTGCCCGGTCGCGCTCCCGCCTTCAAAGGGCACGTCGTCGATACGCCCTTCGTAATCGATCGTCACGACGTCGCCGAGCCGGGCCGCACGCTCGACGGGAACGAGCGTCGCGCGCTCTCGCGCGAGCGACTGGAGACTCCGCTCCACATCTTCCTCGGCCACGGGCGTCGTGGGAACTTCGACCGCAATGCCCTTGTACTCGCCGAGCGCGATCTCGGGCCTGACGTCCACCGTCGCTTTGAACCTCGTCGGCTTTCCCTCTTCGCGCAGCAGCTCGATCGTCGGTCGATCGACCGCCTCGAGGTCGTGTTCCCGCATCGCACGCGCGAACGCCGCGGGCGCCATGTCATCGAGCGCTTCGCTCTCGATCGCGTCGGTTCCGTAGTTCTGCTCGAAGATCCGGCGTGGAATCTTCCCTCGCCGGAATCCCGGGAGACGCACATTGCGCGACAGGCGCACGAAAGCGCGCTGCTCGGCGGCGGCGATCTCTTCGGGAGCGAGCGGGATCTCGAGTTCGACCTGCGTCGGCGCAAGCCGCTTGAGCGTGGATACATTATCGACAGCCATAAAAAATCAGCGGAAGACGAGATTCGAACTCGCGACCCTCGCCTTGGCAAGGCGATGCTCTACCACTGAGCTACTTCCGCATGCGTTCCGCTCGACGTCCTTCTCGGTTTCCAACATCGTGCTTCGGAACCGCTCGTCGCTCCGCCATCCCGGCTCCGCTCCTGCTCGACGGCCTCCTCGCTCCCGCCGTCCATGGCTCCGCTCGTCGGTCCGACGTTCCTCAGCACGACGTTGCGCGCCCTCGCGAACGTCTCGCTTCACAAAACTTCCTCTTGGGCAAGCAGAGATTTGAACTCTGACGGGTTACCCCACTGGATTCTAAGTCCAGCGCGTCTGCCATTCCGCCACTTGCCCGCACCCGGCGCCTTTCCTTTAGGAGATGGTGCACCGCGAGGGACTTGAACCCCCAACCAAGTGATTAAGAGTCACCTGCTCTACCATTGAGCTAGCGGTGCGTGCCGCGCTTCCTATTTGCGCCTCGCCCGCGGCGCCCTCTCGAACGTCGCGGGCTTCGGCACGTCTGCGCCCTCCGGGACTCGAACCCGGGACCAACGGATTAAAAGTCCGCTGCTCTACCGACTGAGCTAAAGGCGCGCGATTGCTCGCTTCGGCCCTCGCGGGCGAATCCTTGTCTGCAGACGCACCTTGCGCCTGCCCGCAGCGAGCGATTGAGGCGACGGCTACTCGGGAAGAAACCAGGCATGAAAAAGATAGGCACGTTGCTCGCGCTAGCAAGCCTGCTCGCCGCTCCGGCGATCGCCGCTCAGTGGGGCGGTCTTTCGGGCCGCGTAACGGACTTGCAAACCGGGCAACCCATCGCAAACGCGAACATCTTGCTCTATCGAGCAAGCAATAACTGGAACGGACCGTATCACCTGATGCGGCTCACGACGAACGCGCGGGGATTCTTCGTCAAGATGCCGCTCGAACCCGGCCGTTACGTCGTAATGGCGAGAGTCCCCGGACGCATGGAAGGATGCGCCATCGACGACATCCTCAGCAGCGAAAACGTGCGCGTGAGCATCAAGGTCGGTTATAAGACCTTGACCTGCTCGGGACCGCGCGTTCATCCTGCCATCGTGAACCCGAACGGCGGCGGCGATCTGTACATCATCTAATACCAACGGACTCGCGACGCGCGCCGGCTGCAACCGAAGGCCGCTGGGGTGACTGACGGGATTCGAACCCGCGGCCTTCGGTGCCACAGACCGACGCTCTAACCAGCTGAGCTACAGTCACCACGCTTTCGGCTTGGCGAAGTTCGCGCCCGGAGGGACTCGAACCCCCATCAACGAGCTTCGAAGGCTCGTGCCTTATCCGGTTAGACCACGGGCGCTAGGTTACGTCCTTGACGTGCGTCGCGATCTGCCACGCGTTCCCAAACGGGTCCTCCACCATCGCGCGCCGGTCGCCGTAGAACATCAACTCGGGCTCCTCCAGAGATTTCGCCCCCGCGGCGACGGCACGCCGATACGTCTCGTCGGTGTCGGGAACGTAGAGGTAGAAGAACGACGAGGTTGCGCGGCGCACGCCGGTGTCTCCGACCATCATCATCGAATCGCCGATCCGCAGCTCGACGGGTGCGTCCTTTCGAAAACGCGGCACCTCGACCGCTGCGAACGCATCCTTGAGAAACGCAACCAGTTGCTCCGGGTCCTCGACGAAGAGTCGCGGCGTGACGGTATGCCAACCGTCGGGAATAGGCTTCACCTGCGTCAGTCCTCCACGCGAAACAATACCATGTCTAGAACGCGCCCGGAGGGACTCGAACCCCCATCTTCGAGTTTAGAAGACTCGTGCCTTGTCCTGTTAGACCACGGGCGCGTGGTCGGGAAGTGGTCGGGACGACTGGACTCGAACCAGCGGCCTCTGCGTCCCAAACGCAGCGCTCTACCAAGCTGAGCTACGTCCCGAAACCCCTGGGCTAGTATAGCAGCGGATGACAAGCGACGTACCGGCTCGGGTCGCCGCCTTCCCTCTCTCTCGCCGTCAGCCACGCCGTCTCGACCGTCAGACCACACCGGATCGCCGTTCGAAGGATGCGCGCGTTCCCACCGGGCACGAGACACTGCGCCCACGAGGCGCCGTATCGCCGCGTCAACGCGGCCAATGCGAAGGCGTAGATCTGATCGAGGTACGACGGCGCCGACGCCACCAGCGGCCCGATTCGCCCATCCGGCCAGACGTACGCGTACCCGACGAACTCATCGTTGAGAAAGAACGCGCTGCCGCTCCCGAACCCATCGAGGATTGCATGATCTGCGCCCAGAGGTGCCCCGCGAACCTCGCGGTCGAGCGCCTCGATGGCGAAGCGATGCGCGGCGAGGTCGAGCGGCGCGACCTCGAAGCGCCGCCCCTCCGCAGCCGCCAGCCGCAACAACTCCTCTTCACGCGGGATCGCTCCCGCGCACTGTAACAGGACGCCGTCCATCGTGGCGCCGTGTCGGATGGCAAAGGCGTGCGAGATGCCGTCTGCCGCATCGACGATCGCAAAGCGCGAACGCGCTTCGCGCGTCGCCTCTTCCAGCAGCCGCGAGCCGATGCCGCATCGCCGATATGGAGGCCGAACGAACAACTCGTGCACGACGGTTTCTTCGTCGCTTACGCCCGCGAAGACGATCCCCACGGCCTCTTCGTCCCGGCGCGCGATCCACGCAACGCCTTGCTGCGCCAAGGTCGCGTAGAAACGGCGGAGCACGTCGCCACGACAGCGCATCTCGGCGAACAAGCGCAGCTCCTCGTCCGTCGGCGTCGTAAAGATCGCTTCGCTCATTCGCGTACCGCCGCAAGCAATGCATCTGCTGCGCGGCGCCGGTGGCTCATCGAGTTCTTCTTCTCTTCGGGCATCTCGGCAAAACTCTGCGCCTCGCCATCCGGCACGAAAATCGGATCGTAGCCGAAACCGCCGCTCCCGCGTTCTTCACGCGTCATCCGCCCTTCGACGTTCCCGCGCGCACTGCGTTCCGCTCCGCTCGGCCGCGCGAGCGCCATCACGCAGATGAAGCGCGCCGTCCGAAGCTCATCGGGAACGTCGCACAGTTCTTGCAGCAGTGCCGCGCGCCGCTGCGGCCACGTCGCCGACTCGCCGGCATAGCGGGCGGAGAGCACGCCGGGGCGTCCGCTTAGCGCATCGACTTCGAGCCCGCTATCGTCCGCAAGCACGGCGCCGGCGATACCGGCCTCGCGAAGTTGCTTCGCCAACGACCGCGCCTTCAACAAGGCGTTTTCTTCGAAGGAGGCATCGCCCTCGGTGACCTCCGCGTAGCCGGCGTATGTATCGAGTTCCAGCAACGAGCCCGCAAAGATCGAACGCAACTCCGCGAGCTTTCCGGGATTCTTCGTCGCGACGTAGGCTTTCAGCGCCTACTCCCCTAGACGCAAGACCGCCATGAACGCTTCTTGCGGCAGCTCGACCCGGCCCACGCGCTTCATGCGCTCCTTGCCCGCCTTCTGCTTCTCCAACAGTTTGCGTTTGCGGGTAATGTCGCCGCCGTAGCATTTCGCAAGCACGTTCTTGCGCATCGCGGTCACGGTTTCGCGCGCGACGATCTTTCCACCGCTTGAAGCCTGGATCGGTACGTCGAACATCTGGCGGGGGATCAGTTCCTTGAGTCGCTCGGTCAGCGCGCGGCCCCGTTGCGCGGCCTTGTCGCGCACCACGATGAAGGACAGCGCATCGACGGGCTCGGCGTTGAGCAGGATCTCCAGCTTCACCAAATCGCCCTCGCGGTACCCGATCAACTCGTAGTCCAGCGAGGCATAGCCTTTCGTGCGCGACTTCAACTGGTCGAAGAAATCGACGATTACGTCGATCAGCGGCATCTCATAGGTGAGGATGACGCGGCCGTCGTGCAGGTACTCCATACCTGCGAGCGTGCCCCGCCGGCTCTGCGTGATCTCCATGATCGCGCCGACATAGTCGGGGGGCGCGATGATCGTCGCCTTCACGTAGGGTTCCTCGATCGTTCGAATGAGGTTCGCAACGGGCAGCTTCGAGGGATTGTCGATCGTCAGCACCTCCCCGTCGGTCTTCGTTACCCGAAAGACGACGGAGGGCGAGGTAGCGATCAAATCGAGTGAGTAATCCCGCTCGAGCCGCTCCTGCACGATCTCCATGTGCAGCAAACCGAGAAAACCGCAGCGGAAACCGAAGCCGAGCGCAACCGAACTCTCCGGTTCGTAGACGAGCGCGGCGTCGTTGAGCTTCAACTTGTCGAGCGCGTCGCGCAGCTCCGCATACTCGACACCCTCGTTTGGATACAGGCCGCAGTAGACCATCGGCACGGCTTTGCGGTAACCGGGAAGCGCCACGTGCGCCGGATTGCCCTCCTCGGTGATCGTGTCGCCCACGTCCATCTCGCCGAGGGATCGAATGTTTGCGATCACGTAGCCGACGTCGCCGATGCGTAGCGCATCGGTTGGGCGCATCTCCGGAACGAAGAGGCCGACCTCGACGCATTCATAGACGCGCTCGTGGGCCATCGAGAGGAATCGGGTACCGGTTTTCAACTCGCCGTCGACGACACGCACGTAGCAAACGACGCCGCGGTACGGATCGAACTGCGCGTTGAAGACGAGAGCCCGAAGGTGATCGCGGTGCCCCTTCGGAGGCGGGATTCGAGCGACAATGGCTTCCAGGATCTCGTCGATGCCGATGCCGTTCTTCGCGCTTGCCAGGATGCACTCGCCGCGCTCCATGATAAGCAGCTCTTCGACTTCTCCCATCACGCGCTCGGGGTCGGCCGCCGGCAAGTCGATCTTGTTGATCACCGGGATGATCGCGAGATCGTGCTCCAAGGCGAGGTGATAGTTCGCAAGCGTCTGTGCCTCGATGCCCTGAGCCGCATCGATGATGAGCACGGCGCCCTCGCACGCGGCAAGCGAGCGCGAGACCTCGTACGAGAAGTCCACGTGCCCCGGCGTGTCGATGAGGTTCAACTCGTACGTCTGCTCGTCGCACGCGCGATAGCGCAGTGTCACGGGATGCATCTTGATCGTGATGCCGCGCTCGCGCTCGAGGTCCATGGCGTCGAGCAGTTGCTCCGACATCTCGCGAGCGCCGACGGTCTTGGTGAGTTCGAGCAGGCGGTCGGAGAGCGTCGTCTTCCCGTGGTCGATGTGCGCGATGATGCAAAAGTTCCGAATCCGGCTCGCCGTCTCGAGCCGGTGCGGATGCTCTGCCTTGACGCTCATACGCTCAATAGACGGCGGCGCACGTGCCGACCATCAGGTTCACGACCAGCGGACGGATCAGGAACTGCAAGATGACGATTAGCACGAGAAACGCGATATCGAGCCCGCCCATCGGCGGGATGATTCGGCGCAACGGCGCGAGCAATGGGTCGACGAAGATTCCGAGAAAGGCTTCGAAGCGGCTGCCGCGCAGGTCGGGAATCCACGAGAGCACCGCGTAGATCAAGAGCACGATCGTGTAGACCTGAACCAGCCACCCGAGAAGCTGCGTCAGGTCGCAGAGCAACCCGTTCATGAAAGAGCGCCTATCGCAGTGCGGCGAGAACGGCGTGCGGCACGCCGCGCAGGAACGGCGTCGGATCGATCGGTTGGCCGTCGTACATCACTTGGTAGTGGAGGTGCGGTCCGGTCGCGAATCCGGTCGCGCCCGCAGCGGCAATCGTCTCGCCCTTGTAGACGCGGTCGCCCACGTGAACGTCGATGCGCGAGAGGTGCGCGTACCAGGTGTGATAGCCGTTGCCGTGGTCGATATCGACTTTCATCCCGTAACCGCCGTCCCACCCGGCCGCGGCGATCGTTCCGGCGGCCGCGGCATGAACCGTTTCGCCGTAATCGGCGTTCAGGTCGACGCCCTCGTGGAACTCGACCGACGGCGAGTAGCGATAGCAGAAGCACCCGACGACGACCCCGCCGTCGACCGGATCGATCGACGGGATGAACGCGATGAGGCGCGCGAGCGCCAAATCGCGCAGGTGCCGAAGGTTGAGCACGCGCAGAACCAGGCCTCGAATCCTCGCCGATTCGCTCGATGTCGTCTGCGAAGCTGCGGCCAACAGCGTCACGCGCTGCTCGACACCCGCGAGATTCGCCGGCATGGCGACCCACGACGTTTTCTTCTTGGCGTGATGCGTCGGCGGTGCGCCGATCAACTGCGTGATCTGCTGATTCTCACGCTGGACCTGTTGCAGCTGGCGGTGCAGTGCCTCGGTCTCTCCCGCGATGCGCGCGACGGTCGCACGTTCCTGCTGCGCATGGATGACTTCGACTGCGGTGAAAGCCAAGACGCTGAAGAGGCACAGCCCGACACCGATGCACAAGGCTCTCACATGACGCCTGTGCACGACGAAGCGATGCACCCGATCGCCCTTCTGAGGGACGATCTTCACGTAGTAGCGGTCGTCCATCAGCCGTTTACCGCTCTCGCTTTTTGAATCGCTTGAAGCTCCTCTTCGGACGCCGTCCCGACGGGGACGAACTTGGTCACGGCTTTCCCGTACGTGCGCGTGTCGCTGCGCGAGTAGAGACTGGTAAGAACGATTCCGTCGCCCTCGCGGTTGAGCAGGGCGGCTGCATACGACAACTCCGAGCCGGTGTCGTCGAACGCATTGTATCGGACGAAGCCGACACGCGAGATGTCGGTCCGCGCCAGCGCTTCGAGTTCGCCCATCCTGCGGGCCACCCTTTCCAGCTCGCCTGCTAGCTCCTTGCGCGACCCCTCCAAATGCGTGAACCATTCGGCCGCCGTCGACCCGCCCTCGCCCGCGAGCAAGCCGTCGTGAAGTTCGAGCAACGCCCGCAGGCGGCCGAGCCGCGGCCGTACCAGCGCCATGTGATAGATGAAAAGGGCGAGCGCAACGAGGACGATGACGCCCACGGCGAAACCGGTGAAGAGGGTCGGCGGCGACGTCAGTGCTTGGTTCATCGTAGAAAAGCAGACCACGACGAAGGTCAGGTTGTTCACGGCACCCGTAAGGGCTCGCTTACCGTTGCTCCCTTCCGGTCCTGGCGGGGTTCACGAGGTTACGCCGCGCGAGGCCCGACCCCCGCCATGGCCCGCCCATGATACCACGGGGCCGCGTCGAAGCCCCGCCCATGCTGCCGCACATGCTCGCCTTCGCGCTCCTGAGCAGCGATTTTACACCGGGCGGACGGATCCCGCAGTCGGCAGCCTTTGGCCGGCCGAGCTGCCCCGGCGGCAATCGCTCCCCCGAACTCCACTGGACCGCACCTCCGCCGGGCACGCAGAGCCTCGCGCTCGTTGTCTTCGATCCCGATGCTTCCCACGGCGGCTGGTATCACTGGCTCGTTTACGATCTCGCGCCGAGCGTGCGTAGCCTTGCCGCCGGCGCGGCGCTTCCGTTGGGGGAACTCGGATTCACGTCGTTCGGCAAGCGCGGGTACGGTGGTCCGTGTCCTCCGACGGGCCCGTCTCATCACTACGTTTTCACGCTCTATGCGCTCGACGCTCGCACGATCGCTGACGGCACGCTCGACGGGCGCGAGCTGCTCGCGCGCATGCGCGGTCACGTGCTCGCGACCGCGCAACTCATCGGATTGTACGGAATCTGAGCGCTACTGCTGGCGCGTGAACCCCGGCGGAATCGAAAAGAACGCGTCGGCTTCGGGTTTGTAGAGCCAGCGCACGTTTCCGGACTCCGTGACCATCTGCATGCCCTGCCCCTGCGTCTGCCCCGCGCCGAAGCGCATGCGGGTGTACATCGCAAGCCGCGAGCCCGTGTCGTGGCTGCCGAACGCCGACATCCCGGATGCCGATCCGTGGAAGCGCGGCCGGCATCCACCGCGTACGACGTACTCCTGCGGCGAAGTCGGAACGTTGCTGAGGTGCGGAATCGGGCAGTACGGACGCGGGATGCCGACGCCGGAGATGTACTCCTCCATGTCCATCGACATCGAGCCGTTCCGGCAGGATCCGGTGGCATTCGCCATCACGAGCGAGACGGACGACGATCTCCCGTGCGTCGGGATCTGTTCGATCGTGCGCGCCCCGAGATTCTGCGAGCTCGCCGTGACCGTCATGTCGACGGTTCCGGGCGCGCCCGCGTTCATGGTCGTCGTGCCGCTCGAATAGTTTCCCGGGGCGGGCGCCGGCTGCGGCGATGGCTCGGTGCTCGTGATCTTGTAGGTGTGGTGCGCGAGGTCCAGTTCGATGTACTGGTGCAGCTCGCACTTCGTGATCGTCGCCGTCTGATGCACGAGATCGTCGGTGCGCACCCAGTTCCGGTAATACGTCGTGCGGGACAAAAAGCCGTTCTGCAGCGATTGCATCGCGCTCTCCGCGGTCTGCACGCTGTTCATGATGTTGCCGAAGAGGCCGTGGTGCTGCGACTGCGGGGCGTTCGCCGACGCCATGATGGACGCGCGATCGTCTTGGAACGCGCCGGGCGGCGGCGGCGTTCCGGTGAGCACGAATCGCGAGATCTGCTCGTACTGCAGCGCGACCGGCGTCGGCGTGATGCGCGGCGCTGCTGCGCTCGCGGATGAGTGCTGTAGGCCGCCGGCGATGATGACAATGGCGGCAACGGCGGCGACCGCCGCGGAAATGAAGCGCTCCATTCTCCCCTCCTTGGTCAGGCAGCCGACTTCTCGCAAGACGAAGAGAGCCCTGGTCCGGCGCCGAACTCGCTGGGCGATGCCGAGTTACGTCCGGGCCGGCGCGTTGCCGCCCAAGCGCCACATCCAGTTCCGCCGCCCCGACGGCGGCCTCTACGCTGAGGAGCTGCTCTCCACGCAGGGCTTCGAGAGCCTCTACTCCTTGCTCTACCATCTGCACCCGCCGACCGCGACGATCGCCGTGCGCGCGTGGAAGCGCCCGCAGCCGGCGCTTTCGCCGAACGAGCCGCTGCGCAACCGTCATTTCAAGACCGCGCAGATCTCCGCGTCGGGCGATGCCGTCTCGTCGCGAACGCCGGTACTCGGCAACGCCGAGATGACGATCGCCGTCGCGCAGTTCTCCGAGCCGATGCAATACTTCTATCGAAACGTTCGCGGAGACGAGTTGCTCTTCGTCCACCGCGGCAGCGGCACGCTGGAAACGCCGCTCGGGAATCTCGACTACCGCGCGCACGATTATCTGATCATCCCCGTCGGAACGACGTACAAGATCCATCCCGCCGAGCCGACGCGCATGCTCGTGCACGAAACGAGCGGGCCCGTCCAGATCCCGCGCAAGTACAGAAACGACTTCGGCCAGCTTGCCGAGCATGCGCCCTACTACGAGCGCGATTTCCGCGCACCGGTACTGCAGGATCCGGTCGGCGAACGGGGCGAGTTCGAGATTCGCGTCTCGGGCAAGGAGCGCAACGCGATCTACACGGTCGTAAACCATCCCTGCGACGTCGTCGGCTGGGACGGCTATTGCTATCCGTACGCGTTCAACCTCGACGAGTTCGCTCCGATCACGGGCAAACTGCACCAACCGCCGCCCGCTCATGCGACCTTCGAAGCGCCCGGTGCGGCGTTCTGCGCGTTCGTGCCGCGACTCTTCGACTACCACCCTCTCGCAATTCCCGTGCCCTACAATCATTCGAGCGTCGACTGCGACGAGGTGCTCTACTACGTCAGCGGCAACTTCATGAGCCGCCGCGGTGTCGAGGAGGGCTCGATTACGGTGCACACCGCGGGCGCGCCGCACGGCCCGCAGCCCGGCGCCGTCGAAGCCTCGCTGGGAAAGAAATCGACCGACGAGATCGCGGTGATGGTCGACACCTTCGCCCCGCTGCAAATCGCGCGAGCGGCAAGCGAATGCGAGGATGCGGAGTACTACCGTTCCTGGCTGGAAGCGCCGGTCTCGACGTAGCCGCCGGTGATGCGGCCGCGGCACGCACCGAAACCGATGCGTAAGCCGGCGCGCTCGCACCAGGCGCGCAACGCGATCTCGTCACCATCCTCGAGAAACGACCGCATCTCACCGTTCGGAAGCCGCAGCGGTTTCGTACCGCGCCACGTCAACTCGATCAGGCTGCCGTAGCTCGCCGGATCGGACCCCGAGATCGTTCCCGAGGCAAAGAGATCGCCCGGCCGCGCGGTCGCGCCGTTGCTGGTCGCGTGCGTCAACTGCTGCGCCATCGTCCAATAGAGTTCGCGCGCGTTGGTGCGCGAAATCGTCACCGGCGCTATCTGCGCGGCCCGCATCGCCGCGGTTTGCAGATCGACGGCGAGCGCGACGTCGTACGCCGCATCGTTCTCGATATGCAGATATGAAAGGGGCGGCGGATCCTGCGGCGGTGGTGCGACGCGAAACGGCGCAAGGGCCTCCGTCGTCACGACCCATGGCGAGATCGTCGTCCCAAACGACTTTCCCAAGAAGGGGCCGAGCGGCTGATATTCCCAGGCCTGGATGTCCCGTGCGCTCCAATCGTTGACCAGCACCAAGCCGAAGATCTCGTTGCCGCCGCCCGTAAAGAACCCGATCTCGAGTTCGAGATCGAGCATCGCACTCGGCGCAAAGAGCGGGACGTCCGCGTCGGGCGGTTTGCACTGCCCATGTGGCCGCCGAATCGGCGTACCGTCGATCACGATGCTCCCCGCGCGCCCGTGATATCCGACGGGCATCCACTTCCAGTTCGGCAGCAACGGCTCGGCGTTCGGGCGGAATATCCGCCCGAGATTCGTCGCATGCTGCTCCGACGAATAGAAATCAACGTAGTCGCCGACCTCGACCGGCACGAGCATCGTCGCGGTTTTCCGATCCGCGAAGAGCCGCGATCCGTTCAGGTTCCGTAGCGCGGGATCGCCATCGCGAAGCAGCAGGCTCTGCAAACGCGAGCGCAGCGCGCGCCACACGTCCTTGCCTGACGCGAGCAACGGGTTGAGGCAGCCGGCGCGCAAGGCAGCCGGTGCGCATACATCGTCGAAGAGCCCGCTCTCGGATGCGGCGTGCAGATCGAGAATGCGATCGCCGATCGCCACGCCGAGATGCGCCGCACCATCGCGCCCGAAGGCGCCGTACGGCAGGTTCTCGATCGGAAAATCGCTTCCGTCGGGAACCGCGACCCACGATCCGGTGGTCATGGTGAGGGAAGGATACGCAGCGCCGCGAGATCTTCCACCGGCTCCCTGAAGCTACAGCTGCCGAACGAAAGAAATCGCCGCTCGCGTACGTATTTCAACAACGTTTCGTCCGCAACGTCGTCGCGCCAGCGTAAACCTTGCCCGTCGACACCGAAGGCGCCGGTATCCTCCTCCGCGACGATCGCGGCGATCATCGCCGCATCGAAGTCGGGTGCGAAGCACGCGGCGGCGAACACGTTCAAGAATCCGTGCATCACGAAACCCGCACTCGTATGGAAGCGACGCACCGGATGATGCAGTCCCGCGGTTGCCTTGAACGGCACACGCGCGCGCACCGCGGCGCGAATGAAGGCTGCGACCTCTTCCACCGACGGTGTCAGATCCGCGGTTAAACCTCCGCAGCGAAGTTTCGCTGCAAATCCGCTTTCCGCGAGGGCGTCCATCGCCTCGGCGAGCAGCGCAGCACGCAAACCGCGCGGCAACTCGACGGCGACGGGCAACCCCGGAGCGACGGCCGACAGCCCTTTGCGCAACGCGCGTATCGCCGTTCGCGCGGCGCCGGCCTCCGGGTCGACGCGCAATGCGATCTCCGCGCTCTCGATTCGCGTCCGCGGCGTCGCACTGAGCCGCACGTTGCCGTCGAGGAGCACGGCGAGCGCAACCTTTTCGGCTTCATTTGAAGAGCGCTCGACGAGTGCCGATTCGAGCGCTCCGATCCCGGCGGCGGGAATAACGAATCGACCGAGCATCCAGGCATGCGCGCCGTGACGCTCTCGTTCGTACTCCCCGGCCGCCGCCTCCATCGCAAGGCGCGCGGGCGGGAAGAGGCCTGCATAGTCCACGATGCGCTCGAAGGCGGCCCGCACGGCCGTCGGGATCAGCAGCGAATCCGGCATGGGCGCCTCCTTCGACAGGGCCGCCTGGTTCGCTTCGCCAAGCCCATTGCCATGAGCACCGCAGCGCAGCCTCACGCGCACCCGCTCGCGCAGATCGATTGGGATCACGTCGAGTTCTACGTCGGCAACGCGAAGCAGGCGGCGCACTATTACATGTCCGCCTTCGGCTTCGAGCAGCTCGCGTATGCGGGGCCCGAAACCGGGGTCAAAGACCGCGTCAGCTACCTGCTCGTGCAGAACGACTTGCGGTTCGTGCTCACCGCGAGCCTCCGGCCCGACGATGTGATCGCCGAGCACGTCAAACTGCACGGTGACGGCGTTCACGACGTTGCCATCCTCGTCGAGGATGCGCGCGCGGCCTGGAAGGTCGCCTGCGACGGCGGCGCGCGTTCGTTGCTCGAGCCGACGGTCTACGAGGATGCGGACGGCGCGCTCGTCCGCGCGACCATTGCAACCTACGGCGATACCGTGCACTCGTTCATCCAACGCGACGGATACCACGGCGTCTTTGCGCCGGGTTTCGTCGAGCAGCGCCGATCGCTGCCGTCGCGCAAACCGGGCCTCCGGGCCATCGACCACTGCGTCGGCAACGTCGGCTGGGGCGAAATGGACCAATGGGGTGATTTCTACGCGCGGGTCTTCGGATTCTCGCAACTCGTCTCGTTCGACGACCAGGACATCTCGACCGAGTTCACCGCGCTGCGCTCGAAGGTCATGACCGATCCGCGCCATCGCGTGAAGTTCCCGATCAACGAGCCCGCCCAAGGAAAGAAGAAATCGCAAATCGAGGAGTATCTCGACTTCTACCACGGCTCGGGCGTGCAGCACATCGCCATCCGCACCGAAGACATCGCCGAAACGATCCGCTCGCTCTCCTTCAACGGCGTGGAGTTTCTCGACACGCCGGATTCGTATTACGACATGCTCGCCGAGCGCGTCGGCCGTATCGACGAGGCGATCGAGACGCTGCGCGAGCTGCGCATCCTCGTCGATCGCGACGATCGCGGCTACATGCTCCAAATCTTTACCAAACCGCTCCAGGACCGCCCGACGCTCTTCTTCGAAATCATCCAGCGCAAGGGCAGCCTCTCCTTCGGCAAGGGAAACTTCAAGGCACTCTTCGTCTCCATCGAACGCGAACAGGAAAAACGAGGAACGCTGTGATCGCCGCGCCGCCGCGCAGAAGAGTATACGTCGATGCGGTCATGCTCGAAGCACGGGCGGCGGAGTTGGCGAAACGCTCGATCAAGACCTCAGCGAAGCTCGCCGGCATCGACATCGCGATCCGCTGCACCGATCTCACGACGCTGGAGGGTAAGGATTCCGTCGGGCGCGTGCGCTCGCTCTGCGCGAAGGCCATTTCGCCGCGACCCGGATGGAGCGGCATTCCCAGCGTCGCTGCGGTCTGCATCTACCCGAATCTCGTCGCGGTCGCGAAGGAAGCGCTCGCGGGCAGCAGCGTCAGGGTCGCCTCGGTTGCGACCTCCTTCCCGAGCGGCCAAGTCGATCTCGACGTGAAGCTCGCCGACACGGCGCAGGCGATCGCCGCCGGCGCCGACGAGATCGACATGGTGATCGATCGCGGCGCCTTTCTCGCCGGGCGCGAGGATCTGGTTTTCGACGAGATCGCCGCGATCAAGAAACTCTGTGGCACCGTGCATCTCAAAGTGATCCTCGAAACCGGCGAACTCGGCAGCTACGAGGCGACGCGCCGCGCAAGCGATCTCGCGCTCGAAGCCGGTGCCGATTTCATCAAATCGTCGACCGGGAAGGTCGGCACCAACGCGACCTTCCCGACCGCGCTCGTGATGTGCGAGGCGATTCGCGATTTCTATCATCGAACCCGCGAGCGCCGTGGGCTGAAGCTCGCGGGCGGCATCCGTACCACCAAACAGGCCTTGACGTATCTCGTCATCGTCAAGGAGACACTCGGCGACGCATGGCTCACCCCCGATCTCTTCCGCCTCGGGGCAAGCTCGCTGCTCGACGATTTACTCATGCAGTTGGAAAAAGAACGCACCGGCCATTACGCCGGCGCCGATTACATTCCGAAGGACTAAGCCATGGCTACCGCTTTCACCTATGCCCCGGCCCCCGAGCGAGTCCGCCCGCATCTGCGCGACCGCTACGGCCTGTTCATCGACGGGCGCTGGACCGCACCCAAGAGCGAACGGTACATGGAGACGATCAATCCCGCCGACGAGACGCGGATCGCGGACGTCGCCTACGGCAACGCAGAGGACGTCGACCGCGCCGTTCGCGCGGCGCGCAAGGGCTTCGAGCGCTGGAGCAAACTCTCGCCCGCGGATCGCGCGAAGTTCATCTACCGCATCGCGCGCGCGATCACGGAGCGCTCGCGCGAGCTGGCGGTCCTGGAATCGCTGGACGGCGGCAAGCCGATTCGCGAGTCACGCGACTTCGACGTGCCGACCTCGGCCGCGCACTTCTTCTACTATGCGGGCTGGGCCGACAAACTCGAGTGGGTGATGCGCGCGGGCCGAACAGCCGAGCCGATCGGCGTCTGCGGCCAGATCGTTCCCTGGAACTTCCCGCTGCTGATGGCGGCTTGGAAGCTCGCGCCGGCACTCGCCTGCGGCAACACCGTCGTGCTCAAGCCCGCCGAGACGACGCCGCTCACGGCGCTCGCGCTCGCGCAGATCATCCAAGAGGCCGATCTTCCGCCGGGCGTCGTGAACGTCGTCACCGGTGAAGGCGCGACCGGCGCGGCGCTCGTCGATCACGACGACGTCGACAAGATCGCCTTCACCGGATCGACCGAGGTCGGCAAGATCATCCAGCGCAGCATCGCCGGGAAAGGCAAACGCTGCACGCTCGAGCTGGGCGGCAAGGCCGCCAACGTCGTCTTCGCCGACGCGCCGCTCGATCAAGCTGTCGAAGGCATCGTGCAAGGCATCTACTTCAATCAGGGTCACGTCTGCTGCGCCGGATCCCGGCTGCTCGTCGAGGAGAGCGTGCACGACGATGTCGTCGCGCGCTTGACGAATCGGATTCGCACGCTGCGCCTCGGCGATCCGCTCGACAAGAACACCGACATTGGCGCAATCAACTCCCGCGTGCAGCTCGAGAAGATTCGCGAGTTGGTGCAGAGCGGCATCGAGCAGGGCGCAACGCTCGTGCAGGCGGAGTGCGAGCTGCCCGCGCGCGGCTTCTACTTTCCGGCCTCCTTCTTCACCAACGTCCACCCCTCGCATCGCATCGCACGCGAGGAGATCTTCGGCCCGGTGCTCTCCGTCATGACCTTCCGCACGCCGGACGAAGCGATCGAGAAGGCGAACAACACGCCCTACGGTCTCTCCGCCGGCGTCTGGACGGCCGAGGGCAGCAAGAACATGTGGATCGCGCAGCACCTGCGCGCGGGCGTGGTCTGGTGCAACACCTTCAACCAGTTCGATCCGTCGTCGCCGTTCGGCGGCTATCGTGAATCAGGATTCGGCCGCGAGGGCGGCGTCCACGGCCTCCACGAGTACTTGAAGATGAACTGATCCAGAGAAGACAACCCTCAAAGCCGCCTGATACCTAAACTGCAAGCGTCAACGAAACCGGATCAGCTTCACCCTGAAGCTGTTCCGGTTCAGTGGACGGTTGTTGATTAGAGATCACGCTGCCTGATCCTGCTTCTCATAATCAATCGGCGAGAGCATGCCGAGCGCCGTGTGCCGGCGATGGGCGTTGTACCAGCCGATGAAGTCGAATAC
>DATCTQ010000024.1:0-16950 GCA_036567865.1 Candidatus Tyrphobacter sp. | reverse complement strand
GCGTGTAGGGGGGGAAGGCAGGCAAATCCGCTTTTCCATTCAACTCCGAGACGTGATGACGAGAGCGTATGCTCACAAAGTCGTTGATCCCATGCTTCCAAGAAAAGCCTCTAAGCTTCAGACAGTAGGTGATCGTACCGTAAACCGACTCAGGTGGGTGAGGAGAATATCCTAAGGTGATTGAGAGAACACTGGTTAAGGAACTCGGCAAAATGACACCGTAACTTCGGGATAAGGTGTGCCCTCATTAGGTGTAGCGATTTACACGTGAAGCCGAAGAGGGTCGCAGAGAAATGGCGGTAGCGACTGTTTACTAAAAACATAGGTCTGTGCTAAGTCGTAAGACGATGTATACGGACTGACGCCTGCCCGGTGCTGGAAGGTTAAGAGGACCCGTTAACCGTAAGGTGAAGCGGAGAATTTAAGCCCCAGTAAACGGCGGTGGTAACTATAACCATCCTAAGGTAGCGAAATTCCTTGTCGGGTAAGTTCCGACCTGCACGAATGGAGTAACGACTTGGGCACTGTCTCGATGGGGATCCCGGCGAAATTGCAGTACCAGTGAAGATGCTGGTTACCCGCAGCAGGACGGAAAGACCCCGTGAAGCTTTACTGTATCCTGATCTTGGGTTTTGAGACTGTCTGTACAGGATAGGTGGGAGCCGGTGATCCAAGGGCGTTAGTTCTTGGGGAGGCAACGTTGGGATACCACCCTGATAATCTTGGGATTCTAACTATCCGCCGTTATCCGGCGGGAGGACATGGTCAGGTGGGCAGTTTGACTGGGGCGGTCGCCTCCTAAAGAGTAACGGAGGCGCCCAAAGGTTCCCTCAGAACGGTCAGAAACCGTTCGCACAGAGTGCATAGGCATAAGGGAGCTTGACTGCGAGACGGACAGGTCGAGCAGGTGCGAAAGCAGGGCTAAGTGATCCGGCGGTACCGAATGGAAGGGCCGTCGCTTATCGGATAAAAGCTACTCCGGGGATAACAGGCTTATCTCCCCCAAGAGCTCACATCGACGGGGAGGTTTGGCACCTCGATGTCGGATCGTCGCATCCTGGGGCTGTAGTTGGTCCCAAGGGTTGGGCTGTTCGCCCATTAAAGCGGTACGCGATCTGGGTTCAGAACGTCGTGAGACAGTTCGGTCCCTATCCGCTGTGGGCGCGGGAGGTTTGAGGGGAGTGGACTCTAGTACGAGAGGACCGAGTCGAACGAACCTCTGGTGAACCGGTTGTTCCGCCAGGAGCATAGCCGGGTAGCTATGTTCGGATCAGATAAGCGCTGAAAGCATATAAGCGCGAAACTGACCCCAAGATGAGACCTCAATCCCGTGCAGGGTGAAGAGTCGTGGTAGACTACCACGTTGATAGGCCGGGGGTGGAAGCACCGTAAGGTGTGAAGCTGACCGGTACTAATCGCTCGGAAATTTTGATTACCCACAATCGCTCTCGTCGGCACCTGGAAGTTCTTCTCTGCGCAGCTTTGGGCCCAAAACGGCTGGCGCCGTTTCGGGTACCCGAGTTTCCCACCGCGATCGGCTCGAGCTACGGCTCGCCATCGCGGTTGGGGATCCATTTCTGGCGCCCATGGCGGCGGGGTCACACCCGTTCCCATCCCGAACACGGCAGTTAAGCCCGCCAGCGCCGATGATAGTCGGGCCGCAGGGCCCCTCGAAAGTAGGTCGGTGCCAGATTAAGTCAGACGGGAGCCTGTTGCAGCGATGCGACGGGCTCTCGCTTTTCAGGGAATCGGGCGGATGCGGTAGATGTTACCGGTCTGATCGTCGGCGACAAAGAGCGATCCTTGCGGGCCGACGGCGATGCCGGTGGGACGCCCGATGCGCAGATCCGTTCCGCCCTGCTGATAGCCGCCCAGGAACTGCGACCACTGCGCTGCCGGATTCGACCAGTTCGCCGGCGTTGCAGGTTCGGCGCCGTTCATTGGGACGAAGATCACGCGCGGCGGCATAAAGCCGGAGAGGCCCTGTGCCGGTCCGTGCCACGAGCCGTGCAGCGTCAGAAAGACGCCACCGCGATACCGTGCCGGGAAGGCGTAGCGCGCGGGGGCGTTCATCGGATAGAAGACCGCGCCGATCGGCGTCTCGTACGCGGGCATGATAACCCGCGGGACCGCAGTCTTTGCGCAACTCCCGGGCCACTTCGGATTTTGCTTGCGGTTCTCGTAGCACGAGGGCCAGCCGTAGTCGACGACACCCGGGTGCAGCGTCACCGCATCGAAGATCTCATACGGATGCCCGACCGGAAGATCGTCTTCGCCGGCGACCCCCGCCCACAGGACGCCGCTGCGCGGATTGATGGCGAGCGCGATCGCATTGCGGATGCGAATCGCTTCGCGCGTCATCTTGCGGGTTCGCAAATCGATGCGCTGGATCGTCGCACGCGTTGGATCCAATTCTGGAACGCAGGCATTGCACGACGCGCCGACGCTCGCGTAGAGCGTGTCGCGATCGTAAGCTACCGAGGTCGTAACATGATCGCGCGAGATCCCCGACGTCCGCACTGCGGCGAGTTTCTGCGGGCGGGAGCGCGCCGTCAGATCTCCGCTGCGATAGGAAATGCGGTATATGCCGAATTGCGTGCCGACGTAGAGGGCGCCGTCGCCGAGGGTGACTCCCGCCGCCGGTCCGTCGCCGAAGTGGGCGAAGACGCGCGGTATGCCCGGCGCGCCCGCAGCCTCAGCGTGTGGGATCACGTCGACGTCGCCACCCGAGGTTCCGACGAAGAGATCGCCGTTCGGCGCCGCAGCCAACTCACGCGCTCCTTGAACGGTCGCGATCCGTTCCAGCCGAAAGCCGGCGACGACCTGGGGCTCGTCTGCCGCCCGGAGCACAGCGCTAAACCAGAACGCCGTGAGGGCGGCGAGACAAAAAAGCGGAAAGGCGAAACGGGTGCGCATGGCCGGCGAATCCTCCCCGAGAAATCTATTCCCTGGAGTGTCGTCTACCCATGCGGCGGCGCTCCGGGAAGTTTAGGGAGCGGGAGGCGTCGGCGTAGCGTCGGGCTGTGGGGCCGGCTGTTGCTGCGCGCGCTGGGCGCGGATCTGCTGGATCTCGCTCCGCAACTGGCTCTGCTGCGCGGGAGTGAGAATCTGCATGACCTGCTGCCGGAGCGTACGCATCGCAGCGGGATCGCGGGGACTGCCGGCCGGGTGACTCTGCCGGAACTGCCCGATCAGCGTTTGGAGTTGTTGCCGTTGCTGCTCCGTGATGCCGTCCAAGCCGTAGAGCAAGCGCATCATTCCGGCGTGCGCGGCCTGCGGGCCCGTCACCGTTCCTGAAGTGGCGGAGGACGGCTGAGCCGGCGGGGTTTCCTGCGCGAGCGCCGGAGCGGCGAGAGCAAGCGTGAACGCCCCCGCGACGAGAAAAGGTGAAAGCCTCATGCGACTCAGTCTACGCGAAGCGCCGCCGGGAAGCCTGAGAGCCGCATGAAGACTACGGCTTGATCGCGACCCCTTTGACAGCCTCGCTTGCATGCGCTTCGAACCGGCGGAAGTTGTCGGCGAAGAGCCGGGCAAGCGTTGCGGCCTGCGCGTCATAGGCGCGTGGATCGCTCCAGGCGTTACGCGGATTGAGCACTTCGGAGGGAACGCCCGGGACGCTCGTGGGCAGCAGCAAGCCGAAGAATTGCTCGCGCTCGAATTGCTCGGGAATACGACCTTCGATCGCCGCGTTGACCATGGCGCGAGTATGCGCGATCGACATACGTTTGCCGATGCCGTACGGCCCGCCGGTCCAGCCGGTGTTGATGAGCCAGCATTCAACCTCGCGCTCCTCGATCTTTCGTCCCAGGAGCTTTGCGTAGACCGTCGGGTGATGCACCATAAACGGTGCGCCGAAGCACGTCGAAAACGTCGCCTGCGGCTCGGTGACCCCGCGCTCGGTGCCCGCGACCTTTGCGGTGTAACCGGAGAGAAAGTGATACATCGCCTGCTCGCGCGAGAGCTTCGCAATCGGCGGAAGCACGCCGAAGGCATCGGCGGTGAGCATGAGGATGACGTTTGGATGCGGACCTTTGCTTCCGGGAACGATATTCGGAATGAACGCGAGCGGGTAGGCGGAGCGCGTGTTCTCCGTCTTCGCTTCTGAGTCGACGTCGAGGGCGCGCGAGCGTTCGTCGTAGACCACGTTCTCGAGTACGGTCGAGTAACGATTCGATGCAGCCCATATCTCCGGCTCGGCAATCGGCGAGAGCCGGATCACTTTGGCGTAGCAACCGCCCTCGAAGTTGAAGACGCCGTCGTCGGACCAGCCATGCTCGTCGTCGCCGATCAGCGGCCGGTGCGAATCGGAGGAGAGCGTCGTCTTGCCCGTTCCGGAGAGGCCGAAGAAGATCGCGAGATCGCCCGCGGCACCGACGTTTGCCGAGCAGTGCATGGGGAGCGTCTCGCGCAGGGGCAGGAGATAGTTCATGACGGTGAAGACCGACTTCTTGATCTCGCCCGCATATCGCGTGCCGCCGATCAAGATCATTCGGCGGCGGAAGTTCACGAGGACGAAGGTCGAGGTGCGCGTGCCGTCGCGCTCCGGATCGGCTTCAAAGAGCCCTGCATCGACGACCGTGAACTCCGGTGCGAAGTCGCTCGGTGGCCGCTCGGGCGTGATGAAGAGATGGCGCGCGAAGAGATTGTGCCACGCCAACTCGGTATAGACTCGCACGGGGAGGCGATAGCGTTCGTCGGCGCCGGCGTAGGTATCGAGCGCGTAGACGTCGCGTTTTGCCAAGTACGCTTCGACCCGATCGTAGAGTGCGTCGAAACGAGCCTCGTCGATCGCCTGGTTCACGTCGCCCCAGTCGATATGCGGCTCGCTGCCGGGCTCGCGAACGAAAAACTTGTCCTTGGGCGAGCGTCCGGTGTGCGGGCGGGTGTCGACGATCAGTTGGCCGGCGTCGCCCAGCACGCCCTCGCCGCGCCGCAGCGCGTGCTCCACCAACTCGCTAGCCGAGAGGTTCTCCCAGAGGTTGGCGGCGCGCAGCCGCTCCGGTACCGTAAGCATCGGTTTATCCTTTTCCCGGCCCTCGAGCCGCGCCTGCAGGCGGGGTTGGGGGTGAAGCTTCGAAACTCGGGCGTATGCCCAAGCCTCTCCTCTTTACCCTCACGGCAGCCCTCTTGCTCGCTCCGGTCGCGGCCGGCGCTTCGCTGCCGTTTCGCTTCGGGGCCTTCCCGAGCGGGCCGTTCGACGGCATCACCGACGTCCCCGGCGTGCGCGTCGGGCATGTGACGAAAGTCGAAGGCGCCAACATCCGCACCGGCGCGACGGCCGTGCTACCGAATGCCGATCCGTGGGATCGAAAGGTCGCGGCCGCGACGATCGCCTTCAACGGCAACGGCGAGATGACCGGGACGCATTGGATCGCAGAGTCGGGCTACCTCGAGGAGCCGATCGTCTTGACCGACACGCTCGACGTCGGACGCGCCGACGACGGCGTCGTCTCTTGGCAGATCGCCCGCCATCCCGAGATCGGCCGCAGCGACGACGTACCGCTGCCGGTCGTCGCGGAGTGCGACGACCAACTCCTGGACGACATTCAAGCGCGTGCGGTTTCCGCTGCAGACGTCGTCCATCTGTTGGATTCCACGACGCCGGGGCAGTTCGCGCGCGGCAGCGTCGGCGCCGGCACGGGGATGCGTGCCTTCGACTTCAAAGGTGGCATCGGCTCTGCGTCGCGCGTCCTTCCCGCGTCACTGGGCGGCTATACCGTGGGCGTGCTCGTCAACGACAATACGGGAAGCACCCGCGAGCAGCTCACGATTCTGGGCGTGCCGGCCGGCGAGCGCCTGAAGGACGTCGATCGGACCACCTTTCCGCACTCGATGACGATGCGGGGGCGCATGGCCTCGGGATCGATCGTCGTCGTGATCGCAACCGACGCGCCGCTCGAAGCGCGGCAACTGCGTGCGCTCGCCTTACGCGCCGCGCTCGGCATGGGGCGCACCGGATTGACCTCCGACGTCGGCAGCGGCGATCTCTTCATCGCGTTTTCCACGACGCGTGTCTACCAGCACAGCGGTCATTTCGAGGTCACGGCTCCGGCGGGCACCGTGCTCTCAGACTCCGATCGCTTGGATGCACTTTATCGTGCGACCGCGGAGGCGACGCAGGCGGCGATCTACGACGCGCTCTTCGAAGCGACGACGATGACGGGCCAGCGCGGCGTCACCGTTCACGCGCTCCCGCGCGAGCGCGTCCTCGAGATGCTCAGAGCAGCGGGGGCGATCCAATGAAGGTCAGATTGGGAACGGTCGGCCATTTCGGGCTCTCGGTCCGCGATCCGAAAAAGAGCGCCGCGTGGTGGAAGAAACACTTCGATCTCGAGGAGATCTTTGCAGGCCGCGATTACGTCGGGCTCTCGAACGACGCGGTGACGATCGTCCTGCATCGCGGCGTCCCGCATCCCGCCGTCATGGATCACATCTCGTTCCATGTCAAGGATTTCGAGACGCTGCGCGCGGCGTTGGCTATGCTGAAGAGCGGCGGCGTGCGCATCGAGGATCCCGGCGATGAGATCGGTCCGGAGGCGCCCGGCTCGACGAACATGGGCTTATGGTTTCAGGATCCCGACGGCTACCGCTGGGAACTCTCCGTTCTGGCGCGATAGGCGATCCTAGCCGCTATCGCCATGACCAGCGCGCCGAGGAGGAAGCCGGCGACGACCTCCATGCGGTCGTGCCAGCCGGAGCGAACCAGCGCATAACCCAACAACGCGAGCAGCGGGAATGCGAGAAGTGCCAAGCGGCGGTCTTCGAGGGCGGCTGCCGTAGCGAGGCACGCGGCCAGCGTTTCGTGGCCGCTCGGGAAGTACGGGTGCGCGGGCCAGAGATCGAACCAGCGGTTCACGTGCGCGAGGGTGAATGAGATGACGACCGCCCAGAGCGTTGCACGCACGGAACCGCCCAGCGGTGCGCCGCGCCGGCGGCGAGCGACGAGCGTGTAGATCCAGAGGAGCGCGAAGAGCGCGGTAAGTCCGTCGATCCCTACGCCGACGAGGAGCCGACTAGAGTGCAACGTCGGCGGGCGCCACGCCGGGGTTGTGGTAGAAGCGGAAGCAGTTCTTGCCGGCGCTCTTGGCCTCGTAAAGCGCTTCGTCGGCGGCAAAGAAGAGCGATTGTGCGTCCCGCCCATCCTCGGGGTACATCGCGATGCCGATCGAGGCCGGGAGATTGTGACGCCGCAACGCCGAGAGGATCCGCTCGACGCCCTTGAGGGCGGCGCTGCGGTCGCTGCGCAGCATGACCAGGACGAACTCGTCGCCGGCATAGCGTGCGACGATATCACCGCGGCGCGCGTTGCTCTTGAGCATCTCGGCGAAGCGCTTGAGCGCGAGATCGCCAAGGCTGTGCCCGCCGCTGTCGTTGATGCGTTTGAGATCGTCGAGATCGAGGATGACGAAGGCGAGCGGCGTCTGATAGCGCTCGGCACTCGTGAGCTCGTGTTCGAACAACTCGTGCAGGTCGCGGCGGTTGCCGATGCCGGTGAGGCTGTCCGTCAGAGCGAGGCGCTGGGTCTCTTCGAGCAGACGCCGCGTCTCCTCCCAGAGGCGCGCGTTCTCTACGGCAATCGCCGCTTGCGCGGCAAAGTCGAGGAACATCCGGATTTGGTTCTCGCCGATGTCTTCTTCATGGGCATCGTCGGCGTAGAGCACGCCGCGCACGACCCCGCGTACGACGAGCGGCGCGGCGCAGTAGCGCCCACGCGAGTCCTCGAGGGGTGCATCGGCGTCGCCCGGGAGACCGAGCGCGATCTGCATGGAGCCGCGCGCGAGCATCTGCAGCGTCGAATCGGCGCGATAGGCGCGCTCGTCGGCAGCCGGCTCGACGTCTGCGTCGGCGCCGCATTCGAGGCGCCGCAGAATGCCACCGTCCTCGAGGACGTCGAAGAGGATGACGCGCCGAAACTTCAGTGCGGCAACGACACCGCGCAGGACCGTCGAAAGGATGTCGGTGATCTCCAGCGTGGAGTTCAAAGTGGAGAAGACCTGCTGGAGCACGAAGAGTTCCTCGACCTGTTGGGCGTACTCGTCTCGCTCGGCCTCCAGCGCCTCCAAACGCGCCTTCAGCCGCTCGACCTCGTGACGGAGGGCGGCATCGCTGGGCGCGGGAGGAATTGCGTCAGGCATCCGCGTCTACCGGGGATTGAGAAGTAAGGCTTGCGTCAGTTCGTTCATCTTCACGTTCACTCGGAATACTCACTCCTCGATGGCGCTTGCCGCATCGAGCGGCTCTGCCGTCGAATAGCGGAGTTTGGAACTTCCGCCGTTGCCCTCACCGATCACGGCGTCATGTACGGAGCGATGGAGTTCTATCACGCCGCCCGCCGTGCGAATCTCACCCCGATCATTGGGTGCGAGGCGTACGTCGCACCGCGCGGACGCCTCGACCGTACCGTGCGCGACGAGGCGCACGTGACCCTGCTGGCTGCGAACCTCACGGGCTACCGGAACCTCACGGCACTGGTTTCCAAGGGCTTCCTCGAGGGCTACTACTACAAGCCCCGCATCGACCTCGATCTCCTCGCCCGGCACCAGGAAGGCCTGATCGTCCTCTCGGGCTGCATCTCGGGGCTGGTCGCGGCCCCATTGTTGAAGAATGACCGCGAGGGCGCGCTGCGCAACGCGAAGCGCTACCTGGAGATCTTCGGGGACCGCTTCTACATCGAGGTCATGCGCCACGGACTACCCGAGCAGGATCTGGTCAACGAAGGGCTGATCGGCATCGCCCGGGAGATCGGCGTGCCGCTGGTCGCGACGAACGATTCCCATTATTTGGAACAGGGCGACGCGCCGGCACACGACGTGCTCCTCTGTATCGGGACCGGGCGAACCGTCTCGGATGAAAACCGTTTGAAGTTCGCGACCGACCAGTTCTACGTCAAGTCACCCGACGAGATGTATGCGCTGTGGAGCGATCTCCCCGAAGCCTGCGAGAATACCCTGAAGATCGCCGAGCGCGTCGACTTTCAACTGCCCAAGCGCAGCTTCAGCGTCCCCGAATATCCCGTGCCGGAAGGGCAACTCGGCGCCGATGGGTACCTGCGCCAACTTTGCGAAGCCGGACTCATCGAGCGTTACGGCGCGGTGCGTGCGCGCGATGATTCGGCGCTACGCGAGCGGCTGGAGTACGAGCTGCGCGTGATCGAGGCGATGGGCTACGCGTCGTACTTCTTGATCGTGTGGGATTTCATCAAATATGCGCGCGATCGGGACATTCCGGTGGGACCTGGACGGGGCTCGGCGGTCGGCTCCCTGGTCGCGTACTGCCTGCGCATTACCGACCTCGACCCGCTGGCGTTCAACCTGTTCTTCGAACGATTCTTGAATCCGGATCGCATTTCCATGCCCGATATCGATACGGACTTCTGCGTAGAGCGGCGGGATGAAGTCATTGCTTACGTCACCGAGAAGTACGGCAAGGATCGGGTCGCACAGATCGTGACGTTCGGCACGATGGCGGCCCGCGCGGCCGTTCGCGACGCGGGGCGGGCACTGGGCGTCCCGCTGCCCGACGTGGACCGCGTCGCGAAGCTCATTCCGTCGGGGCCGACCGGCCTTTCGATCGCCGTCGCGATCGAGCAGATCCCGGATCTGGCGACGCTCTATCAGAGCAACGAGACGATTCGCAAGCTGCTCGATACCGCGAAGACGATCGAAGGGCTATCGCGCAACGCCGGGACGCATGCGGCCGGCGTGGTGATATCGGATCGCCCGCTCATGGAATACGTGCCGCTCGTGAAGTTCGACGGCGGCATAAACACGCAATACGACATGGAGTGGATCGAGAAGATCGGCCTGCTGAAGATGGATTTTCTCGGCTTGCGCAACTTGACGGTCATGCACAATGCCGTGCGAGAGATCCGCCGTACGGTGGATCCCGGATTCGATCTCGCACGCATTACGCTCGACGATCCCAAAACATTCGAGATGCTTGGTCGCGGGGAGACGATGGGCGTCTTCCAGTTGGAATCCGACGGCATGCGGCGCGTCTGCACCGAGTTGAAGCCTTCGCGCTTCGAGGACATCGTTGCGTTGGTCGCACTCTTCCGCCCGGGGCCGATGGAGTGGATTCCGCACTACATCAGCAACAAGCACGGACGCACGAAGGCGAGCTACCTGCACCCGAAGCTCGAGCCGATTCTCGCGGAGACCTACGGCATCGCGGTCTATCAGGAATCCGTGATGCAGATCGCGCGTGACATCGCCGGATTTTCGCTGAGCGAAGCCGACGAACTGCGCAAGGTCATGGGCAAGAAGCTCAAGGATCAGGTGCCCGTGTACCGGGAGAAGTTCGTCGAGGGCGCGATACGGACGTCGAATGTAACGCGCAAGCTCGCCGAGGAGATCTTCGCGTTCGTCGAGCCCTTCGCGGGGTATGGCTTCAACAAATCGCACGCGGCGGCGTACGCGATGATCGCATACCAAACCGCATATCTGAAAGCGAACCATCCGCTGCCCTACTTGACCGCGCTCATGACCTCGGTCAAAGATCGCACCGACAAACTCGCAGAATACATCGAGGACGCCCGCCGTTACGGCATCGCGGTCCTGCCGCCGGACGTCAACGAGTCGCTGGTCGATTTCACGGTCGTCGGCGAGCAGATCCGCTTCGGCCTCTCGGCGGTCAAAGGTGTGGGGGAGGGCGCGGTCCGTAGCATCATCGAGGCGCGCGATCGGGACGGCGCCTTCGCCGATCTGTTCGATCTCGCCGGGCGCGTCGACGCGCGCCAGGTGAACCGCCGTGTCTTCGAAGCGCTGGTGAAGTGCGGTGCGACGGATGCGCTACCGGGCAATCGCGCGCAGAAACTCGCCGCGCTCGACCTCGCACTCGATCTTGCGGCGCGCGCGACGCGCGATGCGGAGTTGGGGCAAGCCTCGCTCTTCGGCGACGCCGCGCTCGCGGCGCCCTCGCTCGCGCCGGCGCTGCCGTTCGTCGCGCCGCCGAGTCGCCGGGAGCTGCTCGCATGGGAGAAGGAGACGCTGGGAATCTTCGTCTCCGGACATCCGCTCGCCGAGGTGCAGCATCTTCTCGCGCGGATGGGCGCGACGCCGATGAAGGACCTGCGCGCCCTCGACGACGACACGGCGGTAACGATCGCAGGCGCCGTGACCAGCGTCCGCCGCGCCAACACTCGCGCGGGCGGGCAGATCGCGATCGCGCAACTCGAGGACACGACCGGCGGCTGCGAGGTGATCGTGTTTCCGAAGCTCTACTCGCAGGTGCAGCAACTTTTCGAGCCGGATCGAATCCTCGTCGTGAAGGGGCGCCTGCGGATTCGGGAGCGGCCGGGTACGACGCCGGGGGAGGAGCCGCCGATCGAACTCTCCGTGGGCGTGAACGAGGTAACCCTCTTCGAGCCGCCGCCGGAAAGGATCGTAACGACCGTGCGCGGCTGGCACGTCGACGTTTCGCAACGCGACCAGATCGACCGGCTTGCGGCGCTCATCGACGAGTGGCCCGGTGACGCGCCGGTGCTGTTGCACGCACGCGGCAAAGTGCAGCGCCTCTCGCGAACGATCGCGGGCGACATCCGGTTGCAGACGGAGTTGGAGCGCATCTTCGGGGGCGGCCGGGTGCGCGAGGGAGAAGGGAACTTCTGAGTTGAGAATTCCGCCGGGGGTGCGGGATTGGCTGCCCCAAGAGTTCGCTTTCAAGCGCGACGTCGAGGAGCGAATACGCGACGTCTTTCGTGCGTGGTCGTATAGCGAGGTGCTGACGCCGACCTTCGAGAGCTACGAAGCGATGGAGCGAGGCCTCGGCGAACGCCTCATGCAGCAGACGTTTCGCTTCACCGATCCGCTGGGGCAATCGCTCGCGCTGCGCACGGAGATGACGACGCCGATCGCCCGGGTCGTTTCGGCGCGGCTGCGCCAGGCGACGTTGCCGTTACGCCTCTGTTACGTTGCCACGGGATTTCGCTACGAGGAGCCGCAGCTCGGCCGAATGCGCGAGTTCACGCAGGCGGGGGCGGAGTTGATCGGCGCGAGCGGTACGAGCGCCGACGCGGAGGCGTTGTTCATGGCGATCGAGACCCTCGACGCCGTCGGCCTGGGCGACACGCGCTTCGACGTGAACGACGCCGCCATCGTCGACGGTGTGCTCGCGAGCGTCGGTCTCGCGGGCGAGGCGGCCGTGGAGTGTAAACAGCGCATCGCCGAGCGTAATCTCGTGGCGCTGCGCGAGTTCGGAGCGAGCCACAGCGTCGATGCGCAGGGTTTCGAGATCCTGTTACGTCTCACGATGATGCGTGGGCGCGACGAGGTGCTGGCGATCGCGAAGCCGACCTGCGCCACCGAGGAATCGCGCGCCGCATTGCGGCGGCTCGAGTCGATCCTGCATCGTGCCGATGCGCTGGGCTACCGCGAGCGTATCAACATCGATTTCGCCCTGCTACGCGATCTGCGCTACTACACCGGCTTCGTTTTTGAAGGTTACATCGACGACCTCGGCTTTTCGCTCTGCGGCGGGGGGCGCTACGATCAACTCCTGCCGCGCTTTGGATACGACGTTCCGGCGGTGGGCTGGATGGTCGGCGTGGAACGGATCCTGCTCGCGCTGGAGCGCCGCCGAGAAGACGAGCGCCCGCGCAACGAAGTCGACGTGCTGGTGAGCGGTTCGGATGCGGTTGCACGGCGCGAACGCGCGAACGGGCTGCGCGTTCGCTTGGAGGTTCGCGGCCTCGACCGCGCCGCGTTGCTGGAATACGCGCGTCACAAAGAGATCCCGCGCGTGATTATCGTTGACGGCGATCGTATCGAGGAGTTGTTTCCGGCGGATGAAGGCTCGTGAACGAACGGCTCGTGATCGCGCTGCCGAAGGGTGCGCTGTACGAGGAAACCGCGATGCGGCTCCGGCGTGCCGGAATCGACGTGCCTCCGGACGTCGGAAGACGATTGCAGGTCATGGCGGGTGACGGCCGGACCGAACTGCTGATGCTGCGTTCCAGCGACGTGCCGGCCTACGTGGAGTTTGGTGCGGCGGATTGCGGCGTCGTGGGTAAGGATACGCTCTGGGAGACCGACGCTTCGGTCAGCGAGCTTGCCGATCTGGGCTTCGGCGCATGCCGGCTGGTCGTTGCCGCGCGGCGCAGCGACGGCTACCACGAAGGTGTCCGGTACCCCACGTTCTTGCGGGTCGCGACGAAGTTCAAACGCGCGGCGCAGGCGTACTTCGCCGAGCGCGACATGGCCTGCGAGATCATCGCGTTGCACGGCTCGGTGGAACTCGCGCCGCTGGTCGGGCTCGCGGACGTCATCGTCGATTTGGTAGCCACGGGGGGCACGTTGCGCGCGCACGACATGGTCGTCGTCGACGAGATCGCGCGTTCGTCGGCGCGCTTCGTCGTGAACCCCGTGCGGTTTCGCGCAAAGTACGACGCGCTGCTCGACATGCTCGAGCGGCTCGAGAGCGCATGACGCGGACCTTGCAGATCGTCGCGGCGTCCGATCGGGAGCTGGCGGCGTTCTATCGCGCGGGATGGCAGGTGCCGGAGGACGTCGCCGAGGGCGTGCGGGCCATTCTTGCCGACGTGCGCGCGCGCGGGGACGCCGCACTGACGGAGTATACGCGCCGCTGGGACGCCCCCGAGTTCGAAGTGAACGCGCTGCGTGTCTCCATTCCGGCGCAAGAGCAGGCGCAGGCGCTCGTGCCGCAGGAGATCGCCCGAGGTCTTGCGCTCGCAAAGGAGCGCGTCACCCGCTTCCACGAGCGGCAGCGGCGAGCCGACATCTCCTATGAGGACCCCGATGGAACACGGTACGCCTTCGTAACGCGTCCGCTCGATGCGGTCGCGGCGTACGTCCCCGGCGGTTCGGCGCCGCTTCCGTCGACTGCCGTGATGACCATCGTGCCCGCGAAGATCGTCGGCGTCTCGCGCGTCGTGGTGCTCACGCCGCCGCAGCGCGACGGCCGCGTGCATCCGGCGGTGCTCTTTGCTTGTAGCCTCTGCGGCGCCGACGAACTGTACGCCGTCGGCGGCGCGCAAGCCGTCGCGGCAGCGGCCTTCGGCACGGCATCGATCGCGCCGGTCGACAAGATCGTCGGGCCGGGGAACCTCTGGGTGACCGAGGCGAAGCGACAGGTCTACGGCGTCTGCGCGATCGACGGGTTGGCCGGGCCTTCCGAAGTGCTCGTGGTGGCGGACGAAACGACGAATCCCGAGTACGCCGCGGCGGAGTTGCTCGCACAAGCCGAGCACGATCGCGCCGCGCGCGTCGCCGTCGTGTCGGAGTCGCGCGAGATACTCGAACGTATCGCCCGTGTGATCGAAGCGCGCGATCTTCACGCGCTGCCGCGCGGCGACATCATCGCCGAGGTCGTCGAGCAGCGCTGCCGGTTGATTTATGCGGCAACCTTCGAGGAGACGTGTGACGTGATCGAGCGCTTTGCGCCCGAACATCTGGCGTTGCAAGTCCGCGAGCCGACGCGGATCCTGCAACGGGTGCGGCACGCCGGAGCGGTCTTCACCGGATCCGACACGCCGGTGGCCTGCGGCGACTATCTCGCCGGTTCGAACCACGTCCTTCCGACGTCGGGCTCGGCGCGGTTCGCCTCCGGGCTTTGCCTTTCGGACTTTACGCGGACGTTCTCCGTGGTCGGGAACAGCGCGGAACGGATGCGCGGCGATGCCCCGGCGCTCGCGGCGCTGGCGGAGTTCGAAGGGCTCGACCAGCATGCAGAAACGGCGCGGATGCGCCGGTGATCCGGTTTGTCGCATACGATCTGGACGGAACCCTCGTCGGGAGGGACCTCGTTCTGCACCCGCGGGTGCGCCAGTCGATCGCCCGCGTGCGCGCCGCCGGCGTGAACGGCTGTATCGTGACGGGGCGCATGTACCGAGCTTCGTTACCCTACGCGCGAGAACTCGAACTCGACGCGCCGTTGGTCTGCTACCAGGGCGCCGCGATCGTCGATCCGCAAAGTGACGACGTGCTCTTCGACATGCCTCTTTCGAATGCGATCGCGCTCGAGGTCGTGGAGATGGCGCGACGCGACGGCATCCACGTGCAACTGTATCGTAGCGACTTGTACTACTGCGAGCAGCGCAACCGTTTTTCAGATCTCTACACGAGCCTCTCACTGG
Organism: Candidatus Tyrphobacter sp.; assembly: GCA_036567865.1. Lineage (GTDB taxonomy): Bacteria > Vulcanimicrobiota > Vulcanimicrobiia > Vulcanimicrobiales > Vulcanimicrobiaceae > Tyrphobacter. Next base: position 1,859 of record DATCTQ010000024.1, on the reverse strand, counting down.
CCGAGCCCGTCATCGTGCCGTCGTTGCGAGAACTCTTCGCCACGAGCGACGCGACGAAGGCGGTGGTGATCGCGGACGCCGACGTCGCGGAGCGCTATGCTGCGCGGATCCAAGAACGGCTCGGCAAGCGCGCGTACGTGACGCGCAGTTACCCGGAGTTCGTGGAGATATTGAACCCATTCGTCAACAAGGGCGAGGCGCTGGAATTTGTCGCGGCTCGCCTGGAGATTCCGATGGAGAACGTGCTCGCCATCGGCGACTCGTGGAACGATGCGCCGTTGCTGCACGTCGCGGGCGTCGGCGTGGCGATGGGCAACGCCCCTGAGGATGTGCGGGCACTCGCCGACGCGGTCGTGGCGGACGTCGAACACGACGGCGTGGCCGAAGCGCTCGACCGCTACATCCCCACCTGACAGAACTTACACTATGGCGGTTGAATAGCCGCCATATAGTGATATACTCGTAGCGATGCGAAAAGCCTACGACCCCGCCCTTCGAGTTCTCCGCCTCACGGCTGCCGAAGCGGCCGCCCCGAGCGGCCGCTTCACGGACGTCCTGAAGCGAGGTTTACCCGCGCGCGCCTTCGATGAAGTGGCAAAGTACACGAAACTCGGGCGAGCGCGGCTGGGTGCCGTCACGCGAATCTCGTCTCGTACGATCGAGCGCCGGATCGCGCGAAAGGACCGCTTCGCCGTCGACGAATCGGAACGCTTAGCGCGCGTTGCGCGAATGTACGCGCTTGCCGAGAGCGTCCTCGGCGGCAAAGACGCCGCGGAACGATGGATGGCCTCCAGAAACCGGGCGCTCGACGGCGCCCGGCCCGTAGAAGAACTGGTGACCGATCTGGGCGCGCGGGAAGTCGAGGACCTGCTCGGACGCATTCGCGACGGCATCTTCGCCTAGTGGCCTGTAACGCCGGGATTGATACCGCCGCTGCCCGTCTTCGGGATGAGGTGCAAGGAGCGATGAGCGACAAAAGCTGGACTTTGCGAGCGAAGAGCGACGCAGCAGATCGCCCGAAAACGGGCAGCCCTCCGGGTTGCGGCGGCACAGGCGCGCTGGCGTCGTTGCTCGTCGGTCACAGAACACCCCGGCTATGCTCCCTCCTCGCGCCTCGCCATCGCACCCGTGACGCGCACAACGTCGGTATTTATCCCGGCGTTACAGGCCACTAATGGCCGGTCAGTAGTGCGCCTCTTTCGGCTCACGCAACAAAAGTCGAAGGCGCGAGCCTTCGATGGGCGCGGCGCCGGCCTGCACCCCGGACGCTGGAACGAACGCAACCGTGCCGCGGTGTATGTGGCGACGAGCATCGCCCTCGCGATCCTCGAGATCCTCGTGCAAGCCGGACAAACGCCTCTGCTTGGATTCCTTGCCTATCCCGTCGATGTTCCGGATGAGTTCCTGACAGCGCTCGATACGCACAGGCTCGCTCCGAACTGGCGCAGCGTCGCGGGAAGAGACGTCTGCCGAGCCATCGGCGAGACGTGGCGCGCCTCCGATGAGAGCCTCGGGCTTCTCGTTCCGAGCGCGGTTCTGCCCGAAGCGGCGGCGTTCGGAGAGCGCAATGCCGTTCTGAATCCGATCGACCGCAGGTTCGAGCACGTTTCGATCGGTGCGCCGGTGCGGCTCGAGATCGACGCACGCGTACAGGATCTGCTCGCATGAGCCTCCGGCGGCGAAAGGCCTCGCGTCTACGTCCATTCTGGATGCTCTTTGTTTTCGCGCTGATGCTGGCCATCGTTGCCGGGTACGTCGGCGCGACGTGGCCGGGCTTTCGACCCAAGAGCGTGCGCGTCGTGGGAAACGTCCTCGTCCCGACGCGCGAGATTCTGTGGCGAGCGCGGATCGATCCGCGT
>DATCTQ010000023.1:0-105660 GCA_036567865.1 Candidatus Tyrphobacter sp. | reverse complement strand
GGAGAGCCGGGCCGAGCGCAACGTGCGAGGCCTTTAAATGTACGGTGGGCATGGGCTGATGTGGGGGAACCTCTACAGCCCGGATCGGCCGAAGATGCGGCGTCGCGTCGAATGGCGCAGAATTGCCGGGCTGTTTCTTCCCTACTGGCGTCCGCAGGCGATGGTATTGGCGTGCATCGTCATCGCCTCGCTGCTCGGCCTGGTCCCCGGTTTCCTGACCGCCCATATCATCGACGTCGCGATTCCGCACCGCAGCTTGCAGATGCTGATGATCGACCTCGCGGTGATCGTCGCCTCGGCTCTGATCGGCGCGGCAATCGGCGTCGTCCAAGGCTATCTGAACTCGCTGGTCGGCGAGGGGATCATGCGGGACATCCGCACGAACCTCGTCTCGCATCTGCACCGCATGCCGATCGCGTTCTTCACCGGCACGAAGACCGGCGAGATCATGAACCGCGTCTCGAGCGACGTCGACAACATCGACAACGTCGTGACCGGCACGCTTACAGCGATCCTCACGAACATCGTGATCATCGCAACGACGCTCGTCGCGATGTTCGTGTGGAACTGGAGGCTCGCGCTGCTGTCGACCGTCGTCGTGCCGCTGATGATCTTACCGCTCGGCCCCGTGGGGCGGCGCATGTACGACGTACGCCGACGCACGCGGGAGCAGCGCGATCAGATCGAATCGATCACGCAGGAAACCCTTTCGATCTCGGGCATCACGCTCATTAAATCGTTCGCCCGCGAAGTCTTCGAAAGCAAGCGCTTCTACGGCGTCGGCACCAAGCTGATGGGGCTCGAGGTCCGGCTCGCAATGGTCGGACGATGGTTCTTGGCCTCAGTCACCGCGATGGTCATCATCGGACCCGTGATCGTGTGGCTCGGCGGGGGCTGGCTTGCGATTCGCGGCGAGCTCCAAATCGGCGTCATCGTCGCGTTCGTCTCGTTCATACAAACGCGCCTGTACGGCTCGGCGGCAACGATTGCGGGGATCCAGGTCCAGATCGTGAGCGCTTTCGCGGTCTTCGAGCGCATCTTCGAGTACCTCGACATGAAAACCGAGGATTACGACCCGCCCGGCGCGATCGTGCTCCCGGCGATTCACGGCGACATCTCCTTCGAGAACGTTCACTTCGGCTACGACGAGTCGCGCCGCGTGCTCGACGGCGTCTCGCTCGAGGTGAAGAGCGGTCAGGTCGCCGCCTTCGTCGGCCCGAGCGGCGCGGGAAAGACGACGATTACCCAACTCGTCCCGCGCTTCTACGACCCGCAGGAAGGGCGAGTGCTCGTCGACGGCCACGACGTGCGGACGGTCACGCTCGAATCGCTTCGGCGCGACATCGGTATCGTCACGCAAGAGACGTACCTCTTCCACGATACGATCGCAGCGAATCTCCGTTACGGCAAGCCGGACGCGACGGACGACGAACTGGTCGCTGCCGCGACCGCCGCCAACATCCACGACTTCATCGCAAGCCTCCCCGAGGGCTACGCTACCATCGTCGGCGAGCGCGGCCACAAGCTCTCCGGCGGCGAGCGTCAGCGCCTTGCGATCGCGCGCGTCTTGCTGAATGACCCGCGAATCCTCATTCTCGACGAAGCAACCAGTTCGCTCGACTCCCACAGCGAGGCCGCAATCCAAGCCGCGCTCGAGCGCGTCATGCGCGGCCGCACCAGCCTCGTCATCGCGCACCGCTTATCGACGATCGTCTCCGCAGACGTCATCTTCGTGGTCGAACGCGGCCGCATCGTCGAGCGTGGTACCCACGCAGAACTGCTCGCACGCAATGCCTCGTACGCAAGCCTGTATCATCGCCAGTTTCGCGACGAAACGACGCCCGAAAAAGTAGCCGCCCCCTAAAGGGCGGCTACCGGTATCGAAAAGAACGCGGCTTTATACGCCGGCGGCGATCCCCGCCTGGACCTGACTGATGGCCTGGCTCACCAGCGACATCGCCTGCACGCGATGGCCGGCTTTGTCCGGAATCGCGACTTGCAGTTGGTGGTAGGCGGCGTTCAGATCGCCGAGCGCGTTTTGCATGTGAACCTGATAGGCGAGCGCGACGCCGCTGCCCAGACCGACGCCGATCGCAAAGATCAGCGCCATGAGGCCGAACTGAAGGCGGGTACGGAGCATGGTTGTCCTCCTGGTGAAAAGTGCAGTGCCCTGAAGCAGGCACCGAGCCCTTGGCCAGGCAGCCCGGCATTCCTTCGCCCGCTTTCACAGGCAAACCTTAGATCATCGAACCGAGCTCGCCGGTGACGCGTAGATCCGGTCCGGTGGCCTTGCGAATCTGCTCTGCGTCGACGCCGGGGGCGAGTTCGCGCAGGACGAGCCCCTCGCCGGTGACGTCCATCGTTGCCAGATCGGTGATGATGCGATTCACGACACCGCGTCCGGTCAGCGGGAGCGAGCATTCGCTCACGATCTTGTGTTCGCCGCCCTTCGACACATGCTCCATCATCACCACGACGCGCTTCGCACCGTGGACCAAATCCATCGCGCCGCCCATGCCCTTCACCATCTTCGCGGGAATCATCCAGTTCGCGAGATCGCCGCGCTCGGAGACTTGCATCGCACCGAGGACGGCCACGTCGATGTGCTTGCCGCGAATCATGCCAAACGAGAGCGCGGAATCGAAAAAGGATGCGCCGGGCAGCACCGTTACCGTTTCCTTGCCGGCATTGATGAGGTCGGGGTCCTCCTCCCCTTCGTACGGGTACGGCCCGAGGCCGAGGATGCCGTTCTCACTCTGCAAAACGACGTGCACGCCCGGCGGCATATAGTTTGGTACGAGCGTCGGCAAGCCGATGCCGAGGTTCACGTATTGCCCGTCGACCAGTTCCTTCGCCACGCGCGTGGCGAGCTGCACTCTCGTCAGCGCCACGTCATCGCTCCCCACGCGGACGCGTCGTCACCCGCTCGATGCGCTTTCCTGCCGCCCCGACCAGGACGACGCGCTGAACGAAGATGCCGGGAGCGTGAACGTCTTCGGGAGGAATCGCGCCCGGCTCCACGAGTTCCTCGACCTCGGCGATCGTAATGCGACCCGCCATCGCGCAGAGCGGGTTGAAGTTGCGCGTCGCCTTCGCAAAGACGAGATTCCCGTGGCGGTCGCCGACCGATGCGCGCACGAGTGCGAAATCGCAAACGATCCCGTGCTCCAGCACGTAATCGCCGTCGCCGAAACGGCGGACCTCTTTGGGCGGAGAGGCAACGGCAATGGAGCCGTCGGGGGCGTGGCGCCAGGGCAGCCCTCCGTCGGCGACCATCGTCCCGACGCCGGCCGGCGTGTAGAACGCCGGGATGCCGCAGCCGCCCGCGCGTAAACGCTCGGCGAGCGTCCCTTGCGGCACCAGCTCCACCTCGAGTTCGCCGTGCAGATACTGCCGCTCGAACTCTTTGTTCTCTCCTACGTACGAGCCGGTCGTGCGGCGGATGCGCTTGGCATCGAGGAGAACGCCCAGGCCCCAACCGTCGACGCCGCAGTTGTTGCTGACCGTGACCAAATCGGTCGCGCCTTGCTCGAGCAGCGCCTCGATGAGGTTGTGCGGGATGCCGTTGAGGCCGAAGCCGCCGACCGCGAGCGACGCTCCGCTCGGGATGTCGGCGACCGCTTGCGCGCACGTCGCGACCGTTTTGTCCATACTTGCATTTCACTATGCGCTCCCGGACGGAGCGCCTCCCCCAGGCGTGGAATCGCTCCGCATGGCCACCACGATACCGCCCCAGGCACATGCGCGGGATGACGAAGCACTCATGCTCACCGCAGTCCGAGAGTTGGTCGCAAAGCGCGTCGCGCCGCGAGCCGCCGAGATCGACGAGCGCGCCGAGTTTCCCATGGATCTCAAGCAACTCTTCGCCGAAAACGACCTGCTCGGGATACCGATTCCGGCCGAGTACGGAGGTTTGGGCGGAACGTTTCTCACCTACGTTAAGGTGGTCGAGGAGATCGCGAAGGCGTGCGCGTCCAGCTCGCTGATCGTCGCGGTGCAGGAACTGGGAATGCTCCCGATCCTCATCGGCGGCAGCGAAGCGCAGAGGCTGCGCTATCTGCCGAAGCTCGCCTCCGGCGAATGGATATGCGCCTACGCGCTCACCGAAGGCTCCAGCGGCTCCGATGCCGCAGGCTCGATGCGCACGCGTGCCGAGCGGCGGGGCGATACCTACGTGCTGAACGGAACGAAGATTTGGATCACGCACGGAAGTCTCGCCGACGTCGTCTGCGTCTTCGCCGTCACCGATCCATCGAAAGGACCCGGAGGCATCAGCGCCTTCATCGTCGAGAAGGACTTCGCCGGCTTCCACGTCGGCAAGAAGGAGCGCAAGATGGGCATCCGCGGCTCTCCGACGGTGGAACTTCATTTCAACGACTGCATCGTGCCCGCGGAAAATCTCCTCGGCGCCGAGGGCGAGGGGTTCAAGATCGCGATGAAGGTGCTCGACAAATCGCGCCCGGGTATCGCCGCGCAGGCGCTCGGCATCGCCGCGGGCGCGCTTGATTACGCTGCGAACTATTCGAAGGAGCGCGTCGCCTTCGGCAAGCCCATCGGCCAGCACCAAGGCGTGGGCTTCATGCTCGCCGATATGAAGACCGAGGTCGAGGCAGCTCGCCTTCTTCTCTATGAGGCGGCGCGTAAGTGCGACGAAGGCGCGCCCGACGTCACGCTCTGGGCGGCGATGGCGAAGCTGAAGTGCGGCGACGTCGCGATGGCCGTCACGACCGATGCGGTGCAGGTCCTGGGCGGATTTGGCTATTCGGCGGAATACCCGGTGGAGCGGATGATGAGGGATGCCAAGATCACGCAGATCTACGAGGGGACGCAGCAGATCCAGCGGCTGGTGATCGCACGCGCCCTCGTCGGGAAGGGCAAGCCTCCGGCTCCGCGAACTTAGGCCCCGGCATTTACGTTGCACGGATAGCATCTCCGTCGATCAGCCTTCGATACCGACGACGGGGAACTCGTGCCCGAAAGGAGGTGTGTAGATTGAAGAGAGTACTTGCATCCCTGTTGGCCTCAGCGTTTCTGACGACCGGCGTGGCGATGGCCAGCATGGCGACGCCCAAGCCGAAGCCGCACGCGACCACGCATGCGATGGCGAGCCATCACGCGACGCCGAAGCCCAAGGCGACCACGAAGCCCAAGGCGACCCCGAAGCCCATGACGCATCACATGGCGACTCCGAAGCCCAAGGCCACCCACAAACCCTAACGTAGGGTCGTTATCATCGGTCAATCCGGCCGGTGCAACCCGCAAGACGGGCTGCACCGGCTTTTTCTTTACGAGGCCGCCGCGCGAGAGCGCGAGCGCCGGAGGGCCGCGCCCGTCGGGCAAAGCTGGAGGACGGGACAGCGCTCGCAGAGCGGCCGCGGCGCTTTGCAGATTACGCGGCCGTGCAGGATGAGCCAGTGCGTCGCGAGTCCCCACTTCTCGCGGGGTAGGATCGCGGTGAGGTCGCGCTCGACGTCGAGCGGGGTTTTCCCGGTCGTCAAGCCGAGGCGATGGGCGACGCGAAAGACGTGCGTGTCCACGGCGAGCGCCGCCTCTCTGAACGCGACGGCCAGCACAACGCTCGCGGTTTTGCGCCCGACGCCGGCGAGGGACTCCAGCTCCTCCCGCGTGCGCGGGACGCGCCCGCCGAAGCGCTCGACGATGTCCCGCGAGCAGGCAACGATGTTTCTGGCCTTCGCGCGGAAGAATCCGCACGAGCGGATGATCTTCTCGACGTCGGCGAGCCCGGCATGGCCCAACCGCTGCGGCGTGGGATACTTCCTGAAGAGCGCGGGGGTCGTCGCATTGACGCGCGCATCGGTGCATTGCGCCGAGAGGATGACGGCGACCAGCAACTGGAACGCGTTCTTGTATCCGAGCGCCGTCTGGGCGTGTGGATAAGTGCGCTCCAAGATCGCAAGCTGCTCGAGCGCGACCCGCCGTGGAACCTTCTTCTTGGGAAACGGAATCGGGGGCATTCTTATTATTCGATTAACGCGCCGCAGAGGCCGCACCTGCAGACGCAAAGCCTCTTTCCTGGCACCGGAGCGGGCAAAGGTGGGCGGCATTTACGAGGCGTACTCCTCGCGCCAAGACGCTCTCAGATTGGAGGAGACAATGAGAACGCTCGGCTTTCTGATTTGCTTTGCGGTTGCGGCATGCGCACCCGCACTCGCCGGCCCATCGGTCGTCGCACAAACGTCGGCATCGGTGACGGGAACCGTCAACGATACGACGGGCGCTCCCATCGTCGGTGCGGCGGTCATGATGACCGGCCCCATGTCCTATTCGACGACAACCGACAATCACGGACGATTCTCGATATCGAATGTGACCCCGGGCGTCTACACGATCTCGGTCAGCAAGGCCGGGTACTCGCAGGCGGTCCAAAACGACATCGCGCTCGTTCCGGGACAAGCGCAGACGCTGACGGTGAGCATGGCCGCGATCAGTTTCTCGTCGCTGCGCACGATCGCGCACGTCTCGATCGCGGGTCGCGGGACGATCAACCAGTCCCCGGCTTCGATCGACGTCATCGCATCCCAGAACTTCACCGACCAAGCGCAGCCGCAGGTGACGCGCGTGCTGAGCCAGGTGCCCGGCTTGCAGATCTCGTTCCCCTCGAACTCGGCAAACGCTGCTGCACCCGGAGCGATTACCATTCCCAATATCCGCGACGCGACGTCCTACGAAACGGCATCGCTGATCGACGGCCACTACATCTCCGTCGGCCAGTACGGCGACAACGTCACCACCTTCCTCAACACCTACATGTTCAGCAGCTTCGAAGTCATCAAAGGCCCCGGTGCGGAGTCTCCCGTCGTGAACAACGCGATCGGCGGCACCCTGAACGCGCATACCAAGGATCCGACGCTGACGCCGACCCCGGACTTTCAAGCCGGATTCGACAACCATGGGGGTACGTTCGCCAACTTCGGTTTCTCCGACACGATCGACAACCGGCTCGGCTTCGTGGTGGACATTGCCACCGACGACAACCCGTCGGCGATCAACGGAACGGAAGTGTACTACGATCCGAGCGGCGGAGGGTACCTCGGTGGAGCGCTCAACAGCAACGCTAGTGCGACCCAAGTCGGGCACACGTTCAGTTTCCTCACGAACCAGTTCCCGTTGCTCGCATGCTGCTACCGGCTGCAAGGCTACCTCAACCAGGCCGCGCAGTTGATTAAGGCCCAGTATCACTTCTCCTCGGCAACGCGGTTGACCGTGAGCTACCTCGGCAGCCAATCCACCAGCGACCAGAACGCTAATACGTCCGACTATATCAACGGCAATTTCGTTCCGGGCGGAGGCTATACGGGCCCGCTCGCACCCGGCCCGATCCAGGTCGCCAACATCTTCCCCGGAACGTTCTCCGGTGAGTTCAACAACGAGCCGATCTTTCAAGCGGAAATCAGCACGACGCTCGGCAACGACTCGTTCGTCGCCCGTTACTACCACGTCTCCATCGAGCGCTACCAATTCCAGGGCTCGAGCCCGCTCAACTGCGACTACAATAGCGTGCATCTCTACGGCACGTCGAGCGCCGGCGGCTTCAACTCCCTCTGCGGCCCTGGGTCGGTCGTAGGAACCTTCAACGGCACCGGCGCGAGCGTCGGCTACAACGACTTCTATCAAGAGCCGGAGATCGACAAGCTCGCCGGCGGCTCGTTCGAATGGCAGCACCCCTTCGGCGACAACGACATGCTCTCGTTCTCGGTGGACAGAACTTATCCGCAGAGCGTCGACTACTCGGTTTTCTCGGGACCGTTCTATTCATTCAACCTGCCGCCGGGAACGTCTCAAGTTCTAACGACGTACCTGCTGCGCGGTCACTTCTACTTCGGGTCGAAGCTCGACCTCACGCTCAGCAACTACTTCAACACCTACAGCAGCACGTTTCCCGTCTCGTGCGCCGGCGGCTGCAATACTGCCGCTGCTGCGATGTTCGGCACCGGCGTGACGTTCAATACCACGAAGAACTCGCACTACGACCCCCGCCTCGGTCTGGTCTACCGCCCGAACGCCAACACCTCCGTGCGCCTCGCCATCGGAAGTTCGATCGCACCGCCGTTCCTCGGGCTCCTCAATCAAATCACGTCGACGCCGGCCTATAACGGCTCGGGCGTTGCAATCGAATCGCAGAGCAACGGTAATCTCAAGCCGGAAACGGCCTTCGGGTACGACATCGGCGGCGACATTCGCCTCGGCGACGGGCAAACGATTGTCTCTGCCGACGGCTATCTCACCAATCTCTTCAACCGCTTCTTCGGTCAAACCATCGATACGGGCCTCGTCTGCGGTACGGCGAACCCGTGCACGGGAGGCGCGCCCAACGGAACGCCGATCTTGAATACGACCAACACGAATATCAGCAACGCGCGCTTCGAAGGCGTCGAGCTTTCGATCAAGCGTAATCCAACCGTCGGCTTCGGCTTCAACATCGCCGGCTCGCTCAATAGAGGCTACTACTACAATCTGCCGCCGGGCTTCTACTGCAGCCTTCCCGTCCCGTCGTGCCTCAACAACCCTGCGAACTACAATCAAAACCTCAACATCATCGCCGGCCAGAACACGAACGGCATCACGGTCGGCAACTACCCGCTCGTTGCGGAGATCTCGTACAACGGGAACATGCGTATCCCGTACTCGCAAGGGAACGCCGAGTTCTCGTACACGTTCCCCAACACGGCCTACGTCTCGTTCGGCGACACCTACTACGGCAACAACAACTCGCTGAACCGCCCGGCCTTCGGCATCGCCTATGCGACGATCCGTTACCCGATCTCGAAGCTTCTCGCGCTCCAAGTCTCGGGTGACAACATCTTCAACGCCTACTCAGGCCTTCTGCCGGTACTCGGTGCCGGCGTCCCCATTCAGCTGGCAAACCGCTGGACCGGCGCGACCACCGGGAACGTTCTCGGCCCGGCCACCTATCGAGTCGTCCTCGAAATGCGGCCTCCGGGCAACCCCTAATCGTTCAAGGAAGGCAGACCTCGTCGCCGTGTAAGGCGACGAGGCCGTCGCGCACAAGACAAGCAACGAGCGCACGCACCTGATCGGTCGTGCGCTCCCGTATTTCGCCGGACAGGTCGAGGTGGAGGTCGAGCAGCGAGATCCGCTGCCCGGGCGGAAGATCGCGTAGGCGGTCGACGATCCGGCCGCGTGCGTGGCGATCCGTCTGCTCGAACGGAACCGAACCCCGCGTCGATCTTCGGGCGTGCTGCGAGCGCGACCGCTCCAGCGTAGCCGCGTCGACCGGCGCCGCGGCGCAGCGCCGCCGCAGCGGGCACATCGCGCATTTCGGCGCCCGCGCCGTGCAGATGCTCGCGCCCAAGTCCATGACCGCGGAGTTCCAATCATGCGATCGCTCTACGGGCACGAGGCCGCGTGCGAACGCATCGAGATCGCGCGGCGTCGCACGCGGCGGGTGCTCGATGCCGAACCGCAGCCGATGCAAGACGCGCCGCGCGTTGGTATCGAGCGCCGCATCGGGAAGATCGTGTGCGAATGCGCGAATGGCCGCGGCCGTATAGCGCCCGATGCCGGGCAGCGCGAGCAGGGCCGCACCGTCCTTTGGAATTCGACCGCGATGCTTCTTCACGATCTCACATGAGGCCGCGTGTAAGCGCAATGCCCGCCCGTTGTAACCCAGGCCGCGCCACTCGCGCAGCACCTCGCCCGGGCTTGCCGCCGCGAGCGCCGCGATCGTCGGGAAGCGGGCGACGAACCGCTCGAAACTCGGGACGACCCGCTCAACCTGGGTCTGCTGCAGCATGAACTCGCTGGCCAGCGTGCGGTACGGGCTTCGACGCCGGCGCCACGGCAGGCCGGCGCGCCCATTTCGCTCGTACCAGCGTAGCAGGGCACGAGCGAGCGGCGTCACATGGGCTGCTTGGCGGGTCACCAGCCGAAAGTTTCGCGGCCGAGGAGCGTCGAAGCCTCCGCGCCCCAGGGTCTGTTATCATATCGGGGGCCCACGCGCCACGAAGGAGTTGAGAAGTTGGCTGAGCAGCAGGTCGATGCGATCGTCATCGGAGCCGGTCCGGGCGGATACCATGCCGCAATCCGGCTCGGCCAGCTCGGAAAGCGTGTCATCTGCGTCGACCGCGACGAGGTCGGCGGCGTCTGTTTGAACTGGGGCTGCATCCCCACGAAGGCGCTGCTGCACGTCGGCGAGATCGCCCGGCAGATCTCTCGCGCCGGCGACCTTGGTTTGAAGACGGGCGAGTTCAGCATCGACCGCGAACGGGTCGCGAGGTTCAGGAGCGACGTCGTGGCGGCGAACGTCGGCGGCGTGAAGACGCTCTTCAAGGCAAACAACGTCGAGTTTCTCTACGGTGAAGCGTCCTTCAAGAGCGCAACGCAGATCGCACTGAAAAAAAAGGATGGCGGCGTCGACACGCTTTCCGCAAAGAACGTCGTGATCGCAACCGGCGCGGCGCCGATCGATGTAAAGGCCTGGCCGCGCGACGGAAAAACGATCGTCAATTCGGACGATGCCGTCAAACTCGAGCGCATTCCGAAACAATTGCTCGTCATCGGAGGCGGTGTCATCGGTCTCGAGTTCGCTACCGTCTACGCTCGCCTCGGCGCAAAGGTGCTCGTGATCGAAGCGCTGCCGCAGATTCTCACCGGCACCGACCTCGAAATCGGCAAGACGCTCGGGCGAATTCTCAAGAAGCAAGGTATCGAGATCATGCTCGACACGAAGGTCGGGAAGCTCGAAAAAGACGGCAGCGGCGTCAAGGCAACCTTCAAAGGCGAGGCGACCAACGGCAAGGACGAAACGCGCAGCTTCGACACGGTATTAGTCGCCGTAGGGCGCCGTCCGGTCACCGACGGACTGAACCTGCAAGCGGCGGGTCTCGCCGTCGACGAGAAAGGTTTCGTTGCGGTCGATCCGCAGATGCGCACGAAAGTACCCGGTGTCTTTGCGATCGGTGACATTACGGGAGCGCCGCTGTTGGCGCACCGTGCGATGAAGCAAGGCGTCATCGCCGCCGAGGTCATCTCGGGGAATCGCTCGGCCGCCTTCGATCCGATGGCAATCCCGAACTGCATCTACACCGACCCCGAAGTGGCGACCGTCGGATTATCGGAGGAGGAGGCGAAAGCCAAAGGCTACGAGCCGCGCATCGGCAAGTTTCCGCTCACCGCGAGCGGTCGCGCACGTACGATGAACGAAACCGACGGCCTCATCAAGCTCGTCGGCGACGCGAAAACCGATCTGCTGCTCGGCATGCACATCGTCGCCCCTCAGGCAGAATCGCTGATCGGCGAAGGTCTCATCGCGCTCGAAATGGGCGCCACGTTGGAAGACATCGGGCTTTCGGTTCATCCACACCCGACGCTCACCGAGGGCATCATGGAGGCCGCCGAAGCCGCGCATGGCAAGGCGATCCACATCGTCAAGCCAAAACCGAAGACTCCGGTCGCGGCGAGGTAAAGGAGCGCGTGGCGAAAGCGCGATTGCTCGATCTCGGTTTGCGACCCTACCGGGAGGTCTGGGCGCTGCAGCACGCCCTGCACGAGCGCGTGCGCGCCGGAGAGGAACTGGAGACCTGGATCGCGGTCGAACATCCGCCGGTCATCACGCTCGGCCGCAACGCAAAGAGCGGCAACGTGCTCGTGCCGCGCGCACAACTCCTCGCGCGCGGCATCGACGTCGTCGAGATCGAGCGCGGCGGCGACGTCACCTATCACGGCCCGGGCCAACTCGTCGTCTATCCGATTCGCCGGCTCGAGCGCTTTCGCGAAGTCGTCCCGCTCGTTCGCAGCCTGGAAGGCGCGGTCATCGACGCGTGCGCGCGCTTCGGCGTGACGGCGTCGCGATGGAGCGAGCACGCCGGCGTCTGGGTCGGGCGAAACCAGATCTGCGCGGTCGGCTTAGCCGTGCGGCAGATGACCTCGCTGCACGGAATCGCCTTCAACGTCTCGACGGAGCTCGACTACGACCGGCTCATCAACCCGTGCGGACTTCTCGACCGCGGCCTCACGTCGCTTTCCAAAGAAGCGCAACGTACGGTGAGCGTGGCCGAAGCAAAAGCTGCGCTGTTCGCGGCATTCGAAAACGCCTTCGAAATCCGGTTCGTCGAGGCGAGCGAGAGCGAGGGAGGCTCCGGCAAGGGTCACCCCATCCTCGAACCGCTGTTCGCTCGCCATCCTAGCTCGCTCACGCTGCAGCACTTTTTTGGAGGAACGAAGTTTTGAAGTTCGCATCCTGCGAAGTCCAAAAAAGTTGCAGCTTCTCTGATTGGGCGACCCTTGCCGGAGCCTCCCCCGCCCGAACGAACGCATATGTCGATTGAAATCGATCTGCTCTCCGACAAGCCGGCGCACGTGCGCAAGCCGGATTGGCTGCGCGTCCTTTTGCCGTCGGGCGAGCAGTACGAGCGGGTCAAAGCCGAGGTCGGGGCGCTGCAACTGCACACGGTCTGCAAGGAGGCCGCCTGCCCGAACCTCGCCGAGTGCTGGGGTGTCGGGACCGCGACGATCATGATTCTCGGCGACGTCTGCACGCGCGGCTGCCGATTTTGCAACGTCAAAACAGGCAGCCCGCACGGGATCGTCGACTGGCTGGAGCCGGTACGCGTCGCCGAGGCGGTACGCGAGTTAGGCTGGCGGTATCTCGTTCTGACCGCGGTCGATCGCGACGACCTTGCGGACGGGGGCGCGCTGATCTTCGCGAACACGGTGCGCGCGATTCACGAGCGCGTACCGGGGGCGAAGGTCGAGATCCTCAGCGGCGACTTCCACGGTGACCTGCGCGCCCTCGACATCGTGATGGATGCTCGGCCGAATGTTTTCGCGCACAATCTGGAAACCACTCGGCGATTGACGCCGCGGGTTCGCGACCGGCGTGCGGGATACGACCAGTCGCTACGCGTGCTCGAGCACGCGAAGGGGCGCGCGCCGGAGCGGTTCACCAAGACGTCGATCATGCTTGGCCTCGGAGAACGCGACGGCGAAATCGAGCGCGCGATGGAAGACGCGCGCGGCGTCGGCGTCGACATCTTCACGATGGGACAGTACCTGCAGCCCAGCAAGAAGCATCTGCCCGTGACCGAGTTCGTCACGCCGCGGCGCTTCGAGGAACTCGGCGCCCTCGCGCGGACGAAAGGTTTCCATCAGGTCGTTTCGAGCCCGCTCTCGCGCTCTTCGTACCACGCCGAACAAGCCTTTTCGTGACCCAGTTTTTCCTCCAGCGCCCAATCCTTGCCACCGTTTGCTCGCTGATCATCACGCTCGCGGGCATCGTCATGATCCCGACGTTGCCGATCGCGCAGTATCCGCAGGTCGCTCCCCCAGTCGTCACCGTGAGCGCAGACTGGATCGGCGCCAGCCCCACGGCGGTCGAGAGCGCCGTGACGGTTCCGCTCGAAGAGGCGGTCAATAACGTCGAAGGGTTGCGCTACGTCAGCTCCTCGAGCGCCGACGGCATTTCGAGCGTGACCTGCACCTTCTCCCTCGGCACCAATCTCGACATCGCTGCCGCCGACGTGCAAAACGCCGTGCAGTCCGCGCTGGGCCGCCTTCCCGCACAAGTGCGGCAGACCGGCGTCACCATCAGCAAGAACTCCGGCTCGTTTCTCGTTGCAATCGCCTTGCAAACGAATACCTCGAGGTACGACACGCTCTGGTTGAGCAACTACGCGCAGCTCAACATCGTCAACACGCTGGCACGAGTCCCCGGCGTCAGCCAAGTTCTCATCTTCAACCAGCGGCGGTATGCGATGCGGATCTGGCTCAACCCCCGGGCCCTCGCGCAGCAGGGGCTCACGGTGCCCGACGTCATCAACGCCCTTTCGGAACAAAACCAAGAGGTCGCCGCCGGCAGCATCGGCTCCGCGCCGGAACCGGCAAACCAGCCTTACACCTACGTCGTCAACGCGACGGGCCGGCTTTCCGATCCATCGCAGTTCGCGAACATCGTCTTGCGCGCCGATCCGAACGGCGGCTTCACCCGGCTCGGCGACGTGGCGCACATCGAGCTGGGAGCCGAGGATTACTCGTCCTACCTGCGTTTCAACGGAAAAGAGAACGCGATCGGCTTCGGCATCTTACAGTATCCCGACGCCAACGCGCTGACGGTCGCCTCCGCGGTCACGCAACGCATGAAGCAACTGGCGAAGAGCTTTCCGCCTGGTATCACGTACACGGTCTCTTTGGATACCTCGACCTTCGTGCGCGAATCCGTCAAAGACGTCCTCATCACCCTGCTGCTCTCGATTCTCCTCGTCGTACTCGTCATCTATCTCTTCTTGCAAGACCCGCGAGCGACGCTTATCCCAGCCGCGACGATCCCCGTCTCGTTGCTCGGCACGTTCTTCGTCATGAAGATCTGCGGCTTCACGATCAACACGATCACCCTCTTCGGGTTAACGCTCGCTACCGGGCTCGTGGTCGACGACGCCATCGTCGTCATCGAGAACATCGCGCGGCACATGCAGAACAATCGCGGCAAGATGCGAGAGCGCGAAAGCGCGGCCGAGGCCATGCACGAGATTCAGAGCGCGGTCGTGGCCTCTTCGCTCGTGCTCCTGGCCGTTTTCGTCCCGGTCGCGTTCTTCCCGGGAACGACCGGACAAATCTACAAGCAGTTCGCATTGACGATCGCCGCGTCGATCTCGATCTCCCTCTTCGCAGCGCTGACCTTTGCGCCGACCTTGACCGCGATGCTGCTCCATGGAGACTTCGAGTCGAACGCTCCGGTCTTCCACTATTTCAATATAGGATATCACGCGTTTCGTGATTGGTATGCAAGGACGCTGCCGAAGCTCGCCGACGCGCGCACGCTGGTCATCGGCATCTTCGTCTTGGCGCTGCTCGCAACGGCATTTCTGTTTCGAACGACGCCGACCGCGTTCATCCCCAACGAGGACCAGGGCTTTGCGATCATCCTGGTTCAGGCGCCGGAAGGAACGTCGCTCTCCTACGAGAGCGCGCTCACCGCAAAAGCGGAGAAGATTTTGCTCGCCGATCCGGACGTCGCCGCCGTCTTCAACGTCGGCGGATTCAGTTTCAGCGGATCGGCCCCGAACTACGGCCTGATGTTCATACGGCTGAAGCCGTGGAACGAGCGCCGCGGTTACGCGCATTCCCTGGACGCCTTGCTCTTCAACTGGAACGGCCAGTTCGCGCAAATTCCGGGCGGTACGATCATCGCCTTCGATCCGCCGGCGATCCAAGGCATCGGTAGCGTCGGCGGTTTTCAGTTCGAATTGGAGGACCAAGGCAACGTCGGCCTACCGACGCTCGCGCAAACCGCGGGCAAAATCATCGCGCAAGCGAACCAGGACCCACGCCTCTCTGGGGTCTTCACCCAGTTTCGCCTGAACTCACCGCAGATCCACCTCAACGTCGATCGCGGCAAAGCCAAGGCCCTCGGCATTTCGCTCAACGATCTCTTCGAGACCATCGGTACCGATCTCGGCTCCTATTACGTCAACGACTTCGATTATCTCAACCGTTCGTGGCGGGTCTACGTACAAGCCGACACCCCGTACCGCGATCGCCTCTCCGCTTTGCAAGAACTGTACGTGGCGCCGAGCGTGGCTGCTAGCCCGGGACCCGCGACCAGCAGCGGCCTCGCGAGCGGACAGACGCCGGTGGCGACGCTCGTCGGCGTTTCGCGGATCCAGACATCGCCGGTCATCCCGCACTACGATCTGTTCCGCTCGCTGGAGATCAGCGGCAGCAGCGCGCCGGGCCACGGATCCGGCGAAGCGCTCCAGGCTATGGAGCAGATCTTCGCCCGCAACGCGCCTCCCGGCATCGGTTACGAATGGTCCGGGTTGCAACTCGACGAGATCGCGGCGGGCAGCACCAGCGTCCTGATCTTCGTGCTGGGCCTCATCGTGGTCTTTCTCGTGCTCGCGGCACAATACGAAAGCTTCACCGATCCGCTGATCGTGATCCTCGCGGTTCCGGCCGCAATTTTCGGCGCGCTGCTTGCGCTCGACGTTCGGCATCTTCCGCAGGACATCTACGCGCAGGTCGGTTACGTCATGCTGATCGGGCTTGCGAGCAAGAGCGCCATCTTGATCGTCCAGTTCGCGAACCAGCAGATGCTGGCCGGCGCCGATCCGGTTACCGCCGCGCTGCGTGCCGCCCAGACGCGGCTCCGCCCGATCATGATGACCTCGATCGCGTTCATCATCGCGGTGACGACGATGGTCTTCGCCACGGGCGCGGGCAGCGCGGCGCGCCACTCGCTCGGAACCGTCGTCTTCGGCGGCATGCTGATCTCGACGTTCCTGAACCTGGCCATCACGCCGATCCTCTACATCGCGATCAAGTCGCTGACGATGCGCCCGGCGGCGCCTTCGGGGCCCTAGAGGGTTTGGCGGCAGAGAGGGGCAACACCAACCTCGGCCCGGATTGATAAGATTAATAGGCCCGCGCCTCTTTCGTGGGAGAAGTCTGATGAGCAAACCCGTCCTCCGTGCGACGGCTGCCGCTTTACTGGCAGCGTCCTTCCTCATGCCCTCGCTTCCGGCGATGGCCGACGGAACCGTCGACGCGATCTCGCAGAACGTCGTCACCGGTGCGAATACGGCGATCAGGAATGCCATGAACGCTGCGGCTCGCCGCCGCGCTCAGCGCGTCAGTCCGGCGACGGTGGGTCAGGTTCCGCCGGTGCAGCAGCCGGCGACCAGCGCGCAGCAAGGCCTCCCGCTCGGCTTCACCTACACGCTCGACGTCTCCCTAGCCTACCCGTTCGGAGACATCGGCACGTACGGAAAGCGCTGGCTCCCCGGCGGGATGGATGGCGTGCTCGGCTACGGCTTTACCCCGACCTCTCGGCTCGTCGCCTCCTACTACGAGATCCAGCACTGGCCGGTCGGCTTCAACTCCGGCACGGTTCCGCTCTATCTCCAAGGGTTTGCGACGCCGATCGGATCGGCCAACCTGGGTACGACACAGCCGCAGCTCGACCCCGCGACGAAGGATCGCTTCTTCCTGGCGAACTTTGAGAACCTCTTCGTGCTCGGGGACATCGCCGGCAATGCGATTCCGCTCGTGATCACGCCGAGCTACGTCGCGCGCTGGTCGAAGATCGCGCAGTCCCCGACCAACAACGACGTGCTCCCCTTCGAGCCCACCCCCGGAACGAGCGTCCCATACTACGGCGTCCATTGGCGTACGGCGCAGTATTACTCCGTGGCCTTTACGGTGCCGTTCTTGAAGACGCCGAAGTTCTTCGGCACCTTCACCATAGCGCCGACGTGGCTCGTCCACACGGCCGGAATCAACGGCCCGAACACGGCGCAGCTCTACCAGATTCTCTATCTCGAGTACACGCCGACGCCTACGACGACGATCTTCATCGAGCCGCAAAGCTCTCGCGACTACCTGCCGCTCGACCCGTACCCGCAGCACATCATCGATTATTTCGCAGGCATTTCGCAGCGGATATCCCGCTACGGTTTCATCCAGCTCGTGCTCAACAGCGGTGGGCCGACCAACCAAGGGCCGTACGGAATCCGCGCGCTGACGTGCCAGCAGCTTCCCTGCGCCCCCAATCAAATCGTTCCCACCGTCGGCGGCCTGAAGGCGACGCAACTCCAACTCCAGATCGGCATCGGTTCGCCGAGCGTGATCCAGTTCTAATAAGGTGACGCACATGAAACTTGCAGATACGATCAAGAGCCTCGCGTTGGTTGCCGTTGCAGCGCTCGCGGCGTGCACCGGAGGCGGCGGAAACGGGAGCATCGGCGTCATGCCATCCTCCCCTCCGGGCAACCCGCCGTCGAACCCAGCGCAGGTCACGACCACGATCGTCGGCCTCGGCGACAGTCTGACCGCCGGCTACCAGTCGAGCGGAATGCTCGGCGCGACGACGGTCTCCCTTGCCGCGTACCCGCAGTTCACGAGTATCGGCCTATTCGCGGTGCCGCCGACGCAGGAGAATGGCTGGTTCTCGCTCTTTTATTCGGATGCAAAAGGCATGACGTGGGTCCAGCAGGCAACGCCCGGCGTCTCGGTACTGCCGTTGATCGCGGGACCCGGCATCGGCAATCAAATCCTTCCCGCGAATCCCGCGGACACCGGCGGGATCCCCTTCGCAACCGTTCCGGGGCGATCGAGCTGCGATTCCTTCAATCAGGCTGCGTTCACGTATGCCGCCAACTCCACAGCCGGCAGCGTGCGCATGAACCCGACCTCGGTGACGTACGATCTCGGCATTCCGTCGCTGACGCTCCACGAAGCGATCAGCATGTACCAGCCGACGACGACGACCTGCCTCGAGATCTATAACCCGCCCACGAACGTCGCGCAAGCCGAGATCGACGCGCTGCAAGCGCTCGTCGGCGGTGAGAGCGAGAACTTCTATCCCGTGATGGAGAAGTACAGCACGCCGAGCAACCACGTCACGCCGCTCGCCGCAGCCGTATCGCTGCATCCGACGCTCACGACGGTCTGGCTCGGTGCGAACGACCTGCTCAAGTACACGTTCTCGGGAGGAACGGCACCCGGGCTCGACATCACCGAATCGTTGGTCAAGTCGGACATGACGCAGATCATCCAGGCACTCAAGCATGCAGGATCAGACGTCATCGTCGCAACGCTTCCGAACGTCGTCGAGACGCCGCAGTTCGCAATCGTCGGCAACCCGCCGTCGCAGGCCTACTGCCAGTTCCAAACGTGGCTGCCGTGCCTTATCACCGAATTCACCGGCCTGCCGTTTGCCAATTCGGAAGCCTACCTCACCGGCATCCTCATTCCCACCGACAGTTTTCTCGCCCCGTCGGGATCGCAGAACGCCTATCTCACCGAGACCGGCCTGATCACCCTGATCGCATCAGGCGGCAACCCCGCTTCGCTGACCGCCGGTGAGAACGGAACCGACTATCTCACGGCGAGTTTCGCCACCCAGGTTCAAAGCGTCAACAGCGCAATCAACGCCGGGATCGTCGCAGCGGCGAACGCAAACCGCGTGCCGTACGTGCCGATCGACCAGATCTTCGACGGTATCTACAGCGGTTCGGGAGCGTACTTTGCTGCGGCAGCTTCGGTCAATCCCGGCAAGTGCTGCACGCTCGCCTTCGGTGGTGGCCTCTTGACCTTCGACGGGCTGCATCCGTCGGATAGCGGATACGGCTTCATCGCCCAAGCCTTCCAGCAGGCGGCGAACAGCGCGTTTGGGACCAGCATTCCCGCGATCAACCCGGCATCGGCATACAGCGGCGCCGGCGGCATCTACGCTTCGTATCCGGACCCGTACGCCCTACACTGACCTTACGCGTAGATGCCGCGTAACTTCAGTGCTTTGACGACGCGGTCGATCGCCAGCGTATAGGCAGAGGTGCGCAAGGTCGCGCCGCGTGTGTTCGCGATGCCGCGAATCTCGTGGAGGTTCGTGAGCAGCACGTCTTCAAGCCGTTCGTTGACCTCGGCTTCCTTCCAGAAGTATCCCATGCGGTCCTGAGCCCACTCGAAGTAGGAAACGGTGACGCCGCCCGCGTTGCCCATGATGTCGGGGATGACGGTGACACCGCGTTCCTTGAAGATACGATCCGCTTCCGGCGTGGTCGGCCCGTTGGCTCCCTCGACGATGAGCTTCGCCTGCACCTTCGGCGCGTTCTCCGCGCTGAAGACGTTCTCGAGCGCGGCGGGGACCAGCACGTCGCAAGCGCTCGTGAGCAGCTCCGCATTGCTGATGCGTTCGCCTCCCGCGTAACCTTCGAGGTTGCGAAACTTCCTCACGTACGCCATCGCCTCGACGATGTCGTGGCCCTTCTCGTTGTAGTACGCCCCGGTCACGTCCGAGATGCCGACGACGCGGCAACCGCGCTCGGTGAACAACTTCGCCGCGTACATGCCTACGTTGCCGAAGCCTTGAATCGCAATGGCCGCGCGCTTGGGATTCAAGCCCATCTCCGCCATCTGGTCCAGCGCGCAGATCGTCACGCCGCGGCCGGTTGCCTCGACGCGCCCGCGCGACCCACCGATCTCCAGCGGCTTGCCGGTGACGACTCCGGGCTGGTTCTGCCGCACGTGCATCGAGTACGTGTCCATGAACCAAGCCATCACCTGCGGCGTCGTGTTCACGTCGGGCGCGGGCACGTCTTTGTCCGGTCCGACGACCTCGACCAACTCTGCTGCGTAGCGGCGCGTGATGCGTTCGAGTTCGCTCATGGAAAGCGTCGCCGGATCGCAGGTTACGCCGCCCTTGGCGCCGCCGAAGGGAAGGTCCACGACCGCGCACTTCCAGGTCATCCAGAATGCCAGCGCGGTGACCTCGTCGAGCGTGACGCCGGGATGGAAGCGAATCCCGCCTTTCCCCGGGCCGCGCGCGAAACTGTACTGCACGCGGTAGCCGGTGAAGACCTCGAACTCGCCGGAGTCCCGCTGGAAGGGGATCGAGAAGATGATCTGTCGGGAAGGATGCGTCAGGATGAGCCGCATCCCTGAATCCAGTTCGAGGAGGTCGGCGGCATCGTTGAAATACGCGATTGCCTCGCCGAAAATGGAGACATTCCGCACGGCAGTGGTCATCAACGAAAGGACTACAATGGGGGCGGCATAGGTCCTTCGGAGAGCGTCTGACTTTTTCGAAATGCGCCAGGACGGCGCGACTTCCTTACTTCGTTTTTCGAAAAAGCAGCCGAGCAGGAGCGATCGTGGATGATCGCGACGAGCGTCTCGACGAAGGACCTGTGCCGCCCCCAACGCCTAGTCACACGTTGAAGCGGAAGTTGACCACGTCGCCCTCGCGCATCACGTACTCCTTACCTTCGCTGCGCATCAAGCCGGCTGAGCGCAACGCCTCCATCGTGCGGTACTTGACGTAGTCGTCGTACGAGACGATCTCGGCGCGGATGAAGCCGCGCTCGATGTCGCTGTGGATGCGGCCGGCGGCTTGCGGTGCGCGCGTTCCCTTGGGGATCGGCCAGGCCCGCGCTTCCTTTTCGCCGGCGGTGAGAAACGTCATCAGGCCGAGAATATCGTAGGCGGCGCCCGCGAGTTCGTCGAGCCCGCTTCGCACGATGCCGAGCCCGGCGCGAAACTCGGCCGCCTCCTCCTCGGTCAGGCCGGCCAGCTCGGCTTCGATCTTCCCGCTCAACACGACGACGCGGCCGTCCTCCTGCGCTGCCTTCGCGCGTACGGCCTCCACGTACGCCCCTGGGCGCGCGATCTGTCCCTCGTCGACGTTGGCGACGTACAGCATCGGCTTGGCCGTGAGAAGGAACGACTCCGCCGCAACGTCGCGCTCGAGCGAGCCCGCCGGGAAAGCCCGCGCAGGGCGGCCGGCCTCCAGCGCTTGCGTGAGGCGGCGCGCGGCGTCCAAATGCACGCGCCGCTTCGCGTCTGCGCGTGCTTCGCGTTCGAGGCGATCGAGACGACGCTGCATCGTCGCAAGGTCCGCAAGCGCCAACTCGATCTCGACGATCTCGACGTCTCGGCGCGGATCCGGCTCGCCTTCGACGTGCACGACGTCGGCAGCCTCGAAGCAGCGCACGACCATCGCGACCGCATCGGTTTCGCGGATGTGGCTCAAGAACGCGTTGCCGAGCCCTTCGCCTGCGCTTGCCCCGCGAACCAGGCCGGCGATGTCCACGAAGCGCACGGTCGCCGGCACCACGCGCTCGGCGTCGACCAGTTCCTGCAGGACCTTCAGGCGTCCGTCAGGGACGGCGACTTCCCCGACGTTCGGCTCGATCGTCGCAAAGGGATAGTTGGCGGCCAGCGCCGCGGCAGAGCGCGTCAGGGCATTGAAGATAGTGGACTTGCCGACGTTCGGCAAGCCGACGATTCCGCAGGAGAGGGGCATGGAAAGCCCCAGTTCGCGTCGGATAAAATGAAACATGCGGAAGATGACGGTCGACAAGCTCGGGATCGATCTCCTGACCCACGATCCGGTCGTCATCCTCAAGGACGGCGACGGCACGCACTACCTGCCGATCTTGATCGGCCCCTTCGAGGCGACCGCGATCGCGCTCGCGTTGGAGGGGGCGCCCGTTCCCCGGCCGCTCTCGCACGATCTTATGCGCAGCATCCTCATGACGCTCGGCGCGCACCTCGAACAGGTCGTGATCCACGATATCAAAGAGTCGACGTTCTTCGCGAAGCTCGTCGTGCGCACGAACGGCGACCTGCAGGAAATCGATGCGCGCCCATCCGACGGGATCGCACTCGCGCTGCGCGTTCAGGCACCGATCTATGTTTCGGACAAGATCGTGCTCGAAGAATCCGTTTCCGAAAAGACGCGCCCGGTCGACGACGCCGAGATGTCCCGCTTTAAGAAATTCCTAGATGACTTGAAGCCTAGCGACTTCAACCGGTAGGCCAACTACACTCGGACGAACCCAACTGAAGCTCTCGCCAAGTCGCATCTCTGCGGTCCTGAACCTCGACAAATGGGCAAGACCCCGGCAGCGGGCATCCCTTCCTTGGGAGGCCCGCTTTCGGATAGCCCTTGAGAGATGCCCCGCTCCGAAGAGAATTCGAGAATGTTGGCAATCATCTCGGAGCGATTCTTTGCGGCCGTCTTGCGGAGCAGGTGCTCGAAATAATCTTTGACCGTTCCCTCACGGATGTGAAGCGAGGCGGCTATCTCCGCCCCGCTCATCCCGTCGAGAATGAGCCGCAGCACCATCACCTCACGGTGAGAGAGCGAGTAGCGTCTGGTGGCGGAACGAAGGGGATCGCGCTGCGCGTTTGTACAAACTATCAGCGCGATCGCGCTGCCCTGCTCGCTGTGAAGGCGCCGCATCCGTATGCTCACCGCGCCTAGAGTGATAAAGGAGCTGACTCCGCCGCTGTCCCTTTGCAGCGCGTCGCGAACTTCGCGCTCGATGTCCTCGGGAAGCCGTCGCACCGAATCAAACGCGGGTCGCGGCGGTTTACCGGCAACGGCCGCAAGAAGACGGGTCCCCTCGGGTTCGGCGAAAAGGATGCCCAACGAATCGTCCAAGAGAACGAGCCGTGAACGTTCCCGGCGGAGTAACAACGCTGCGGGGGCTGCGGAAACGTCGCGCAGAGGCCGGCTTCGATGAACCTCGACGCCGCTGTCTTTCAAAAGCACTTCTCGGTCCTTGTCAGGTGGGCTGCCTAAGCGTTAGGAATAGCTAACGCCAGCCTCTCAATTAGGCGCGGAAGGCTTGGGGTGCGTCAAGGCTCGTTCCACGTCGAACCATTCGCATTTCGTTCGCACGGGGTCGTAGGAGGGCCTCCCTTCACCCCTAGGGGCGATGCCGCGTCCCATCGTTGCTGATACAAATATGGGACTGCACGCGGTCTCAAAGGACCTCGTGCAAAATCCGGATTTTCCGAGTTGAGGAAGGTAGTGTATGTCGAGACAGGTCTTTGCGTTCGCGGCGTTAGCCGGAATGCTTTTTGCCGCGGGCTGCGGCGGCGGTTTTAGCGGTGGAAACGGGGGCGGAATTCCGCCTCACGGTGGGCATCATAACCCGAACGCGCAAGGGAACATAACGTTTCGTATCCCCGCCGTCGCGGGTCACGCGGTGGCGCCATCGAGCGGCGCACACTCAAGGGGCGCGCAATCGGTGAGGCCGCAGTACGTTTCGGCAGAAACTTCGGCTATGACGCTGACGGTTGACGGAACGGTTGCGGTCAACGATGTCGCAATTCCGAACCTTGGAACGGAAGCAACGCCGCCGCCGAACGCGAGCGGCTCATGCGGTACGCTTCCCAACGGGCAGTCTTGTACGTACAGCTTTGTTCTCGGCACGAACCAAGACCAAGGGTATTATGTTGGGACCATTACCGTCACGCTGATCCCGGGCCCGCACACGATCGGCATCGTGCTCCAGGATACGCCGGCGAACAACAATTTCGTGCTTTCGGAAGGCCAAGCAACCTACACGCTGGTGCCGGGAGCCAACGCTCCGGCGACGCTGTTTCTCGAAGGCGTCATGGATTCAGCGTTCCTTTGCGACGCCGCCTGCGATGGGAACATCGGAGCGCCGGGAGGCCAACTAGGGGATGGCAGTTACAACATCGTCGCCTATGCTTGCGACGAGGGCGGCTGGTGCATTCCCTACCAAACGAACGTCAATCCAGTGCCATTCGATAATGGTGGGAGTTACTCACTCACAGAGTGCGATACTGTGTCCGGCAAGACATGTACTGGAAACACGGGCATCGTGAAGCTAGAAACTTGCGACAGCGGTGGAAGCACCCCGGTAGCCTATGGTGCAAACGGAGGCCAAGGCTTGGGGCCGCCCGCGGCGTGTACGCCCGCTGCCGGCTCGGGGCCGTTCAACATCCCCGGTCAATATCGCTACACAAATCAAGGAACGTCAGTAAACTACCTGATGGGAATGGTGACCAACATCAAGTGTCTGACACCGGGTTCGACGAATGTAGCCATGGTATACAACGGACTGTCGTCGGGCGGAGTAACCGGGTTCCCCTATAACTCATCGAACTATCCTACGACCGGGCAAATCATTTCATCCGTTCCGGCGTATCCTAGTTTCGGTAATGTTATTGCGGTGAATTGCAGTGCGAATCTGACGATTACGCTGCAGTAGAAACAGCCCGCGAACATCCGAGAGGAAGGCCCCGTCTTCGACGGGGCCTTCCCTCAATGCAGGCTGGGCATCGGCCCGATCGAGCAAAGCCCGTAAACCTTCCGTAAAGGTGCGCTTTCGGGGCGTGCGCGCTGCCGATTTTAAGGGCATGATCTCACGTCTCTTCTGCTTCGGCGCGCTCGTGGCCATGGCGATCTCGGGTGCGACGGCTGTGACACTCGCCTCGCCTACGCCCTCGCCGACGATCCCACCGCCGCCGCCCGCGGTGGTGCAAATGATTTCCGCAGACCACGTCGCGTCATACGATTTCTACCCTCACAGCGTGACAGCGATCACAGCCCCGACGCCCGCCGCCCCATTCCTGCAGCCGACGCCGAATCTCGCGATGGCGATCGGAGTTCCGCTGACGGCGCAGTCGCCGGATCCGTGCGCCGGCCGTACGTGGTCGTTTGCCCATCCGCTGCGCATTTGTGGTCGGCTGCGGCTCGTGCCGGCGGATCCGGTGGCGCGGGATTTGTTTTATGGGAACCTGATCGCTTCTACCATCGACTCCGCGCGATCTGCGGCGGGGCAGCGCGCGCTCTTCGCGAGGCGGAGCCGCATTGGGACTCTTGCGGCGACGTATAATCTCAGCTCGCCCACGGCCGCCGAGGGGGATACGCTCATGAAGCCTTTCGCGAGCGGTGGTATCTGGACGTACATGTTGGGCTCGTTGTTGATCGACGCCGGCCAAAACGCGGTCGCGCGCGATCTGCCGCCGATGCTCGGGCTGCGAGCGCTCGATCAAACCTCTTTGGAGAGCATATCGCTACAAGATACGTACGCCCACATTGTCAACGGGGCCAACACCTGGACGCCCGTGTTCGCCCGATCGCGCGCCGTGGACACCGCGATCGCCCACTGTCGAGGGCAACGAGGCAAGCACGCCTGCCCGACGCTATGGGATTGGCTCAGGTAATAGCGCTAGACGCTCATCGAATGAACGCGTAAACATTGCTGCGCGCTCGAACCGGGGAGCGGCCGTGGCATGGGCAAAGCAAAGGACTCATCAGAACCACCGAAGGCCACCGGTAACAGTTAGTACCGCTTCCCGTCGATAAGGCGAGGCGCAACCCGAGGCCGGCTATCCGTCGCAGGTTCTAGGAATTCCGGTCATGGGTCACCTTTGAAAGAGGCTCCCTGCTGGCTCGGCGCGTATTCGGTGCGGAGCACTATGAGCCGGAAGGTTCTGCTGAATGCCGAAAAGATTCGGCGTCTGCGTGAGAGGGCTGGCCTGTTATCGCAGGCCGAGTTCTCGGATGCGACCGCGCGCGCCGACAGGCAAGGGTGTGGCGTCAGTGCGCGTGTGATTTGGAGCGTGGAGAACGGTAAACTCGTCACGCCGCGCACATGGCGCCTGATCGCGCAAACGCTCAACGTCGACCCCGAAGAGCTGCTCGCCTCGCCCGATGAGCCGCGCATTCCGCTGCGGCTGCTGATCCTGGGGGGTGGAGCTGTCGCCGCCATATTTTTGATTTCGGCCATGTTCGCCTCCCTTCATCGTGCAGCCGGCCAGCCTGCGGAAAGTTTAGTCTTTGAGGACCTGCGCAATCAAGCGACGGTGTACGGACACCTTACGCTTACGGCGGATCTCCTCTGCCGCAATCTGACGATTGCGCGCGATGCCATCGTCACCACGAACGGCCACAGCGTCCTCTGTTCCGGTACGCTAGAAAATCGCGGAAAAATCGTTACGGGATTGGCGTCGTACCAAGACTATCGCCAATCATACGGGGGCTCGGGCGGAGGCGGCGGCGCAGGATGTAATGCGATTGGCGGCCAGCGTGGATACAGCACGCTCGCTGTCGGCGGGAGCGGCACGACCGCCGTGACGAACGGCGCCTCGCCGCAGATGCCGGCGCTTTCCAAAG
Source organism: Candidatus Tyrphobacter sp. (assembly GCA_036567865.1). Taxonomy (GTDB): domain Bacteria; phylum Vulcanimicrobiota; class Vulcanimicrobiia; order Vulcanimicrobiales; family Vulcanimicrobiaceae; genus Tyrphobacter. Next base: position 79,247 of record DATCTQ010000023.1, on the reverse strand, counting down.
AACGCTTATGGAGCTGGTATATGGGGGGCATGGCGGAGCATCTCACCGGCGCCGCCGGCGGCGGAGATCCCGTAGTGGACTATCGCTATACGGGAACGCCTGGTGCCTTCGGCGTGTATGTCCAAGCCGGACGGCTCGTCGCGGGAACCATTATCGCCGGCGCGCCCGATGCTTGCCGCAGGTCGGGATGTGGACCCAAATGGGCATCCGGGGGCGGGGGCGGCGGTGTGATCGTCCTCGCGTACGGCAGCGGCGGCATGGTCCCCGGCACCTACGAAGTCCGCGGCGGGCGGGGAAATCCCGGCGGCTGCTACCCGAGCGGACGCGGCGGCGATGGAAGCGTCGTGGCATATAACTTCCGTGATAACCCGCCGATCGTCATTCCTCAACTTGCATCGATGCCGCGCGTACGCAGCCACGAGGACTGTACGGCCGGCGATCCGGTTGGGATCATCAATAACACGCATGGAACGATGGGGCTGCTCTCGGGCGATGGCGATTTCGCCTCGGTGTCGCCGCAGCACAAGGACCTTGCGGCGCCGGCGGGCACGACGCTACGCGGACACCTGCGCCTGGAGACCGATAACGGAGGGTTGCGCGTCGAGAACGCGCCGCTCATCGCTGTGCGATCGTGGGGACCGCGGTCCATGGGCTGGTTTACGGTCGCGCGATCGGTTGGCAACGGTAGCACGATGTACGATCCCTACCTGAAGATTAGGCTGCCCACGAAGCCGGGCGATTATGCGCTCATCTTTGCCTTTCAACTCAGCCCACGCGCCGACGACATCGCGTCAGGGACGAATTGGGTTACAGGCCCTCCAAGGTGGGGCGCAGGCGACGCGATCGCGGACTATACTCCCGAACAAATCGCCGCCGCGCAGACCTATGGATGCGTCGTCGCGCGGCGGCTGGTCCCGGGAGGAACCGCGTGGTACTATGTGCCGTCGGATGCGCTTCGCATCGCGGCGACGGCGCAGGAAGCTCGCGTCGCGCGGTAGACGACGGCACGGCGTACCCCGTTTTAGATATCCCACTGCCAAGAATTCCACCACGGCGTAGCCGACGGGTTCGTGCTGAAGTTACGCAGGTCGGGCGACCTGACGACCGCTCGGCGTAGTTCGTAGAGCGGCAGATACGAGATCGTGTCCCACATGATCTCACTTGCTTCGCGATAGACGGCCGCGCGTAGCAGAACGTCGTCGGTCTGCAGGCCGGTATCTTCCAGGGCATCCAACGCATGGTTGCAGTAATCGTACACGTTGGAACCGCGCGGATACCATTGGTCGCAACCGACATAGAAGTGTACGTCGGGATCCCACGCGAGGGTCGTCGAGTAGATCGCGAGATCGTACGTTCCCGAAAAGATCGGACCGGTCGGCGCGAAGATCGTGTTGTATGGATACGCCTTGAGCGCGACGTCGACGCCGATGGCTTGCAGATTCTGCTGCAATTGCAGCGCAATATCCGCCAGGTTCGTGGAACCCGCAATCACCGCGATCGTATACGCGAGACGCACGCCCCGGCGCGAACGGATTCCGTCGCTTCCGCGCTCCCAGCCCGCCGCGTCCAGCGTTCGGTTCGCCCGCGCCGGATCGTAAGCATGCGGTGGGAGTCGCTCGTAGCCGATTGCCGTCGGGGGCAGCGTGTTATATGCGACCTCGCCGACGCCGTGCGACACCTTTGCAATGAGCGCGTCGTAATCCACAGCCCATGCAATCGCGCGGCGCACGACGACGTCTGCGAGCCCGGGCTTGCGATCGTTGAGGATCAGGACTTCCTGCGCGTTCCAAGGCCGCAGGGCCGTCAAGGTGTCCGGGAAGGCGCGGTATTCGCCCAAGAGTGCGCCGGGCGGTGAAACGACGAGATCGACGCGGTGTACGCGCACCTGCGTCGCGATGGTCTCGTCGTTGGGGATGATATGCAGCTCGATGCGAGCGAGCCGAGGCCGTCCCTTGAAATATCGATTGAAGCGCACGAGCGTGATTTGCGTGCCGCGCTGCCAGCTCACGAAACGGAACGGGCCCGTGCCGATCGGATTCTGGTCGAGCGAACTGCGGTTGAAATCCCGATCTCGGTCGATGACGTGCGCCGGCAGGATCGGCTTCCCACCCTCTTGCAGCGGCGCGAAGAACTGCGTCACGAAGGGCGGATACCGCCCTCGAAGATGCACGACGATCGTGTAGTCGTCGGGCGTGTCGATGGATGCGACGCGATCGTAGCCCTCGCGAAAGAGCGTGTCGTTGTGCGGGTTCACGACCGCACGCCACGACGCGACCACGTCCCGCGAGGTGAACGGCCGGCCGTCGTGCCAGAGCACGCCGCGGCGAAGGTGATACGTATACTCCAGCCCGTCGCCGGAGATGCCGCCGTTCGCGAGGCTCGGCACCTCCGTCGCGAGATCGCCGACCAGGCGCCCGCGGCCGTCGGCGATCACGAGATAAGAATAGATGAGCGAGGAGAGATCGTAGACCAGATCCATCTCCGAGAGGTATGGGTTGAGATGATCGGGGTCGGAGATGTCGGCGATGCGCAGGACGTGCGGGATCGTCCATATGTGCCGCCCTCCGGAAGGCGTCGAGACGCTGCGCGTGCAGCCGGCAACGGCTGCGGCGGCGAGCAACGCGCAAAGCGCTCGGCGCATGCGCTCTGCTTCGAGGGTCCAAGGAATCCACCTCGAATGCGCTGACCCGGTATGGAGACGCTAGAGCACGCCGATATCGGCGTTTTCGGAGGATCGGGATTCTATTCGCTCATCGATAATGCGCGCGAGGTCTGGGTCGAGACGCCGTACGGGCCGCCGAGCGATCGCATCGCACTCGGCGAGATCGCCGGACGGCACGTCGCCTTTCTGCCGCGCCACGGCAAGGATCACCGCTATCCTCCTCATGAGATCAACTACCGCGCAAACCTTTACGCGATGAAGACGCTTGGTGTTAGGCACATCGTCGCGCCGACGGCGTGCGGATCCCTCGCGATCGCGGTAAAGCCCGGATCGATGGTGGTTGCGGACCAACTCGTCGATCGCACGAGCGGCCGCAAGGACACCTACTTCGACGGTCCGGTCACGACGCACGTCAGCTTCGCCGACCCATATTGCCCGACGCTGCGCCCGATCGCCGTCGATGCGCTGCGCTCGCTCGAAATCGAAACCCACGAGCGAGGCACCATCGTCGTCTGCCAAGGCCCGCGATTCTCGACCCGATCGGAATCGAAGTGGTTCCAAAGCCAGGGCTGGGAAGTCATCAACATGACGCAGTACCCCGAGGCGTACTTGGCGCGCGAACTGGGAATTTGTTACGTCAACATCTCGTTGATCACCGATTACGACGTCGGGCTGGAAGGAATGCCGCCCGTCTCTCATCACGAGGTCATCGAGGTCTTCAAACGCAATAACGAGCGGACGAAAGCGGCGATCGGTCGCATCGTCGAGCGCATTCCGCTCGATGCCGACTGCTCGTGCCGCCATTCGCTCGAGGGCGCGCGGTGAGGCGCTCGATGCCCGATTTCCTGATCTATCTACGCGCCGTTCCCATGCTCGTCGGTCGCCCTTCCATTCTGGTCGCCCCGCTGCTCGGCGCGGTCGTCGCGCTCGTGCTCTCGCAAATCGGCACCTATCTGACGAATCCGCTCGGCGGCATCGGCAGCAGCATCTTCGATTGGATCGCGAGCATCTTCTACACCTTCGCGTTCGCGGTTGCGATCGTCCAGGCGGATGAAATCGAGCGCGGATTGCGCGGAACCTTCGATTCCGCCTGGGAGAACTCGCGCCGCAAGGCTGCCGGCATCATCGTCGCAGCGATCGGTTTCTGGTTCATCATCTACATTGCCCAGTATGCCGGCTCGATCTTCGGCTTGACCGCAGAGATCCTGCTAATGCTCGTCGCCGCATTTTTCCTGATCTACACGATCCCGGCGGCGGCAATCGGCGGACTGCCTGGATCGCTCGCGATCACCGGATCGCTACGCGCCGTTCGGGCCGACGTTCTCGGCGCCGCGATCCTTGCGATCGCCTTTATCGCGCTCTTCGAGATCGCTCCGCTGGTGATCGCCTCGTACCTCACCACGGCGTTCTTACTCAACCACACGGTCGCAGTACTCGTGCTCGCACTCCTCCACGCGATCGCGCTCGGCTATCTCGCTTTCCCGTTTGCGAGGCAGTACGCGAGCGTCGCATTTCGCCCGTAGGCTACGCTGCGGCGCCCGTCAACGCCATGCGCGCAATCTCACTCACCATCGTGGGATTCACGTTGGTTCGCGCAAGCCGCTGCGCGACGTCGAGGCGGTTGAGGATTCTCCGCAGGGCATCGCCGGAGAGCGGTCGCAGCGCACGCAACTGCTCGGCGTAATCGGCGAACAGCGGCGGGCTCTGCGCCGCGTGCACCGCGATCCAATCTCGCACGAGACCCTTGAGCGCTTCGAGCCCCGAGTCCAGGGTTTCGCGCGTCGCCCAACCGTTGACGGGCGTTCCGCCGGCGACCACCTCGAAAAACCAACGCGCCGCTTGCGCGCGCACGGAGAGTTCCTCGCCTTGCAGCGCCGCGATGGCCTGCGTCACGCTTCCCTGCCCGAGTTGCGCGCCGGTCTGGGCGGCGCGCTCGTCGTAACCTTTGCGCCGGAGAACTTCCGCGACCTCGGCACGCGTGAGCAGCGGGAACCGCACCTCGATCGCCCGCGAGCGGATGGTCGCCAGCAATCGCCCCGGCGAAGGCGTCGTGATCAACAACACCACGCCCGAGGGAGGCTCTTCGAAAAACTTCAACAAGGCATTCGCGGCGTGGTGCGTCGCGAAATCGAGATCGCCCAACAGCAACACGCGCATTCCGCCGACGTAGGATTCCATCGAGAGCTGCCGCACCAGGTCGCGCGCCGTCAACTCCTCAGGTTCGCCGAAGCGCGCCGCGGTGTCGCGGTCGCCGATCTTCAGCGTCCCTTCGTGTTCGAGAAAGTCCGGATGCCGCGCGGCCTCGAGTTCGAAGAGCCTGCACGAGGGGCACGTGCCGTCGTAGCCGAGCACGCGGCTTTTCGGCGCGGCGCAGAGCAGTGACTGTGCGAGACGGCGCGCAAAGGTCTTCTTTCCGACACCTTCCGGGCCGCTGAAGACGTATGCGTGCGCGATTCGCCCGCGCTCCAGTCGCCCGAAGTAGGTGCGCGGTCCGTCCGCCCCGACGACGTCGAAGAGCAGCGTTCCTTCGAGCGCGCTCGTCTCGTTCGCCACGTCAGGAGGCGCGGTGCGACTGCACGACGTCCCAGGCCGCGTCGAGGAGCGCTTCGGGCGCAAGCGTCGCATCGAGGACGTGCCAGCGTCCCGCGCTTTTGGCCATCTCCAGATAGCCGCGCCTCACGCGCTCGTGGAATGCGGCGTCTTCGACTTCGAAGCGGTCCTCAAGCCCCGCTTTGTCCGCCAGGCGCTCGGGCAGACGATCGACGGGAAGGTCGAGTAGCAACGTGAGGTCGGGCTCGAGGCCGCCCGTCGCCGCGAGGCAGAGCAGCCGCAGTGTCGGCAGATCGAGCCCGCGTCCGTACCCCTGGTAGGCGAGCGTCGAATCGGCAAAACGATCGCAGAGCACGTCGCGTCCGGCGTCCAGCGTCGGCTTGATCTTCTCCGAAACGAGCTGCGCGCGTGAGGCGTTCATCAGGAGCGCTTCCGTCAGCGGCGTAACGTCGAGGCGGCTGCGGAGCAGAAGGTCGCGCACCGCGATTCCGACGGGCGTTCCACCGGGTTCGCGCGTGAGCAGCGGTTCGCCGCCGGCCAGCGCCAAACGCTCGTGCATTGAACGCACGAGCGTGCTCTTTCCGCTTCCTTCGATGCCTTCGAGCGTTAAGAACACTATTCTTCGGTCTTGAAGATGCGCACGCGGCGATTCGGCTCGAGGCCCGTGCTTCGCGACTGCAGACGGTACCGCTCGGCGAGTTGGTGCTGCATCCGGCGGACGTACGAGGTCGCTGGAGACAACTCGATGGCCTGGTTCGTGAGAAGCACTTGATAGATCGCTTCCTCCGCCTCGCGCAGCGCCAGTTCTTCGCGGTCGATCGAGCCGAGGTTGAAGACGTCGCGCAAAGCGCTCTGGATTTGCGTCGTCGTGTTCGTCTTGATCGAATAAATCGGAACGTTGTCCGAAGCGATTTGCTTGAGTTTGGGCTGCCCCTTGCGTTCCAGGGCTTTGAGGGTGATCACGACATCGGCGTCGTCCCACGTGCGCGCGATCGAAGCGTGCACGCGCAGATTATGGATCGCGCGCTCGATCTTGCTGCGCGAGACGCCGTACGGGAAGATCGAGAGCGCCCCTTCCGCTTCGCTGCGCATCTGCGCGGGCTCGAAGGATTCGGGCAGTACCGGCATCGACTCGGTATCGGCTTCCTGTACCACCGTGACCGCGCCGCTCGGCTCGCGGCGGCGCACCTCCGGCTGCGGCTGATACCCGCGCAGCAGTGCGTCGACGACGTCGCCGACGCTCTTGTGAATGGCTAATCGATCGCGCCCTTGGATCTCGACCACGACGTCGAAGGTCGGCGGCGCCTTGCGCTCGAGCACGGTCTTGCGCGTTCCGCGGCGGCGCGCCTCCTCATCGGAGAGTGTGACCGCACCGATCCCCCCCACGAGATCGGAGAGCGTCGGGTTCATCAAGAGATTCTCAAGCGTCTGCCCGTGCGCCGTTCCGATCAGCGTCACGCCGCGTTCGGCGATAGTCCGCGCTGCCTCGGCTTCCGCAGCGGTGCCGATCTCGTCGATGACGACGACCTCGGGCATGTGGTTTTCCACGGCTTCGATCATGATCGCGTGCTGCAAGCCGGGATCCGCGACCTGCATCCTACGCGCGAGGCCGATGCCGGGATGCGGGACGTCGCCGTCGCCGGCAATTTCGTTCGACGTGTCGACGATCACGACACGCTTGCGCTCTTCTGAAAGCACGCGCGCGCACTCGCGTAGCATCGTGGTCTTGCCGACGCCCGGGCGACCCAGCAGGCAGACGGAATCACCGCTGCGCAACACGTCGAGCAGAATGTCGATCGTTCCATAGACCGCCCGCCCGACGCGACACGTGAGTCCGACGATCTTACCGTTACGGTTGCGAATTGCGCTGATGCGGTGCAGGGTCTGCTCGATGCCAGCGCGGTTGTCGCCGCCGAAGGACGAAACGCGCGAGCAGACGTGCGCGATGTCCTCGTTCGTCACCGGGGCGTCGCTCAAATACGTGAAATCGTGCTCGAAGCGCGCCTCCGGCGGTCGGCCGAGATCGAGAACGACCTCGATGGTAGCTTCGACGTTGGGAAGGCGCACGAGCGCCTGACGAATGGCGAGCGGGAAGATGTCGAGGAGTTGTGAGAGTTCCCAGTTCGGGGAAATGCTCTCGGCCTTCACAGCCACGCCGCATCATTTTCTCTCCCGTGGCCTTATACCTGGTGCGCCCGGAGGCACGCCCCCTCCTCGAACCGCTGCTCGCTCGCCATCCGGGCTCGCTCGCGCTGCGGCACTTTTTTGGAAGAACAAAGTTTTGAAGTTTCACATCCGTATGAAAAAGTCCAAAAAAGTTGCAGCTTCTCGGATGGGACGCCCCTCCGGGCGCGCCAGATAGGCCTATTCTTTAACCACGCGGATGTTGCGCAGTTCGGCGTCGTGGGGGCCTTGAATGCGCACGCCGGCCTTGAGTTCCAGCCGCAAGTAACGCAGGGCCTCGTCGGTGATCTCCTCGCCGGGAGCGACGACCGGGATTCCCGGCGGATAGGGCGCGATCGTCTCCGCACAGATGCGTCCTTTGCTCTTGCGAAACGACACGAACTCGGTCGGCGCGAGGAATGCCTCGCGCGGGAGCATGCGCATCGGCGGAATCTTCGGCAGCCGGTAGCTGCCGCGGTTGAGCCGCTGCTCGAGGATGCCCGAGCGCGCGAACATGTCGACCGGGCGCTCGTCGCGAGCCAGTTCTTCGAGCGCGCCGACGAATCGATCCGCGGCCTGAGGCGTGGTTCCGATCGTGAAGAGCGCAACGATGTTGAAGAGATCGGCCAGCTCGACTTGGATGTTGTAGCGCCGGCGCAGCAACTCCGATGCCTCGTAACCCGTGTAGCCGAGGCCGCGCACCGTGACCGCCACTTTGGTCGGATCGACGTCGAAGACGCCCGGGCGGCCCTTGAGCTCATCGCCGAAGCAGTAGAGACCGTCGATGCGGTTGATGCGCTCGCGCGCATCCCGCGCAAGCGCGATCGTCCGGGAGAGCAGGGCCTCGCCTTGCGTTGCCATCTGCATGCGCGCCACATCGAGCGACGCGACCATCGGCAGATTCGGCGATGTGGAGAGGAATATCTTGATGACGCTCTGGAGACGGTCGAAACGGATGCGATCGCCGATCTGGTGGAGCATCGCGCACTGCGAAAATGCCGAGAGCATCTTGTGCGTAGAGTTGATGGAGAGATCGGCGCCGGCGGCCGTTGCCGAGAGCGGCAACTCGGTGTGAAAATGGAAATGCGGCCCCCACGCCTCGTCGACCAGCAATAGTTTCCCGGCATCGTGAGCGATGCGGACTATTTCGGCCAGGTCGGCCGCAACGCCATAATATGTCGGCGAGACCAGGTAGATCGCAGTCAAGTCTGGATGCTCGGCTAACGTCCGGGCCACGATCTGCGGCGTCACACAGTGGTCCATATGCAGCGCCTCGTCGACTTCGGGCTGCATGTAGATAGGCGCCGCGCCGCTCATCACCAATCCGCCCAACATCGATTTATGGGAATTGCGTGGAACCGCGATCTTGTCGCCGGGGTTGACAGCGGTCATCATCATGCATTGGTTACCGCTGGTCGAACCGTTGATCAGGAAGAAGGTATGGTCGGCGCCGTACGCCTGCGCGGCTAGTTCTTGAGCCTCCTTGATCGACTCGGTCGGCTGGAGCAGATCGTCGATGCCGGGCATGGGCGTCAAGTCGATGGCGCAGATGTTGTCGCCGACGAACTCTCGGAACGACGGCTCCATGCCGTTGCCTTGAATGTGGCCGGGCGTATGGAACGGGATGACGCCCGCATCGACGTAGTCGAGCAGTGCCTGAAAATACGGCGTCTTCGATTGATCCATGGACGTGGCACTCCTGCCGGAAAAAGAAAAGGGGACAAGAATCACGCGCGCTCGAGCGCGCTCGACGTTGAACTCCCTAGATTCCCTTGGCCGTCGTGGAGTGGTGGCTAATCGCAAACGCCGCGGCGCGGAGCGCGGCGGAGAGGAGCGCGAACAGCCGGACGTCGGTCACATCGGACACGTTCAACTTCGGCCGTCGGAGCTCCGCCCTCACCCGGGCCTTATGCTTCGATTCTTTCGTCGATGGAGACGTTGTAGAGGAACAAGAACTTGCCCCATTCGTCGGGCAGCGTGTTGCGCTTGACCTGGATCCAGGGGATATACTTCGGCTGGCGCGGCTTACGGCGAAGGGAGAGGTTCGCCTCCTGCGGCGTGCGATTGTTCTTTCGGTTGTTGCAGCGCATGCAGGAACAGACGAGGTTTTCCCACGTCGATGGTCCGCCGCGGCTCTTCGGGGTGACGTGGTCGACCGTCATCAGGCGCTCGCCGTGCGCGCCGCAGTATTGGCATGTGTGGTCGTCGCGAATCAGCACGTTCTTCTTCGTTAGTGCGACCCTTTGCATCGGGCGCTTGATGTAGTAGAGCATGCGAATGATCGACGGCATGCGCATCTCGAAGCTCGTCGAGGCGAGCATGCGTTCGAGATTGTGGACGATTTCCGCTTTTCCGGCAAAGAGCAGCTTCACGGCGCGCTGGAAACTCGTGACGTTCAGCGCTTCGTACGTGAAGTTCAGGACGAGGACGTCGCTCTGCATCGCTACCCTTCGCGCCGCTTGACGAATGCCAAGCGCGTCTCGGTCAGCAGTTGCGTGATCGCGAGGCGCTCCTCCGCGGTGAGGCGCTCCTTGACGCGCTCGAAGGCGAGCGATGCCACGTCGATCGCCACTTCCGCCGAGGGAAGGTCGCCCTCGCGCCCTTCCTTCTCACCCATGTATGCATGAGCAGAGAGCACGAGCATGCCGATGACCTCCGTCATCACCGACGTGACGGGAGGCACCTGCCCTTGAAAACCGGCCGCCTGCGCGTCCGGGGCTGCATGGGTACTCATCCGCCGCGCAATCTTATGCGGCGGTGGAGCACTTCCCTATTTGCGGGCCCCCTTTAGAATGGCGATGCACCCTGCGCAGCGCCTGGCGCTACGCTGCGCTTTCGCCGCTATGCGGCGTCAACTGCACTGCGCGCCCCCGCGCGGACTTCGCCGCACGGGCCCCCTTCGCGCGCGCGTTCGACCATCGAAAGGAAGTACGCATGGACGCGAGGGTCGCGGGTGAGTTCGGGGTGGAACGACGTACCCAGAACGTTCCCCTCGCGCACCATCGCGCCATGGCCGTCACGTGAAGCCAACAGTTCGACCTTGTCGCCGACGCGCTCGATCCACGGGGCGCGAACGAACACGGCTGGGAAGGGCTCCGGCCCGAGCGCCGCTATGTCGAGATCGACTTCCGCCGACTCGTTCTGCCGCCCGAAGGCGTTCCGCCGAACGGTTACGTCGAGCACCCCGAGCGTCGGCTGCTGCTTGTCCACAACGTCGCGCGCGGCGACGATCAGGCCCATGCACGTGCCCCAGAGCGGCATTCCGTGTCGCACGCGCTCGACGATCGGCGTATCCATGCCGAAACGCTGCAAGAGCTTCATCACCGTCGTCGACTCCCCCCCGGGGATGACGAGGCCGTCGAGCGAGCCGAGTTGCTCTCGCGTCTTTACCGCGCGTGCCTGCGCGCCCGCGCGGCGCAGCGCCGCAAGGTGTTCTTCGACGTCGCCCTGTAATGCGAGCACACCGACGACCGGATCGCGTTCCGCCATCAATTGCCTCGGTGCGAGAGCAACTCCGATTCCGGAAGTTTGCGCACGTCGAGCCCGGGCATCGCTTCGTGCATACCGAGCGATCGGCAAGCCTCCGCGACGATCTTCGGATCTTCGTAGTGCGTGGTCGCGTCGACGATCGCTTTCGCGAAGCGCTTCGGGTCCTTAGATTTGAAGATGCCGCTGCCCACGAAGATCCCCTCCGCGCCGAGTTGCATCATCAGCGCGGCGTCGGCGGGCGTCGAGACGCCGCCGGCGCAGAAGAGCACGACCGGCAATCTCCCCTCGCGCGCGACCTCCGCCACCAGCTCGCGCGGCGCGCCGAGCTCGCGAGCGCGCGCCGTCAGTTCCTCCTTCGGCGCGACGCTCAGTTCGCGGATCATATCGCCGATCGCCCGCATGTGGCGCACGGCTTCGACGATGTTTCCGCTCCCGGCTTCGCCCTTGCTGCGAATCATCGCCGCGCCCTCCACGATGCGGCGCAGCGCCTCTCCGAGGTCTCGCGCGCCGCAGACGAACGGCGTCGTGAACGCGTGCTTCTCAATGTGATACTTGTCATCAGCGGGCGTCAGCACTTCCGATTCGTCGATGTAGTCGATGCCGATCGATTGGAGGACTTGTGCCTCCGCGAAGTGTCCGATGCGGACCTTGGCCATCACCGGGATCGTCACCGCGTCCATGATGGCCTGAATCAGTTCCAGCGAGCTCATCCGCGCGACGCCTCCTGCCGCGCGAATGTCGGCGGGGATCCGTTCGAGCGCCATCACGGATACCGCGCCGGCTTCCTGCGCGATGACGGCGTGCTCGGGCGTGACCACGTCCATGATGACGCCGCCTTTGAGCATCTGCGCGAGCCCGCGCTTGACCTTGACGGTTCCCGTCTGTTCCATACCAGCTCTATCCTACCAGGGTGGGTGCGCGGTTGCACCCGGCGATGGTGCAGCCCCGGTCGCTGCGGCCCGCGGCGAGGCCGGAACCGGCGATTCAGTGGGAATCGGGCTCTGCCGCCAGATGGGGATGTTGGGGTTGCGCGTCGGCGTGGCGCGCTCGGGGCTCGGAGGCGGAGGCGCGGGCGGGCGCGTCGGGAGCGGCGCGGGCGGCACACGTGGGTCGGGGAAGCCCGGATCCGGAGCGCCGGAGAGCGTCTGCGAGCGGCGCCAGTCCGGCCCGTAGACGCCGCCGTTCGCGTCGGCCGGCTCCGGCGTGATCAGCACCGTGGGAAGGACCGCTGGGGTCAACTCGGTGGATTGGCCTAGCAAGCGATAGCCCATGCGCTGCCCAACCGCAATCGCGAGCAGCAAGACGACGGTTCCGAGCGCTAAGACGAGCGCCGCAAATCGTTTGGAGGGATCCAAGGATGCGGAGCCTTCGCCGCCGGGCGAAGGCAGTCCTAAGGAGCTTGTCGCTCCTAAGAGCGCCGAGCCGCGGCGGGGCGCACGACGTCGAGCCGCGCGGCGCGGGCCCGCCGAGTCGTCGGGGTACCCATGAGGTGCACCTCGGCCAGGGCCCCGGCCTTCATCTCGACGCGCGCGGCGTGACCGCGAAACTCGACCGCCACGTCGCGCGCGCGATCGTATAGATTCCCCAGGAATATCCGAACGGCGCCGTTCTCGTCTTCGAAGGCGACCGCACCGACCTCGACAGGCGAGGTCGTCACCTCGTCACTCACGTCGCGGCCCGCATGTATACACGTGAACGGCTCCTCCGCCGACAGCTCCGGCATGTCGCCGTAGATCACGTCGTTGCGCAGATCGATGACGTAGCTGCACCGCCGGCCGCCCCAATGTACACGCGCAGCGGCGACCCATTCCCAACCCTTCGGGCGCAACGGAACCAAGTGCGGTCGCCCGCTCGTGCGATAACCGTCGAGACCGCCCACCGTCTCTGCGACCGCCCAAAGATATTTCGCGCCGGTCCACGGCGAGAGGTACATGCCGCGATTGCTGAGCGATCCTCCGTCGAACCACTCGCCGAACTCGCCGGGAACAGTGTTTCGCGGGCTGCCGCCCTCCATCGCTTCGTAGGTCGCATCGAGAAAGTGCACGGCCTCATCGACCAGATGATGCCGCGCGAGCGCGAGTGCGAACCACATGGTGAGATCGGGCCAAACGCCGCCGAGCAAACCGTACCCGTAGGACGGGAAATACCACGAATCCGCGGTGGAAATCGTGCGCAGGCCGACGGGCGTGACGAAATCGCCTTCGAGCAGACGGTCGAGGATCGCGCGGCGCTGTTCGTGCGCGGCGACGCCGAAGAGCACCGGGAAAACCTCGTCGGCCGTAAAGTTATCTTGGTAGTTGCGATCCTGATCGTAGTTGAGCACGAACGCGCGAGTGTCTTCGTTGTAGAGCTGGTTCATCATCGCCGCGCGCAGGTTTTGCGCTTCCTGGCCGTACTTCTCCCAATGCTCCTGGTCTTCGACCACGGCGCAGAGCATCGCCGCCGCTTCGAGGGCGAAGACCGCTTCGGCATTGATCTCCGTCACCGCGCCATCGAGCGTGTAGTACGGAATAATGTTGCGCCACGACGAGATGCCGTACATGTCCACGCCCGAGGCCTTACAGAAGACTAGGCCGTAACTATCGCGTTGCGAGAGCAGGTAGTCTGCTGTCCTGACGATCAACGCGTGGTGCTCCCGCACCCACGCATCGTCGAGCGTCGCATTGTAGTGGTGAAGCATCGCGATCAAGTGCAGCGGTGTATCGTCGTTGATATTGAGGTCGTAACTCGTCTTGAACCCGTTGACCCCGCGCACATATTCGACCATGAGGCCGCTCTCGTCGGCAAAATGATTGAATACTTCGAGCGCATCGCGGCTAAATTCCGGCCAGAAGTAGTCGTAGGCGTGCACGAACCAGGACGTGTCGCGCGAAACCAGGATGTCGGAGGGCGGCGAATTCGTCGAACCCCAGCCCTGCGGGTATTCCTTGACGATGCGCAGCATGTTTGCCTTTGCCCACACGACGCCGCGGCTGATGAGCGGCGACGGCGTCATGATGCGCGCGTCGGAGAGGCGCTCGCCGAAATAGTGCTGCGTGTCGTGCAGTGCGCGCGGATCCTGCAGCAGCGCTTCCAATACCGGCCGGCTGCGCTCCACGCCGCCCGCGTGATAGACGACGGCGAGCCGAAGCGACTCGCGCGCTCCCGGTGCGACGACGATGCGATACTCGAAGGCACCGAAGATGCGCCGGCTGACCAGCTCGGCCGCCTCCGGCGTCAGCTCGCCGAGCTCGTGATTCTCGATTCCCGGAATGAGCGCGCCGCGGCGCATGTGCTCGAGCAAGACCTGCTCGCGAAGCGAGAGGTTGACGGCGGTCGGTGTGCGCGAGCCGCCCCACCAGCGCTCGCCACCCGTCTCCAGATTGCGCGAGCAGATATAGCGCCCGTCGACGTGCGCTTGAACTTCATGTTCGGGCTCGCCGTAAAAACGTTGGCCGATTAGTAGCGCCCATGGGAAAAGCGAGACCTCGATCTCGGAAGCGCCGGAGTTATAGAGGGTGACGTCGACGGCAAAGGAGACGGCACGGTCGAACGCCGCCCCGTGGGGAACGTAGAAAGCCTCGGTGACGTGGAGGCGGTTCTCCAGCGTAAACTCGGAGAGCTGCGCGTACGGTAGAAACGTGAACTCGCGCGTGATTTGATACGGGAAAAGCGTCTGGCGGCCGTCCCGTAACCGATAGGCGATTTGGTGCGTGCCGAAGATGATGCGATCGGTGTCGGCGTCCCATAGGCCGCGAACGCCACCCTTCGCCGTCGACTGCGCGTAGGATTTGTAGTTGCCCAACAGCAGCCCGTACGGCGTCATATCCTCAGAGAGGACGTACGCGCAATACTCGTTGTGCTGCGCGTCGTAGCTGGGCCCCATGCCCCAACCTTTTGCGTGCCGGCGGCCGCGCCTTCCGGGCAGGATGCCCCGCTCGCGCTCGCGCATCGCGCTCTCGTGGCGAAAACGCTGCGCGCTCCGGCCAAGATCAACCTGACGCTCGAGGTGCTGGGACGACGCGAAGACGGCTACCACGGGCTTCGCAGCGTGATGGTCCCGCTCGAACTCGCCGACGAAATCGAGGTCGATCCAAGCGGCGTGCTCGCTTTCGCCTGCGACGACGCCTCGCTCGCCGGAGACGAGAACCTCGCGCTGCGCGCCCTTCGCGCGCTCGCGTCGGCAGGCTTCGAGCCGCATGCAAAGGTGACGCTGCGAAAGCGCATTCCCGTCGAAGCAGGCTTGGGCGGCGGATCGAGCGACGCGGCCGCAATCCTGCTGGCCGCGATGGAAGGCGTCTTCGGTCCCGCTCCTGCTCTCGACTGGCTGGCGATCGGGCACAGCCTCGGCTCCGACGTGCCCTTCTTCTTGGCTCGGACGGCCGCGCTGGTCGAAGGAACAGGTGAACGCGTGACGGCGCTCGGCGCAATCCCGGCGTGGCCGGTACTGATCGTACGGCCGCCTGCACATATCTCGACCGCGGAGGCTTACGCCGCGCTCGACCGACGCGAGCGCAAAATCCGACCGCGCAGCGATTCGCCCTCCCTCGCCTGCGTCGAAGCACTGCAGCGCGGCGACTATGCCGCGGTCGAGGCATTGCTCTCGAACGATTTTCACGACCTCGCGATGGAGGAGCCGTCGGTTCGGCGAGCGGTGGGCGCATTGCATTCGGCGGGCGCGCAGCGACCGTTGCTCTCGGGATCGGGATCCTGCGTCTTCGCGCTGGCGGCGAATGTCGCGGCGCGCGACGCGATCGCGCAGCGCCTGCAGCTCCCGCCCGCTTTCGCCGTCTTTGCGACGGCGTTTGCGTCGGGCGGCGGTTGGCAGGCGGCGGGCGCATGATCGCCGTCGTGCTCGCGGGCGGACCGCCGGACGACGTCTCCGCGCTGCAGCCGGGCGCTCCAAACAAAGCCTTCGTGCGTGTCGCGGGTCGAACGCTCGTCGAACGCGTGCTGACGGCCTTGCGCGCATCCTCCGCCGTCGATCGGATCATCGCCGTTGCGCCCTCCGCGATGCGCGGCGATGCCGCGCTCGCGCTCGCCGACGAATGCCGCCCCGACGGCATTCGCATCAGCGAGAGCCTGCGAAGCGGCCTCGAGGGGTTGCCCGTGAACGAACTCGTGCTCGTCGCAACGTCGGATCTGCCCATTCTCACACCCGGCGCGATCGACGATTTCGCGGCGCGCGCGCTCGCGCTCGACGGCGAGATCGGCTACGGCTGCGTCGAGCGAAGCGTCCATCGTGCGAAGTACGCGGAGGTGCCGCACACCTGGGCACGCCTGCGCGACGGTGTCTTCTGCGGCGGCGGCCTCGTCGCGCTGCGCCCGCGCGTGCTCCCCGCGCTCGAGCGCTTCATCGAACGACTCGGCGCCGCGCGAAAGAAGCCGTGGCGCCTCGCCTCGCTCTTCGGCTTCCGCGTGCTGGCGAAGTACGCGCTGGGACGCCTCTCGATCGCCGACGCGGAGGCACGCGCTCGAGAACTCCTCGGCGCGCAAGTGCGCGCGGTGATCTCTCCCTATGCGGAAACCGCCGTTAACGTCGATCGTGCAAGCGACGTCGCCCTGGCGGAGAGGCTGGTTACGACAAAAGAATATGGCGCGGAATCGCGGCGGAGCCGTTAGCGGATCGGGCCCAGAACTCGGGCTACGGCATAACTCTCATCATGAACTCGTCGAACAGCGGAACAGTAAACGCCGTTTCGCCATGCTGTGGACTGAAGATCATTCCTTTCCGAATCAAGCCTGACCGCATCGGAGCTACAGACTCGACCTTCGCGCCATATCTTTCGGCTATTTCTCCCGAACGATGCGAGCCTGAACCGAGCGATGCCATGGCGCGTAAGTAGCGCTTCTCCGTCGGTGTTAGGCGATCGAACCTGACTTTGAAGAAATTATTGTCCAGTTGTTCCAGGACTGGCGCCTCTACATTCCTGATATCCGCCAATGTGATTGGTGATCTGGTAGCGTGATTCCAAACATGGTACGCCCATTCTTGAAGAAAATACGGGTAACCATGCGTCAGCCGCACTATCTCATCCAGGGCGGCGCGGTCGAACCGTACGCCTGCGTCGACAGCGGGCCTTTCGATTGCCTCCCGCGCCTCCGGATCATCGAGCGAATCCACGCGCGGAAAGTTGAAAAGCCTCTCTGAATAAGACTTTGCTTCGCCGGCAAGGGCGGCAATCTGCGGAAGGCCGGCTCCGACAAGCACAACGGGAAGCGTGAGCTGCGTCGTTCGATGAACCGCTGATATGAGAGCTCCCAGCTCGAGCTCATTTAGATATTGGATCTCATCAATGGATATCAACAGGCCACGGCCACGATCGCGAGCGGCCTCGCCGACTGCGACGATTAGGTCCCCGATATCTCGGCCGAGGTCCCCCGAATCTGCCCGCCCGAGTTCCGGGTCAATGGATATCTCAAAGGTCGGCATTCCGTCAGTTCGGGGCGTTATACTGAAGCTCTTGAGAACTCGCAACCCGCGCTTTACGGCGTCGGAGAGCGCGCCCAGCCTATCAAGCTCGAACAGCACTGAGCGGAGCTACGAGGCTAGGAGCCCCGGTAGATTTCCACTTTCGGGTGCTTCAATCGACGCGCTGACATATCCGGCGGCTGTTGCCTGCTCTCCAAAGCGATTGAGGAGCACGGTCTTTCCAACGCCCCGCAGCCCCGTGGGCATAATGCTTTTGCCTGGTCGGCCAGTGATGGCACGCTTCAGGGTCACGGTCAAAGGTCGAGAGAAGCTCATCGCGACCCACAAGAGCCGGCGGGCGAGTTCCCGCTCCTGGGTTGAAGGGGTTCTTAACGGGGTCCACCTATGGCAATCTTATTGTATCTTATCTATCTTAGTCAACAGCGCCTAAACTCAGTATAACTCAACTTGGCGAGCGCCAGCGCTTGAACAATTCGTTGGCGATGCCGAACTGATCTAAAGTCTTCCCGACGGTATGCGCGACGATGTCGTCGATCGACTGCGGATTGGCATACATCGCGGGGATCGGCGGCAGGATCACTGCGCCGATCTCGGCGAGCTGCGCGAGGGTGCGCAGGTGGCCGAGGTGCAGCGGCGTCTCGCGCACGACGAGGACGAGGCGGCGTCCTTCCTTCAAGCAGACGTCGGCGGCTCGTACGAGCAGGTTGTTGTTGAACGCGTAGGCAATCGCACTCGCGCTCTTCATCGAGCACGGGATCACCATCATTCCGTCGGTAATGAACGATCCGCTGGAAATCGCCGCGGCAAGATCGTCTTCTTTGTGAACGACGTCGGCGAGCGATTCGAAATCTCCCGGACTCATCTCGGTTTCGAGTACGATCGTACGCCGCGCCGCGCCCGTGAGGACGAGATGTGTCTCGACGCCGCCGATCGCACGCAGCGCTTGCAGCGCCATATATCCGTAAACGCTGCCGCTCGCTCCGGTGATTCCGACCACGATGCGCCGCATATCCGCCGCGATTATACGCAGACTGGAGAGGCGCCTGGCTGCGCGCCAAGAAAAGGCGCGGTGTGACGGCAGGTGCGCGGTTCGCCTTGGCGGAGGCGGTCGAACCGGAGACGCGCGGCAGCGTGCGCGCGCGGCGCCCGCACTTCAGCGCCTCCGCACTCAACGCATACGCCGAATGCCAACGCAAGTGGTTTTACCGCTATGTCTGCGCCGCGATCGAAGACCCCGGCTCGGCGGCATCCGCGTATGGAACCGCCTTCCATCTTGCCCTCGAGCGCTTCCACGAGCGCTACATCCGGCCGCGCGCCGACGAGGCTGCAGCGATGCACCGCGATCTCGAGCGCGAAATCGAGAACGCCTTCGCCGAGAATCGCGACGGGTTCCCTACCGCCGTCGAGTTCGAGTTGCAAGTGCGGCGGGCGAGGCGGACGGGCCGGCGGTACGTCGAGTGGCTGGCAGCGGAATCGGCGCGCGCCCCGTTCACCGTGATCGGCCGGGAGCTGCCCGCTCAACTCGAACTGGAGGGCTTCGCCTTCATCGGCTTCATCGACCGCCTCGATCGTAACGACGACACCGGCGCGGTGAGCGTCGTCGACTACAAGACGGGAACGATCGCGACGAGCGCGACGCAATATCTCGAGAAAATTCGCGATTTCGACGATTTCCAACTGCCCTTCTACTATTGGGTGCGCACGGCTGCGGGGGATCGCGTCGCACGCCTCGTGCTGCTGCCGCTGAAGGATGCGCTCCTCGAGGTGCGCCCGGTCGTGTTGGAGGTGGTTCCGGTGCCGGCGGCTCCCGCGCGCGGCGCCGCGCCGATCGGCACCGTGTCGGTCGCGGACCTCGAGCGCGCGAGGACCCGCATGCTCGATATCTGCAGAGAACTGACCGCCCCGGAGGCGCGCGCGTTTCCGGTTACCGAGGATCCCGAAGCGTGCTACTTCTGCGCCTACACGACCGCGTGCTCGCGCCGCCCGCCGCCGGACGGCGAACGATTCGGCCGGTGATCGCGACGATGCTCGACCCGGCGCAGCAGCGAGCGGTCGAGGCCTCTTTCGAAGATGCGCTTGCGATCGTCGGGGCGGCGGCAACCGGCAAGACGACGGCGCTATGCGCGCGCATCGAGCGCGCGCGAGCGTTCGGTGGAGCCTTCGTCGCGGGCGTCAAAGCGCCGGCACCGCCGCAAATCCACGCGCTCGCGCTCGAGGTGCTGCACGAGGCCGGCGAAGCGGTTCGACTCGTCGACGACGTCGAGGCGGAAGCACTGTTCGAAGCGGCCGCGGCACCTCTGCTCGCGATGGAGTCGGAGTTACTCGACCTCCAGATCGACCCCGAGGTTCCGGGCCTGCGTTCGCCGCAGCGCTTCCTCGATTCGGCGTTTCGTCTCGCCCGCAGGCTGAGCGATGCACTGATCTCTCCCGATGCATTCCTAGAACGCGCGCTTGCGGGCGCCACCGAGTTCTACGCGAACCCGCCCAATCTCGCCCATCCCGATTTGATGTATGCGACGAAGAGCGAGTACCGCGACTCCCTTGCGGCTTCGAAACCGGAGTTGCAGCGGCAGTACCGGCGCGAAGTCGATCTCGCCAAGCTGCTCGCGCAACTCTTCCGCGCCTACGCTCGCCGCACGCAGGAACAGGGTTGCGTGACCGGCCGCGATGCGCTTGCGCTCGTCATCGAACGCCTGCGCGCCGATCCGGCGCCGGCCACCCGCATCCGCTCGCGTTACGCGCTTGCATTCGTCGACGACGCGCAAGACCTCACGACCGGCGAACTGCACTTCCTGCAGGCGATCTACGGCAAAGGCTTCGCCGGCGTCACGTTCGCCGGCGATCCATCGGGCGAACTCCGCGCCGACGCACGTCGCGAGCGCGTCTTTGCGACCCTCGAGGCCGTCGCACAACGCGTCGAACTCACGCAGAGATACCGGCAGGCGCCGCACGCCGCGGTATCGCGTCCGGCATCGCAAGATCGAGAGGCAAACGAGATCGCCGGCCACGTAGCGGATCTTCTGCGCGACGGCGCGCCACCGGAGGAGATCGCGGTCCTCCTGCGCTCCGTCAGCGCAGCGACCGTCTACGAGAACGCGCTGCTCGATCGCGGTATCCCCGTGCAGATCGCCGGTGATTACAACCTCTTCGCAGATCGTCGCGCGCTCGATGCACTCGCGCTGATCTGGAACCTCCACGATCCCTTTCGCCACGATTGGTTGCTCCGCACGCTTGAAAATCCCGCGATGGGCTTGTCCGATGCCTCGCTTGCCGTGCTCTGCGGAGAACCGGCAGACCGCCAGACCGTGCTCTTCGAAGAAGAAACTCCGCGCGCGCCTTCCGCCGTAAGAGAGCGAGATCCCGAGCGCAACAAACGCCTGGGTTTGAACTTCTTGCAGGGCCGGTGCGACGACGCGCTCTCGGAGACGGCACGCGCCCGCGTGCAACGCCTTCGCGCGCTGCGTGAGGGGTGGATCGAGGCGCAGCGCGGGTTACCCTTTGAGGAGTTCGCGCGTCTGATCTGGAGCGAGGGGCTGGCACGCGAGGGCACGCCGGGATCGGCACGGGCGCGCGCTCAGGAATCGATTCTGCATCGCCTGCTCGAGCGCCTCAACGCGTTTCTCCAAACCCATGCCGATGCGACGCTCGCGCACGTGCTCGCGGATGCCGAACGCCGCGCGACGAGCGATCTCGAAGCCTGCTCGCCGGTCGAAGGCGACGGATTCGTGCACCTGCTCGACGTTGAATCCGCGCGAGGACGCGCCTTCGATCACGTGATCGTCGCAAACGTTCGGCCCGGCGCATTCCCCCGCTGGTACGCACCGGACGCATTCCTTTTCAGCCCAAGGCTCGGCATCGTTCCGAAGGACAACGTCGGCGATGCGAAGGCCGCGCGTACCGCGAAGTTCACGTACTACGTTCATCGCGTGAGAGCGCGCGATCGCTACAATACGCAGGAGCGCCGTACGTTCGACTACGCGTTGCACCGCGCGAAACGGTCGCTATCCGTCACCGCATGGGGCCGGGCGACGCGAGGCACGAGTGCTCCCGAGTTTCTCGAAGAACTGCGCTGAGCGGTCATGGATTTGCGCGCAATCTCGCCGATGGAATATGCGCGCCTCGTACTGCCGCTTTCGGCGAAACTCTGGGCGGGGCGGCGGAATCTCGATACCTACGTCACGCAGACGCTCGAGATCGCGCAGAGCGGATATGGCCGGCGCTACTACCGCACGCTCGGCCTGTACGACGACGACGGAGCGCTGACGTCGTCGTGCAAGCGCTACGAACGCACCGTTCGCCTGGGCGCGCGCCGTCTGCGCGTCTGTGGTGTCGGGGCCGTCTTCACGCCCGAGCCGTTGCGCGGACGCGGCTACGCGACTGCCATGCTCGGCATGCTGCTCGACGCAGCGCGTGCAGACGGATACGATGCCGTGTACTTATTCTCCGACATTCGTCCGCGCTTCTACGAAGAGTTGGGCTTTCGGCTGCAGCCCTCGCGTGTCGTGACGCTGCGCGCGGATGATTTGGCGGCGGGGCGCGTCCAGATCGCGCGGTTGGAAGAGCGCGACTGGGACGGGATCCGCCGCTGCTTTTCGATGCTCGATCGTACCCGCGCCTGGAGTTTCACGCGTACGCCGCTCGTCTGGGAATGGATTCGGATGCGTTTGCGTCACGGATCGGAGCACACGCGCGGCGCCGATGCGCACTTCGTCGTGCGCAACGGCCGCGGGGCGTTCGCGTACGCGTTTGGGATGCGCATCCCCGAGCGCGACACGTACGCCCTCGACGAATTCGGCTTCGCCGGCAACGGCGCCGACGCGCTCGTCCCCGCGTTGCTGCGCGGCGCCGCGGGTGACCTGCGCCGCATTTCCGGTTGGCTGCCGCCCGATGGCGCGCGCCGCCTGCTCCCGCGCAGCTTGCTTCGCGAACGGCGAAACGCGATCTTCATGATCGCGCCGCTCTCGGAGTTAGGGAAGCGCTGGTGCGCGCTCTCCGAACGCCCCTCGCCCGCCGACGGAGTCTGGTCGACCGATCACGTCTGAAGGTTGCGCTCGAAGAGCCCGGTTTGTTTCGGCTCGCCCGCGACCAGCGAGGCGACGCGTAGGCCCAAGAGTCGAACCGGTGCACCGTTCAATTCCGCACGGCGAAGACAGTACACGGCTGCGCGAAAGATCCGGCGCGCATCGCGGGTCGGCTCGGTGAGATGCGTCTGGCGGCCGAGGATTTCAAAGGTCGAGCGCTTGATCTTGATGCCGATGGTCTGCGCGCTGGAATCCTCGCGCTCGAGCGCCGCGGCGATCTCGCAAGCCTGCTCGCGCAGCAACGCGATCAACCGTGACTCATCGCGTACGTCGTACTCGAACGTTTCCTCGCTCGAAATCGACTTCGTTTCGCGTTCGGGCGCGACGCGGCGATCGTCGAGGCCTCGCGCGAGGTCGCGCACTCGTGCGCTCCACGAGCCGAAGAACTCGCGCAGCGACGCATCGTCCAGCGCTGCAAGTTGTCCGACGGTGGCGATGCCGGCGCGTTCGAGCTTCGCTTGCGTCTTCGGCCCGATCCCCCAGAGGCGTGCGACCGGCAACGGCGCCAAGAATGTGCCTTCGGTCCCGGGCACGACGCCGAGCAAGCCGTCGGGCTTGCACGAGTCCGACGCGATCTTCGCCACCATCTTCCCGCTCGCGACGCCGGCGCTGACCGTCAGCCGCGTCGTGGCGAAGACTTCCTCTCGAATCGCGTGCGCGATCTCGCACGCGCCGTCAAACGTCACGTCGCCGAGAGCAATGAAGGCTTCGTCGAGCGAGAGCCCTTCGACCGGAAGTCCGCGCAAAGCAAAAACTTCGAAAATCTCGCGCGACACCGCCTTATACTTCGCCATGTGCGGCGGGACGACCACGAGTTGCGGGCAAGCCTCGAGGGCGCGATAGAGCGGCACCGCAGATCGGACGCCGTACGGCCGGGCTTCGTACGACGCGGTGAGCACGACCGCGCGTCGACTGCTGCCCGCGACTGCGAGCGGCTTGCCGCGCAGGCTCGGATCGTCGCGAATCTCGACGCTCGCGTAGAAAGCGTCGACGTCGAAATGTGCGACGAACATCTTACACGGCGGCGCCGCCGCGTGCGATCGTCAGAATCGTCTGCATGTTGCGTTCGTCATCCGCTTCGTCGCCCGGGGTTTCCAAAATCGCGGTCTTCTCGCGCAACTCCGGACGGACGAGCAATGCGCGAAAACCTTCGATACCGATGTTGCCTTCGCCGATGTGCCAGTGCCGATCGCGATTTCCTCCGAGCGGCACCTCCGTGTCATTGAAATGGAACATGTGGATGCGATCGAAGCCGATGCATTCCGCGGCCTCGTAAAGGAAGCGGTCGACGCCCGCCTGGGAGTCGATTTGGTAGCCGGCGGCCCACGCGTGAGCGGTATCGAGACAGACGCCGAGTTGCGGATGGTCGAGCACCGCGACGAAGCGACCCAACTCCTCGAGCGTACCGCCCGCGAGGCTTCCCGCCCCCGCCGAGTTTTCCATCACGAGGTAGACGCCGGGTTGGATCGCCGCGAGCGCCGTTTCGAGCGCGCGACAGATGGCGTCGAAGCCCGCCTTCCGATCGCGCTTCCCGTATGAGCCGAGGTGCGTGTTCACGTAGCGAATGCCGCCGCGCGCTGCAACCGCAAGATCGTTTTCGAGCAGACGCAGAGAGCCCTGATAGATCTTGAGATCATCGCTCGCGAGGTTGATGAGGTAGGGCGTGTGCGTCACGCAGGGGTCGATGCCCGCTTCGCGCCGTAACGCTGCAAACTCGTCGAGCGCCGCGACGTTCATTGCCGCGGTGCGATAGCTGCGCGGATTGCTCGAGAAGACCTGAATCGCGGTGCAGCCGACCGCTTTCGCGCGTGCGACCGCGGCTGCGTACCCGCCGCCGACGCGCACGTGGAGACCGATCCTCACGGCAGGTTGAGTTCGAGTGGTTGACCGGGTTCGAGTTCGAGCGGCGGAAGATCTTCGAGCGAACGCAATCCGAAAGACTCCAAGAACAGCGGCGTCGTCGAGTAGAGCATCGGGCGTCCGACGACGTCCTTGCGCCCGGTTTCCGCGATGAGATTGCGATCGAGCAACGTAGAGACGACGCTGTCGGAGTTCACGCCGCGAATGGATTCGATCTCACTCTTCGTCACCGGCTGCATGTGCGCGACGATCGCCAGCGTTTCGAGCGCCTGCACCGAGAGGGTTGTCTTCGGCGGCAGCAGGTAGGCCTCGACCGCGGACCGCACGAGCGGCGACGTGGCGAAGCGGTAACCGCCGCCGGCCTCGCGGACGACGATGCCGCGTTCCGCGTACTCTTCTTCGAGGCGCTGTAGCGCGAGTGCCACGGCCTTTTCGTCCTCGCCCACGAGTTTCGCGATACGCTTTGTCTCCAATGGCTCGCTCGCGACGAAAAGCAGCGCTTCGACCGCGCGCGCGATACGCTCGGCGGCGGCATGCAACGCCTCGCCGTCGCCGCGCGACTCGATCGGCTCGAAGGGAACGACGTGCTCTTCGATCGGCATGCCTACCGCTCGCGCGTGATCGGGAGGAGGCGGATATCGTCAAAGGCCGCCGGTTGATCGTAGGCGATGCGATGTCGTCGCACCAGTTCGAGGACCGCGAGAAAGGTAGCGATAATGATCTCACGCGTCGCGCCGAGTTCGTGGCAGAGTACGGAGAAGAACACCTCGCCGCGATCCTTGAGCGCACGCACGATGTAATCCATCTGGGCAAGCACCGAGATCTTCTCGCGCACGATGGCCCGTTTCTCCGGCCGCGCCTCGCGAAGCATGGCGATGAATGCGCGACTCAGCTTCTCGGCGTCGACGCGGTAGCGCTGCACCAAGTCGCTCGATGGATCGCCGGCGTCGCGCACGAAGTATCCGCTCGCCTCGTACTGCCGCGCCCGCAAGTCCTCGCCCATGTCGCGATACTTCGAGTAGGCGATAAGGCGCCGACGCAGCCGTTCCTCGACCTCCTCCGGCGTCTCGCCGTCCTCTTCCAGAAACTCTTGCGGAATCGGCGGCAGCAGCGCCTTGGATTTCAGGTAGAGGAGCGTCGCCGCAATTACGAGATACTCGGCGGCCATCTCGACGTCGAGATTCTCCATCATGGAGACGTAGGCGAGATATTGTTCGGCGACGAGGGCGAGCGGCACCGTCGCGATGTCGAGCTGCTGCTCTTTGACGAGGTGGAGCAACAGGTCGAGCGGCCCGTCGAAAACGTCGAACTGCACGCGGCAGGCGCCCTGCTCCGGCGCGACCGTCAGGGGTGTTTCCGTAGCGATCTGGCTCAAGAGCTCTTCTGCTCGGCCGCGGGCAGAAGGCTCGGCGGCTCGCCGAGCGCCTCGGGATTGGCGGCGAGATAGTCGAGGGCCAAGTCGACGAGGCGCTTCTCGTTCACGTACTTCAGCGCGCGCCGCGCGGCACCGACCTCGAACCAGCGACACTCTTCGACCTCATGGTCGTGATTGTTCGCCTCGCCCGAAAGATAGCGCATCAGGTAGAAGGTTACGCTCTTGCGGTGCTTCGCCTTGCCGACGAAAAACCAGAACCCGATCTCGTTCAGACGCCCGACGATCTCACCCCAACAGCCCGTCTCCTCGTGGACCTCCCGGAGAGCCGCCTGCTCGTGGGACTCGTGCTTTTCGACGTGCCCCTTGGGTAGCGTCCAAATGCGCGGCGAGCGGCGGCCGATCAAGAGCGCCTCGTAGCCGGACGCGTTGCGGCGCAGCAGCAATCCGCCTGCCGAAACCTCATACTTGATCCGCATGACCCGTAGAACCGCCTTCACCTGACTTGAGAGGCGCCTCGCGCGCCTCTCGACTACCCTCATTATAGCCTCCGCCCCCAAGAGAGCCGCATGGAAAAGGATCGACGTTCCGGGGGCGCCTTGCCTGAAATAAACTAGTTCGTTATACTAGTTTTTACCATGAGAACGGTAGGCATCTTTGAGGCAAAAACACGCCTCTCGGCGCTCGTCGATGATGCGCTCTCGGGGCGAACGACGATCATCACGCGCAACGGGAAGCCGGTTGCCGAGTTGCGCCCGATCGACCAGGACCGGCAAACGCGCGGTCAGCTCGCGCTCGAGCGACTGCGCGCGCTGCGCGCTCGGCTGAAGGGAGCGCCGATCAGCGCTCGTGAGCTGATCGATGAGGAGCGCCGGTGATCGTCACCGACGCCTGCACGGTCATCGCATGGGCGCTCGCGGACGAAAACGGCGATGCGGCAAATCCGGCGCTCGAGTATGCCGCGCAGACCGGCGCACTCGTCCCGGGGAACTTCATGACCGAGGTCGTTCAAGCATTGGCCAAAGCGGAACGCCGCGGTCGCATCGACGAGGCTGCGACCGACCTCACCTTGACGGAGATTCTCCACTTGCCGATCACGACCGAGATGCCTGACGCGCATGCAACGCTGAAGCTCGCACGCAAGTATCGGCTGACCGCGTACGACGCCGCATATCTTGCCCTCGCGCTGCAAGCGCAGCTTCCGCTCGCAACGATCGATGCAACGCTCGGGGAAGCCGCGCGATCCGCTAAGTGCGCTTGGAAGCCGAAGGGGGCGTCCACCTGAGGTCGGGCTGTCTTGCCGCGCGCGTTTCGTCGACGCGACCGACCACCGTCGTCACCGGGGCGTCGAAGAGCGCTTGCGGATCCCGCTTCGCGGTTGCCACGATGTCGCGCAAGGCTGCGACGAACTCGTCAAGCGTCTCTTTCGATTCCGTCTCGGTGGGTTCGATCATCAAGCACTCCGGAACGATCAACGGGAAATAGATCGTCGGCGCCATGAAGCCGCGGTCGAGCAGCGCCTTCGCGATGTCGAGCGCACGCACGCCTGTCTCCTTCTTCAGCGCTTGCGCGGACGCCACGAACTCGTGGCGGCAGATCTCCGAATACGGCGTCTCGAGAAACTCCGCGATCTTCACCCGCAGATAGTTTGCGTTGAGCACCGCGTACTGCGAGACCTTTACGAGCCCCTCCGCGCCGTTCGCATAGAGATACGCGAGCGCGCGCACCGCGTGTGCGAAGTTCGACCAGAACGAGCGCATCGGACCGATCGACTTCGGGCGATCGAAGTCGAGCCGGTACGTCTCGCCATCCTTGACGACGTAGGGCGTCGGTAAGTACTCGGCGAGGTGCTCAGCGACGCCGAGCGGACCGTGCCCCGCGCCGCCGCCGCCGTGCGGGATCGTGAACGTCTTGTGCGTATTTAGGTGCATCAGGTCGAAGCCCATGTCGCCCGGGCGCGCGTTGCCCATGAGCGCATTCGCGTTCGCGCCGTCGTAGTACATGAGGCCGCCCGCTTCGTGCACGGCGTCGGCGACCTCGTGGATGCGTTCCTCGAAGAGCCCGAGCGTGTTCGGATTCGTCATCATGCAAACTGCGGTATCCGGCCCGAGCACCTTACGAATCTCCGCCGGGTCGACGCGTCCGTGCGCGTCGCTACGTAACGAGATCACCTTGAAGCCGCACATCGTCGCCGAGGCGGGATTCGTGCCGTGCGCCGTGTCGGGGACGATGACCTTGTCGCGCTGCGTTTCGCCGCGATCCTTGAAGTATTTCTTCGCGATCAGCAGCGCGCCGAGCTCGGCTTGAGCGCCGGCGGCCGGGTTGAGCGAGAAGGCCGCCATCCCGAAGAGCGAGCAGAAGCTCCGCTCTAACTCGTGCATCACTTGAAGCGCGCCCTGAGCAAGCTCGTCGGGCGCGAACGGGTGCAGATCGGCGAACTCGCGCAGATTTGCGAGCGCGTCGTTGATGCGCGGATTGTACTTCATCGTACACGAGCCGAGCGGATAGAAGCCCAAGTCGATCCCGAACGTACGCTGCGAGAGCCGGGTGAAGTGCCGCACGACGTCCAGCTCAGTATTGTCCGGCAGCGGAAGCTCGTCGCGTAGCACGTTCGCCGGAAGGAAGCTCTGCAGCGGCTTCCCCTCCTCGACGTAGCGGTTCGCGCGCCCCTCTTGCCCGAGTTCGAAGATCAAGGGCGAGGCGGTACGATCAGACGACGACGCGGGCATGCGCGACCTCCTTGAGTGCCGCAGCAACCTTCGCGATCTCACTCGACGTCGTCAGCTCCGTCGCCGTCATGAGCATGCAGTTTTCATACTCGGGATACCAGCGGCCCAGGTCGATCCCACCGAGGATGCCGCGCTCTTGCAGTCCGGCGAGTACGCCGCGGGCCGGGCGGCCGACGTCGGCGGCGAACTCGTTGAAGAAGGGCGCGGAGAACCTCGGCTTCACGCCCGCGTTGGCGACCGCCGTCGCCAGCTCGCGCGAGCGCTCGAGGTTCAGCGCCGCGACGTTGCGCAATCCCGTCTTGCCGAGCAAGGCGAGGTAGATCGTCGCGATCAACGCGCAATGCGCTTGATTCGTACAGATATTGGAGGTCGCTCGCTCGCGCCTGATATGCTGCTCGCGCGCTTGCAACGTCAAGACGTAGGCGGGGCGGCCCGCGTTGTCCACGGTCTTTCCGACGAGGCGCCCGGGGATGCGGCGCACGTGTTCGTTCGTCGTCGCGATGAATCCGACGTGCGGGCCGCCGTATGCCGGCGGCACGCCGAACGATTGCGCCTCGCCGGCAACGATCTGCGCACCCCACGATGCGGGCGTCGCCAGCGCCGCGAGTGAGAGCGCTTCCGCGACGACCGCGATGGGAACGGTGCCGCTCGTGCGCACCGCCGCGAGCGCCCCGGTATCGAGCGTGTCGACGTTGCCGAAGAAGTTCGGCGACTGCACCGCGGCCGCGGCATATTCGTGCGATGCGACGGCCGACGCCAGCGATGCGAGATCGGTCGTGCCGTCCTGCGTGAGCGCGATCTCGTCGATGGCGACGTCGAGCCCTTCGCAATACGTTCGCAGCACCGCGCGATAGTTCGGATGGATCGCACGCGAAATCAGGAGGCGCCTGCGCCCGGTCGCATTGATCGCCATGATCGCGCTCTCCGCGAGCGCCGTCGCTCCGTCATAGACGGATGCATCCGCCAGCTCCATCCCGGTGAGCAGGCAGATGTACGTCTGCCACTCATAGATACTTTGCAGCGACCCTTGTGAGACCTCGGCCTGATACGGCGTGTAGGCCGTGAGGAACTCGCCGCGCATCGCGAGCGCCGCGATCGCGGGGGGGGCGTAGTGGCGATAGGCACCGCCGCCCAAAAACGCGATGCAATCGGCACCGGCATTCCGCTTCGCGAGCTGCTCGATCCGGCGGCGGATCTGATACTCCGGCAACGCCGGAACGACGTCGAGCGCTCCGCGAAGTGCGAGCGCCTCGGGAACTGCGAGAAGCTTTTCGATCGAATCGATGCCGATTGCGGCAAGCATCTGCGCGATATCGCGTTGCGTGTGCGGCGTATACAATGGTCAGATCCGTCCTTCGACTTCGCTCGCTGCGCTCGCTACGCTCAGGATGACAGGACGGCTGCTGCACGCTGTTCTTACCATGCGCCGCGCTACTCGGCGATCAGTTTTTCGTAATCGCGGGCCGAGAGGAGGTTCTTCGTTTCGTCCGCGTCCTTCAACTTGACCTTCAAGAGCCAGCCTTCACCGTAAGGGTCACGATTGACTGCTGCCGGGTCGCCTTCCAGCGCCGCATTGACCTCGAGCACTTCGCCCGAGATTGGCGAAAAGAGATCCGAAACCGCCTTGACCGACTCCACGACGCCGATTCCTCCGAACTGCGCTATTTGCTTCCCCGCTCTCGGCAACTCGACGTAGACGATGTCGCCGAGCGAGTTCTGGGCGTAATCGGTAATTCCGACGATCCCGAACTCACCCTCGACGCGAAGCCATTCGTGCTCTTTACTGTAGAGCAGGCCTTCCGATAGCGCCACCGATTTCTAGCTCCTCTTGTAAAATGGAAGTGGGACGACGGTCGCGTCGTGCCGCGTGCCTCGGATCTCGACCGCTAGTTTCGTCCCGATGGTTGCGCTTTCGCGCCCTACCAGGGCGGTCGCGACGTTCGTTCCGCCGCCGACCGAAGGCGCGAAAGAGCCGCTGCGAACTTCGCCGGCGCGCCGCTCTCCGGCGAACACGGCGTAGCCTTCGCGCGCCGGGGCGCGGCCGGCCATCGTCAAGCCGACGATGCGCGGGTAATCGTCGCGTTCGATCTGCGCCGCAAGCGCCTCGCGGCCCGTGAAGGCCGGCTTCGAAAGCTTGACCACCCACTTCTGGCCGGCTTGCACCGGGGTGATCTCCTCGGTGAGCTCGTGACCGTAGAGCGGCATTCCCGCCTCCAGACGCAGGACGTCGCGAGCGCCCAAACCGCAGGGTTCCAGCCCTTCGCGGCCATGCCGGCGGAGCAGCACGTCCCAGATGTTCGAGGCAAACGCGCCGTCGACGAAGATCTCGAACCCGTCCTCGCCCGTGTAGCCGGTGCGCGCGATTAAGGCCGGCACCCCCTCGATCTCGCCTTCCGCGCAGAAGTAGTATCGCATGCCCGCGAGGTCGACGTCGGCGTGCGGCTGCAGCATCGCGACCGAGGCGGGCCCTTGGATCGCTATCAATGCGTCCTCGCCGTGACGATTCGTCAATCGGGCGCCGTCGGAGGGGTGCTCGTGCAGCAACGACCACATCTTCGAAGCGTTGGACGCGTTGACGACGAGCAGCCAGCGGTCGTCCGGCAACCGGT
This sequence comes from Candidatus Tyrphobacter sp., assembly GCA_036567865.1. GTDB lineage: Bacteria > Vulcanimicrobiota > Vulcanimicrobiia > Vulcanimicrobiales > Vulcanimicrobiaceae > Tyrphobacter. Next base: position 48,320 of record DATCTQ010000023.1, on the reverse strand, counting down.
AGAAGATCGTATCGTCGTGCGCGCCGCCGCGCTCGTTGCAGAAGATATTGTAGCGCGCCTGCATCGGCTTCATCGTCGCGACCGGATTGGTCGTTAGCGTGTCGGCCCAGGCGGCGACCTGCGCGCCTTCCATCCGAAACTGTCCCATGTGCGAAAGATCGAAGAGGCCCGCGCGATGCCGCACGGCATCGTGCTCCTTGAGGATGCTCGCGTACTGAACCGGCATCTCGAATCCGCCGAACTCGACCATGCGCGCGCCGAGTTTGCGGTGCTCGTCGTACAGAGCGGTGCGCCGCGCAGCCGCTTGATTCATGCTTTGGGCTTCTCCGCGGGATACGTATTCAAGAAATTGAGCGTGGTATGCGCGACGAGGCGCTCGCCGCTGCGCACCTGCACCTCGCCGTAGCAGATTCGCCGGCCCGCGCGCAACACCGTCGCCTCGGCCACGAGATCGTGCGGCGGCAATGCCGGCGCCAGGAAATTGCACTGGAGGGAGACCGTCGTGGTGTCTTGGTCTCGCCCGTAGATCGAGGCGAGCGCGATGTAGAATGCCGTGTCGCAAAGGCTCACGATCGCGCCGCCATGAATCGCTCCGGTGCCGTTGGATATCTCCGCGCGCCACGGCATGCGCATCACCGCCTTGCCGTGTTCGACGTGCTCGAGCCGCAGATCGAGCAGCGCCACAAAATGGCTTTTCTGCTTCTCCCACTGCCGCACGGCGCGATCGCGATCGATCTTCACGGCACGTCAGCCTTCGTCGCGCCCGCAAGCGCAGCGTCGAAGAACGAGCGGAAGTTCAACGTGCCGCCGTGCAGCCAATGTGCGCCGTCGACGCAAAGCGTCGCACCGCTCACCCAACTTGCCTCCTCGCAGGAGAGCCAAAGGGCGGCATGCGCAATGTCTTCGGGCTCGCCGAGGCGACCGAGCGGAACCTGTGCGCGCACCTGCGCCTCCACCTCCGCAACCGACCAGAGGTTCTTGTCCGTTCCTTCGGTGTGAACCGGCCCCGGCGCGATCGCGTTGGCGCGGATGCCGAAGCGCCCCCACTCCGCGGCCAGCGTGCGCGTCATCGCGAGCACGCCCGCTTTCGCGGAGGCGGAATGTACCGCGCCCGGCTCGCCGCTCCACGCGTACGCAGCGACGATATTGAGAATGGAGCCGCGGTTTTCGCGCAGCGCGTCGAAGGCGAAGCGCGTGCAGTAGAACGTCCCGAGCAACACGATGTCGACGACGCTCTTGAAGCCGTTGGGTGAGAGCGTCTCCGAGGGAGCGACGAAGTTGCCGGCGGCATTGTTCACCAGCACGTCGATGCGCCCGGTGCGCTCGACGATCTCGCGCATCACCGCTTCGACCCGTGCGGGGTCGCGCACGTCCGCGCAAAGGCCGAAGACGGGCGCGTTCCCGGCGAGCGCCGCGGTCTCGTCGAGTTTCTCTTGCCTTCGCCCGATCACGCAGACGCGCGCCCCTTCGCGCGCGAATGCCAGTGCGATCGCCCGCCCGAGCCCGCTGCCGCCGCCGGTCACGACCGCGGTCTTACCATCGAAGCGCGCGCTCAAAAGACGTCTCCCGGTTCGGCAAGGAGCCGCCGCAGATAAACCGGCAACGAGAAGAGCCGGCGATGCGTCACCGCATCGTAGAAGAAGCTCGAACCGCGCAGGCGACCGCAGTAGCGCTCGATCGCGCGCTCGTCGAGGGCTGCCACGTCGACGTCGTCGCTGCAGCCCAGAAACGCCCAGTCGGTATCGAAGGCCGGCACGTGAGTGAAGTACGACGCGACGTACTTGAAATGCTTGCGCAGCGTACGCGCCATCTTGCAGTGCAGCGCCGCGTTGTGAAACGACGCCGTCGACGCCTGCAGCGCGTAGACGCCGCCGGCGGCGAGGCGTGCTTTCACCAGCACGAACACGTCGTCGTTGAAGAGCGGGTGACTCGGGGAGTCCGGGAGCGGCTCGGTGAGGTCCGAGAGGATGACGTTGAAGTGCCCGCGATCCTCGCGCAGAAATGCGAGCGCGTCCCCGACGATCACGTCGGCGCGCGAATCGTCGAAGGCGCCGTCCGACCATTCCGGCAGATACTTCTTCGCCACGTCTACGACGAGGCCGTCGATGTCGACCATCGTGCAGTGCCCGACGTCGGGGGCGCGCAGCACCTCGCGCAGCGTCGCGCCCTCCCCGCCGCCGAGGATCAAGACCTCGGAGCGCGCTGCCGAGGCGGCCAGCGCGGGATGGACGAGCGACTCGTGATAGATGCGCTCGTCGCCTTGCGAGCTTTGCGTGTCGCCGTCGATCACGAGCATCTTGCCGTAGACGGGTGTTTCGATCACGGCGACCTGCTGGTACTCCGAGCGGCCGGTGAAGAGGACGCGGTCGATGGCGTGATGATGCTGCTCCGTCGGCGCGAACTGCTCGACGTACCAGCTCCAATGCTCGGTCTTGGGCGAGGTATTCTCTCTTGTTTAGGCGGAAAGGACGCGCGAGTCGTGGTCGCGCGTAACGAGATGGGTGAAACGGCCGTCGCCGGACTGCAGGACGCCGCGCTTGACCTCCGAGGTGATCGAACTCTTCGCTCGCAGCATCTTCGCCGCGTACTCGCATGCGAGCCAAGGATCGGTGTGGTCCCCACACGTGTAGAAGTCCATGGCCGCATAACCCAACTCGGGCCACGTGTGAATCGAGATGTGGGATTCGGCGAGAACGACGACGCCCGAAACCCCCTGGGGGTGAAATCGATGGAAGGCGACCTCCATGACCGTCGCGCGCGCCGCTTTGGCCGCCCCGATCATCATGTCGCGAACCGCATCCACGTCGGTAAGCACCGCCGGATCGCACCCGGAAAGCTCACAGACGATATGGGTACCGAGTGACTTCAATTTCCGCTTCTCCTCGGGCCCCTTGCTTAAGGGGGAATCCCACCTCCGGACTTCGTCGGCTGGCGCCTGCGGTGCAGTTCACGTCCCCGACCTATCGACGAGCTCTTGCCGGCGCGTTTCCGGTGCACGGGCGACTCGTCGCGATGGTGCGAAAGGGCGCACCTTCCCCATAACCGTCCGACCCGCGGTCCCCCGCAGGTTCCGCGCCATCATACCCCCCCACAACCCGAGTGTAAAGGGCTTGCCGATAAGGGAGGGCGAGGGGCGAAAAATGGAGATTTTGAATCTAATGCTTCAAAATCTTGACTAAGCCCCTTCCTACAGGTACGCTCACGAGGCGATGGCAACCCAACTGAAGGCCTCCCCCGAGGAGCTGATCCAGGATTACCGGCACGGCTTCCACGACCCGGAGAACTACGTCTTCAAGTCCGAGCGGGGCCTTACGCGAGAAATCGTCGAGCGTATCAGCGCGATGAAGAGCGAGCCGGACTGGATGCGCGACTTCCGGCTGGCTGCCTATGAAATCTACATTGCCAAGCCCATGCCCACGTGGGGCGACACGGCGCTGCTCTCCGAGATCGATTTCGACAACATACACTACTTCGTCAGGTCGACCGACAAAACGGAGCGTTCGTGGGACGACGTCCCGGAAGACATCAAGCGGACCTTCGATCGCCTCGGCATTCCGGAAGCGGAGCGGAAGTTTCTCTCCGGCGTTTCCGCGCAGTACGAGTCCGAGGTCGTCTATCATTCGGTCACCGAGGAGCTGGATCGTACCGGCGTGCTCTTCTGCGACATGGATACGGCGGTCAAGCAGTATCCGGAGATCGTGCGCAAGTATTTGGCGACGATCATACCGGTGGCCGACAACAAGTTTGCGGCGCTGAACTCCGCCGTTTGGTCGGGAGGTTCGTTCATCTACGTGCCGCCGGGCGTCGAAGTGAAGATGCCCCTCCAAGCCTACTTCCGCATCAACGCCGAGAACATGGGGCAATTCGAGCGCACGCTCATCATCGCGGACAAGGGCGCGAAGATTCATTACATCGAGGGCTGCACGGCGCCGAAGTTCTCGACCTCTTCGCTGCACAGCGCGGTGGTGGAACTGATCGCGCACGATGACGCCTCGATCCGCTACACGACCATTCAGAACTGGTATCGGAACATTTTCAATCTCGTGACCAAGCGCGCGTACGCACACCGCAACGCAACCGTGGAGTGGGTCGACGGCAATATCGGCTCGCGCCTCACGATGAAGTATCCTTCGATCTACCTGATGGGCGAGGGCGCGCGCGGCGAGATACTCTCGATGGCGTTTGCCGGCGAAGGACAGCACCAGGATGCGGGCGCGAAGGTGATACATGCCGCGCCGAACACGACATCCGTCGTCACCAACAAAGCGGTAACCACACACGGCGGCAAGACCACGTATCGTGGCTTGGTGGAGATTCATCCCGGCGCCGTGGGAGCGAAGACCCGCGTTCGGTGCGACGCGTTGATCATGGACGACCAGTCGTCGAGCGATACGAAGCCGACGATGAAGATCCACGAGCAACGCTCGACCGTCGAGCATGAGGCTTCGGTCAGCAAGATCGGCGAGGATCAACTCTTCTACGCGATGAGCCGCGGCCTCTCCGAAGCCGACGCCGTCGCGATGATCGTCAACGGCTTCTTCGACTTCTTCGTCAAGGAACTGCCGATGGAATACGCGGTGGAGTTGAATCGCCTCGTGAAGATGGAGATGGAAGGCGCGGTCGGGTAGCGTACCCCTCCCGTCTCGAGACGTTCGTCGCGGCCGTCCATGGCCGCTCCTACTCCGCCGCTTTTCGAAAACATCAAAGGAAGTACGCCATCCCTGGCTTTTTTCGAAAAGTCGGAGGCTTTCGACCGAAGGGGTACGCTACCCGTTGCGGTTAAGAGTAGATGCGTGACCGAATATAGAGTTGCTCGGGTTTCGGATATCGCGCCGGGGACGACGAAGGTCGTTCACGCGGGCGACACAGAGTTGATGCTCTGCAACGTCGACGGGGCGATCTACGCGATCGAAGACGTCTGCACGCACGACGGCGGACCGTTGGATCAGGGCGAACTCGAAGGAAACTGCATCGTGTGCCCCCGGCACGGAGCGACGTTCGACGTGCGCACGGGCGACGTCGTGACGCTGCCCGCGGTATTGCCCGTCGGAACGTTTTCCGTGCGCGTCGATAGCGACGAGAATATTTACGTGGAGGCGTAGCGGTGAGACGCGCCGTTCGCGTCGCTGCTTGGATTCTGCTCGCACTCATCGTCGTCGCAGCCGCATACGCCGGAAACGTCGCAATCGGGATGCGCGAGATCGCGCGAACCTCTGGCACGATCTCGGGGCTCGGCGTTTGGCAGCCGGTGACGATTCTGCGCGACGGACGCGACGTGCCGCACATCGCGGCACATAACGAGCACGACGCGTTCTTCGCCGAGGGATTCGCCGAAGGCTCGGACCGGCTCTTCCAAATGGATCTCACGCGCCGATTCGTCGAGGGTAGACTCGCGGAGATCCTCGGCCGACCAGCATTGCAAAGCGACGAACGCGAGCGCACGTTGCCGGTCGAACAGCTTGCGCAGATGCAATGGGAGCGCCTTCCGGCGCGGTCGCAAAACGATCTCCAAGCCTTCGCCGACGGCGTGAACGCGGCGATGCGCACGCAACCGCTGCCGCCTGAGTTCCGCATGCTGCTCTACCAACCGCAGCCGTGGCGGCCGCAGGATTCGCTCGTCGCGAGCTTCGGCATCGTGCTCGACCTCGCCGACCTCTGGACCGACATCGCAAAGCGTGCGGTGTCGCCGTCTCTCTACGATCGCCTCCATCCGCTTACCGATCCGTGCTACGACGCGCCGGTCACCGATGGACTAACGCGCATCTCCGCGTCGCCGAACTGCGTTCCGTCGATCGCAGGTCTCGCGATCCCGCCCTCTGCGGGGAGCAACGAGTGGGCAGCCGGCGCGGGACACACCACGACGGGGCGCGCATTGCTCGCCAACGATCCCCATCTCCGACTCGGCATTCCCGGTGCTTGGTATCTCGTCGATCTACGCTTCCCGGGATACCACGCCGCAGGCGCGACGCTCGCCGGACTGCCGGGTGTCATTCTCGGACACAACGATCGCATCGCCTGGGCTGCCACCAACGGCACCGTCGCCTCGCTCTCGGTTTTCGACGCTCCGGCGAATCTCGACCGTGGGAGCTGGGTCACCGAAACCTTTGGAGTTCGCTTCGGCCTGCCCGCGCATGCGCGCTACTACCGGGGAACGCGCGAGTTCGGCGCAGTGCTCGCCGGCGGCCGCTTGGTGCTCGTGCGTTGGGATGCATACGCCGATCCGACCTCGCAGCTCTCGACATTCGACGGTCTCGATCGCGCGCACTCGATCGAGGACGCATCGCAAGCGCTCCGCGCGTATCCAGGGCCGACACAGAACTTCGTGCTCGCGGATACCGCTGGTCGCGTCGCCTATCAACTCGCAGGAAGGATCCCGGACGACCCGGCCTGGGCGCGCTCCATCCACCCGTCGCGCGATCTCGCGAGGACCTACGCGAACGTTCCGTTTGAGCGCCTGCCGCGCGTCGCACCATCGCGCGATGCGATCGTTTGGAGCGCAAACAACAAGATGTACGGCCCCGAGTATCCGTATCGCCTGAGCCCAGAGTTCGCGCCGCCGTACCGCGCCTACCGCATCGCGCAGTTGCTCAAAGCGCGATCGCGCTACGACGTCGGCCACTTCGCGCAGATGCAGATGGACACACTCTCGCTGCCCGAACACGATCTCGCGCGCATGGTGCTGTGCGACGTGCGGGATCCTTACGGGGCAAGAATGCAGCGCCGCTTTCCGGTTCCCGTAGCTTTGCTCGCACGATGGGACGGCCGCTTCGCGAGTGATTCAAGAGCCGGAACCATCGCCTATCGCGCGCGGGTTCGGCTCACGGCGAGGGGCAACCAGCGCGTTCTGCCGCTCATGATTCAAGCCCGTCGTATTGAGTGCCGCACGCAATATCCCGGCCTTCCGATCGACTTTGCGGTTGGACCAGGAATGCCGGTGCAGGGAGCAATCGTGGAGCCTTGGGGCGTTGCGGGAGCCGTAACGCCTCTGCATCCGCTGGCCGCAATGGGCATCACGTTCTTGAACGGCACCACGTTCCCCGGAGACGGCGACGCATTCACCATTCACGTGCAGTCGCCGACCCTCTCGCAAAGTTTTCGCGCGATCTGGGACGTCGGCAACTGGGATGCCGGCGGCATCTCGCTCCCGCAGGGCGAATCCGGCGAGCCGGGCTCGGGCCACTACACCGATGAAGCCGCGGATTGGATCGCAGGCCGGCTGCTCGCACTACCCTACTCGCGCAATGCTGTCGAGGCGGCCGCGCGCGAGCGATTGACGCTGGTACCGTGAGCGACGCCCAGCGTTTGGTCAAAGCCCTCAACGAGTTGGCGAAGAGCCCGCAGTTTTCGTACGTGAAGGCGCGCGCTGCAGCGCGGCAAGAGCCGAACGTCGATTGGCCGGCCACGAAGGCGCGTAACGCCGATTTCAACCCGGAGGTAGACGGCTGCGAGTCAATCGTCATGCGCGACGGCAGCGTCTGCGAGTGGAAACCCGGCCAATTCCGTTACACCGTTTCCACGTAAAGGACGCTGCCAAAGACGCCGATTTGACGCCGGCCCCATCGCCGTGCGATAATGAGGAAACCCTTTGCGCGATCTTTCGTTGACGATCGAGCCGCGCGCTCTCGTGAAAGATTGCAAAACAATTCCTACTTTTGAACACCTCGGCTTGCCGCCGGAGCTTCTGCGCGGCGTCCACGACCTCAAGTTTACAGAACCCACGCCGATCCAAGTACTCTCGATCCCGCCCGGCCTCGAAGGGCGCGACATTCTCGCCAGCGCCGAGACGGGAAGCGGCAAATCGGCCGCCTTCGGCCTTCCCCTGCTGAGCGCGCTCCTGCGCCAGCCACGCGGCAAGACGCGGGCACTCGTTCTCGCGCCGACGCGCGAACTCACCGAGCAAATCGCCCAGCATCTCACGGCGCTCGCAAAGCATACGAAGATCCGCATCGCAGCCGTCTACGGCGGCGTCGGCTTCGCACCGCAGGTCGATGCGTTCAAGCGCGGCGCCGATATCATCGTCGCGACGCCGGGGCGGCTCCTCGACCATATGACGCGCGGCACCGCTCGGCTCGACGACGTCTCGATGCTCGTGCTCGATGAAGCGGATCGCATGCTCGACATGGGCTTTCTGCCGGCGGTACAGCGCATTTTGCGGCGCCTGCCGAAGGAACGCCAAACGTTCTTCTTCTCCGCGACGTTACCGGCTGCGATCTCGGCACTCGTGCGCGAGATGCTTCGCGATCCGGTTCGCGTCGAACTCGCACGCGCGCCGGCACCGGTCGAAACGCTGCGGCAGACCCTCTACGCAGTTCCGCAGGACAAGAAGACCGAGCTGCTCGTGGAACTCCTGAAGGGCAACTCCATCTATTCGGCCATCACCTTCACCCGAACGAAAGCGCGCGCAAATCGCCTAGCCGCGGCGCTCCAGAAACACCGCATTGCGAGCGATTTGCTCCACGGAGATCGTTCGCAATCGCAGCGCACCCGAGCGCTCGAGAACTTCAAGCGCGGAAAATATCGCGTCCTCGTGGCGACCGACCTCGCCGCGCGCGGTATCGACATCGCCGAGTTGGGGCACGTGATCAACTACGACGTTCCGGGCCTCGCGGAGGAGTATCTGCACCGCGTCGGCCGTACCGCTCGCGCCAAGGCCGCGGGCGACGCCATCACGTTCGTCTCGTCCGAAGAAGAGCCGCTCATCAGGAGCATCGAGTACCTGCTCGGGAAACGCCTCGAACGCTCGAAAAACCCGCTCTTTCCAGAGGCGAGCGTCGAACCGCCGAAACCGCGCGTCGTCTACAGTTCGCGCCGCAAGCGCCGCTAGCGCCCTTACTCTCCGGTGAAGACGATCCCAGCCTTCTGCACTTCCTGATACGGCAAGAGCCAGACGAGTGACTCATCGTGTAGGTCGACGACCTGCACGTGGTTGCCGAACGGGTCGATGAAGTCGCAGCGAAAGTGCGGCCCCAGTTTGATGCCGTACTTCTTCGTCAGCTTCTCGCGCACGTCCGCGATCTGTTGCTCGTCGCGTACGATCAGCCCGAAGTGACGAACCCGATCGGGGTTCGGCTTCTCCACTTCGAACATCGCAAGAAATTGGTGCTCGCCGATCTTGAAGAACGCATCGCCCTCTCCCTCGTCTAGTTTCTCGAGGTTGAAGACATCTTGGTAGAAGGCGACCGCCTTCTCGACGTCGTCAACCTCGATCGCGACGTGGTTGATGCCGTAGACGTGAACGCTCATGCGTGACTTCTACCCACCCAAAGCCCGGGACAAGAACTGCCAGATCACGGGCCAGGCCTGCGCCGCCGCCTGCTGGTCGCCGGCGACGGTCCCGCCGAACGCCATGCTCGCGCCGCCGGGAAGGGAAATCGCCGTGATCGCGGAGCGCGGCCCGTGGATGGCCCACAGGAATGTGTGGCCGGCGTTCGGATAGTCGATGGCGCGATCCGCGTACGGATGATGGTGCGCCTGCAGATAGCTCATCGTCATCTTGCAGTATTCCGGCGAATCCCAAAGCTGGTCGTCGTCACCGCTCAGGCAGAGCACCGGACCGTGGATGCGCTCGAGGTGAAAGTACGCTGCCTGCACGGCTGCCGGATCGCTCTGCATCGACGCATCGTAGAGAGCGCGCAATACGATGGGCCGATGGGTCATGAACTCGGAACCGATCTGCTGACCGGCTGCGGCATCGGCGGGCACGCACGGTAGTTCCTTGCCGCCGAGCGTCCACGAGCAACCGTCGGGCACGCCATACTGGCCGAGTCCCATCCATGCAAACGGCGACGGCACATCCGCGACAACCGCGGTGATCGCCGGATATGTCGATGCCGCGACCAGCGCGAGCTCGCCGCCCTTCGATCCGCCGAGGATACCGATATGTGCCGCATCGACGTCGGGGCGCGCGACAATCGCATTCAGCGCACGGCCAATCGTCTCGACCGGGATGTCGACGAGCACTTGGGGCAGTCCGGGCTCCTTGAAATACGCAACCGAGACGGCAACGTACCCGTGCGCGGCGACGAGCGGCGCGAGCGCCCGCCCCAAAACGTCTCCGCCCTCCGACCCGCCGAGGAGGATCACCGCCGGATGCCTTCCGCGATTCGGCGGCGTACAGATCGTCCCGATGAAGGGCTGCCGGACGGTACTGCAGTTCGAGGGTAACGGCGGCGGCCACGGCGATGCCGACGCAGACGGCGTCTGCGCACTGGCGTGCGCCTGGAGCAGCGTCGCCGCACACGCGAGCGCGCCAACGAGGCGTGGCGTCTTCATGGGTTCACCGTCGCAAGGAACTGCGCGATCGCGTCGGTGACGGCTTGCGGCTGGTCGTACATCGCGAAGTGCCGCGAGTGGTCGACCATCACGATATGGAGATTCGGGGCGCCGGCGACGAGGCTCGCATAGTACGCTTGCTTCTTGGCGATCGTCGTCAGCGTGTATTGCGCATCTACGCTCGCGTCGAACGGCGCGATCAGCAGAATCGGCACCGTGGCTTTGGGAAGCTGCGGTCTCAGGTCGAGCAACATGTCCTCTTGGAGCCAGCGCGCAGTCGTGCCCGGATCGCTCTTCCCGGTAAGCATCGAGATCGCCGCCGCGTCGCCGGGCGCGGTGACGAGCGGCGGAACCGCCGTCGTGCGTTCGTAGGTTGCGAACTGCGCCGGTGTCGTTGATGCGATCTGCGCTTGCGTCCGCGAAGCGATTTGCTCGACCTGCGCACGCGGCATGAAGTTCATTCCAGGCAGAATCGGCAGTCCGTCGAGGGCGATCACGCCGCCGAGGAGCTCGGAATGCTGCGTCGCGAGCATGAAGCCCATCGTCCCGCCGAGGCTGTGCCCGATGACGACCGGCTTGACGATATGCTTGCTCTCGAGCAACTTCCAAAAGTCCGCCGTCGTCGTTTGGAAGAGCGGGCCCGCAATCGTCAGCCGCCCGTCGAATCCGGGAAGCGTGAGCGCGTACACCGCGTACGACGACGCGAAATGCGTGATCTCTCCGCTCCACTCCCACGGACCGCAGGTGAGGCCTGGAATGAAGACGAGCGTTCTCGGCCCGCTGCCGAACTGTTGGACGTGCAGCGATCCGACGTCGAACGTCGCGACGGCCGGCGGCAGCGGCGGCGGAACGGAGGCCGCAGCGAACGACGCGCTGAGCGCGTACGCGGCGGCGGTGAGGACGAGGGTTGCGAGGCGTTTCATGAGGCTCCTTTGACGAACGATTGCAATTGTGCGACGTGGTGCAGAAAGGCTTTACGCCCGCGCGCGGTGAGACGGTAGCGCGACTGCGGCCGCCTGGAAACGAAGAGCTTCTCTTCTTCTACGTAGCCGGCATCGACGAGTTTCGCGAGGTGAGCGCCAAGATTGCCGCCCGTCGTCTGTGCCGCCTCGGCGAGCGCGCTGAACGACAGCCACTCGCTGGCAAGCAGTGCGGAGACGATGCCGAGCCTCACCTTCGAAAGCAAGAGCTCGTCCACGGCGTCATGCACGGGCCAGCAGCTCGGCGATGCCGAAACCGGCATAGCCGAGGTAGAAGCCCGCGGCCAAGACGTAGCCGACGATCGAGGGCATGAAGTTGCCGATGACGATCGAGCCGACGAGAATGATGCCGCCTGAGAGTGCGCGACGGTTCTCGTGCAATCCGATGTAAAAGAGCACGATAGAGGCGGCGACGGCCCATATCGCTCCCATCGCGAAGAGCGGAAAGATGTTCCATCCGCCGACCATCACGACGAACGCCACGCTCATCGCGATCCAGAGTACGTTGAGAAACTCGCGCTGAAGAAACGTGAGGCCGCACTCGAGGTTTCTCGTTCTCCTTCCGTAGACCGCGCTGAAGATCACCGCTCCGGCGAGTAGCGCTGCGCCGATCCACTGCGTCGCCGGCGGAACGAACCCGCGTGCGATGAGCCCGTAGATGAGATCGACGGTGCCGCTCGCCACCCCCCAGACGATGAAGGAAGGTGCGGCGTATCGCATCGAGAGATGTCGGGTGGAGGCGGCGACGATGCGCTCGGCCATCTCCAAGTGCTCGCGGGCTTCCGAGGGCTCCATATTTTTAGCGCTCCTTGCAGATTATTCTATTTTTCAGACTACTCTAGCACGCCGAGAGCGGGCCGTCAAGCGCCGTTGACATCCCCTGCGGGCGTTGCTATCGTACCGAGGTCATGTACGCGATCATCGAGACCGGCGGCAAGCAGTACCGGGTCGCCGAGGGCGACGTCATTCGCTGCGACCTCTCGAACGAGGCGGGAGCAGACGTCACCTTTGACCGCGTGGTCCTCGCCGGATCCGGCGAGGCGGTCAAGGTTGGCTCCCCGACGCTCGCCGGCGCCACGGTGACGGGGACCGTCGTCCGCCGCGGTCGCGAAAAGAAGATCCTCGTCTTTCACTACAAGCCGAAGAAACGCGTGCGCAAACTCTCCGGCCACCGGCAACACTTCGCCGAAGTCAAGATCACGAAGATCAGCGTCGCCTAGGCGTGCGATGCTCGAGGTGACCTTCTACCGGGACGGCCGTAAGCGGACTACCTCGATTCTTGCCCGCGGTCATGCGAAGGCCGGTGCGTACGGCGAGGACGTCGTGTGCGCCGCGGCCTCGGCGATTCTCCAAGCCGCGCGCCTCGGGCTAGAAGAGCATGCCGGCCTTCTCGTGCGGGCCGTCCAACGCCCGGGCGACTTCCGTCTACGCTGGCCCGCGAAAGCCCGGGACGACGCGGCCGTGCGGGCGATCGTCGCGACGGCGGAGCTGTCGATTGCTCGCATCGCCAAACAATACCCCTCGCACGTTTGCATACGCCGGCGGCTTGCACGAACCGGGTAAGAGTATCCTCAGTCGCGAAAGGAGGTCCCCATGTCTGAGAGTTTCCGCGCCAAGCCGCCCGAGCAGCCGTGCTCGGGCGCCGACACCGCGAGCAACGGTTATCAAGGCCCGTTTGCGCCGAACGCATCCGCGAGCTACGAGCGTGTCGACGACGGCCATGAGGTCGGGAAAGCGCTGCTCTTCGGGCTGCTCGGCGGCATTGTCTCCGCTGCGGGTTATCTGGTGTACCGACGGCTACCTGAAGAGCAAAAGGAACGCATCAACCAGCAGGTGCGCACACTCGTTCAACAGCGCATCTCCGAAATTCGCCAATCCTTCAATATCTAAGGAAGCTCTTTCCCTAGGGCTTTGAATTGCTGGGCTCTTCTGCCGAGGCGTGCTCCTGCACGTCGGCGGCGCGCTCCATCTCCGTGATGAACGACTGCGAGGTATTCTGAACCTCGCGCATCATGCGTCCGGCCTGTCGCATCACCTTGGGCAACCGCTCGGGTCCGAAGAGCAGCAACGCGAGGACGGAGATCACGAGGACGTCGGGGACTGAGAACATACCGCGGCAGCGCTTCGGCAGGGTAGACCTGCGGACCCGTGCAAGCCCTCTCGTCCACCCGTGAAGATCATCTATACGCGGGGCAACCGTACCGAGACGCTCGCCTCCCTGGCGACCCTACGCAAGATATTGCATCGCTTCGTCGCGCACCGCGTCTTCTACGAGGTCTCGACGCGCAGCAAACGCGGGCACGAGTTTCTTTCGGCCAAGAACGTATTCGTCGTGGGATCGATCGAAATTACGAACTACGAGCACCTGCGCATCCTCGTCTTTGACGCGCACAACCCCACGCACTCGATCGAAATCATCAACCCACAGACCATGCGCATCTACGACGAACTTCCCGGGCGCGGCTTCGCAGTCTCGTTCGTCAGCGAGAACGAGCCCGGTGTCGAGACGCGCTGCTATCTTCGCGACGAGGGTGAGGACGAGGATGCCGCTGCGGCGCAGACCGGACTCGAGCGCATCTCGCTGCCGCAACTCTTCGAATACCTCCAAGAGATCACGAGCGCCGAAGCGCCTTTGAGAAAATAGCGCGCGCCGCCAGACGCCGCGCGGTTTGCCAGGAACGCACCGCCTCGTCGTATCGCCCAAGGCGTTTGTACGCTGCGGAGGCCCCCGCGTAGGCGCGAGCGCAATTCGGATCGGCCGCCGCCGCCTCCCCATAACGCTGCAGCGCTTCCTCGATGCGATCCGACTCGAGCGCAACGTTGCCGAGATTCACCAGCGCCGGCGCGTGGGCCGGATCGAGCGCGAGCGCCGCACGGAAATCCTCCGCGGCCGCCTCCGCGCGCAGCTGGCGCATGCGCGCGACGCCGCGCTTGTTCTGCAAGAATGCGCGCTCGCGGGCCGGTGTCTCGAACGCCGCCAAGAGTCCGTCCAGAAGAGCCTCCGCCTTCGCAGCATCCCCACGTTCGAGCGCACGCAAGGCGCGCTCTCGCGGCGGCGTCTCCCGTCTGCGAGGGAGCATTGCCGCAAGCCACCTAACCATGCCGTGTGCTCGAGATCGACGTCGTCACGCTGTTTCCGGAGGTCTTCGCGCCCTTCGTCGGCCTCTCCATCATCGGGCGCGCCGTCGAGGCGGGCTTCGCCGAGATCCGATATCACCATCTGCTCGATGCCGTCGAAGGAAGCGAGCGCGCCGACGACGAGCCTTTTGGCGGCGGCGCCGGAATGGTGCTGCGCCTCGCGCCGATCGCACGCGTGCTCGACGATCTGCTGGCTGGGTCGCCGCAGGAACGCCGCGCGATCGTCGTTCCGAGCCCGGCGGGCACGCCGTTCTCGCAATCGATCGCGCGGAGGCTGGCCGGCCTCGAGCGCCTGATCCTCGTATGCGGCCACTACGAGGGCATAGACGAACGCCTCGGCGATCTCTACCCGATCGAAGAATACTCACTCGGCAACTTCGTGGTGACCGGCGGCGAGCTTCCGGCGCTGGCATTCATGGACGCGACGGTGCGCCTGGTCGAGGGGGTGCTCCAGCCCGAATCGCGCGACGCCGACTCCTTCAGCGGCGGGCTTCTGGACCATCCCTGCTACACGCGTCCAGCGGTCTTCCGCGGCGTCGCCGTGCCGGAGGTGCTCCTTTCCGGCAATCATGCCGCGATCGCCGCCTGGCGCCGCGAGGAGTCGCGGAGGCGAACCGCGGCCCGGCGACGCGATCTTCTGCACTAGGAGTCCGTAAGTTGCGGCGCGCGGGCGGGCCATGCTATCATCCCGTGGCTATCATGAACGTCATCGATCTCGTCAACCGCGAGCAGCGGAAGGACCAGGTCCCCGATTTTCGCGCGGGCGATACGGTCAAAGTCTACTCGAAGGTCATCGAGGGCGGCAAAGAGCGCGTCCAGATGTTCGAGGGCGTCGTGACCGTGCGCAAAGGGGGCGGAAGCGCGGAGTCGATCACCGTTCGGCGCGTCGCCCACGGCGTCGGCGTCGAGAAGACGTTTCTGCTGCACAGCCCGCGGGTCGAGCGCATCGAGGTCGGCAAGCGCGGCGTGGTCCGTCGCAGTCGTCTCTACTACTTGAGCGAAAAAGTCGGGAAGGCCGCGCGCATCAAGGAGAAGAGGTCCCCGAAATAGCCGACGGTCCCCCGCGGCTTTCGCGTTCCGTCCGCATTCTTCTCGAAGCTGCGATCGCCGTCGCGCTTTTTTTGTTACTCCTCTTCATCTTCGCGCTGCGGCCTTTTTCGATTCCTTCGATCTCGATGATCCCGACGCTGCAAGTGCGCGATACCATCCTCGTCGACGAGGTAGCCTATCGCTTGCATCCGCCTCGCTTGGGCGATCTCGCCGTCTTCATGCCGCCGCTTTCTTCGAACGGGACCCCGTTCATCAAGCGCGTCGTCGGCATCCCCGGCGATACGATTCGCATCGCGAACGGAGTCCTCTATCGTGACGGCCGCA
Source organism: Candidatus Tyrphobacter sp. (assembly GCA_036567865.1). Classification (GTDB taxonomy): domain Bacteria; phylum Vulcanimicrobiota; class Vulcanimicrobiia; order Vulcanimicrobiales; family Vulcanimicrobiaceae; genus Tyrphobacter. The sequence goes on along the minus strand of DATCTQ010000023.1, from coordinate 32,556 downwards.
CCGTTCCGGAACCCTACGTAAACGAAGCGCCGATCTACGATCTCGCCGTCACGCACGATACGATCGAGGTCGATGGGGTCGCGCTCGATCCCGCCTCCGCGGATATCCCGCCGCGATCGATGTGGCGCGTACCCGATCGGATCCCGGCAGGCTTTTACCTGATGCTCGGCGACAATCGAAACTATTCGGACGATTCGCATCAGTGGGGCTTCGCACAGCTCCGCGGGCCCTTCGCCGCGGGACCGCTGGCTCGCAGGCACGTCCAGGCCGAGTTCATCGGCCGCGCCGTGATGGTGGTCTGGCCGCCCGACCGCATCCGCGTTCTGCACTAGCCCCGAGCCTTACAAGTAAGGAAACCATGACGCCCTACGAATTGCTTGCCCTCGTCCTCATCATCGCGCTGGCGCGCCTGGTTTTGAGCCTTCCGCCGCTGGTCGCGCAATCCCGGGGCCGGACGCGCACGATCGCACACGAGTATCTCGACCCGTTCATCGTCGCCGGCATCGCCGCGTGGCTGCTCATCACGTTCGTCGCCCGCACGTACTATATTCCGTCGGCATCGATGGTCCCGACGCTCGCCGTCGGCGACGTCCTTCTCGTCGACAAGTTCGAATACCGTTTTCATCGACCTCACGAGGGTGACATCGTCGTCTTTCCGCCGCCGATTCCGTCGCCTGACGACTTCATCAAGCGCGTCATCGGCTTGCCGGGCGACGAGTTCCGCATCGTCCACGGCGTCGTCTACCGCAACGGCACGCGATTGAACGAACCGTATACCGCTGAAAGACCGAATCCCGACTTCAACCTCGAGATACGCAACTACGGTATCTACGTCGACGACGGCGGCGGTTGGCAGCCGCTAAACCCGATGGAGGCGAACGTCCCGCCGCGCTCGATGTGGACGGCTCCCAATCGCATTCCGCCGCATTGCTATATCATGCTCGGTGACAATCGCAACGACTCGGAGGATTCGCGCGTGTGGGGATTCGCGCAGGATTCCGGGCGCTTCGACGCCGGGCCGCGGAAGGGCGGTGGTGCGGGTTTCACGGGGCGCGCGTTCCTCATCTTCTGGCCGCCGTCGCAGTTTCGAATCCTGCACGGATAGGCCGCGCCGTTTGGGGAGTCGAAGCGCTCCGTCGTGTCGCGGCTCCTGAGTTGGCGCTCGATCCTGAGCCTGATCCTGGAGATCGCGCTCCTATGCGTGCTGATCGCCGCATTCTTCGTCCGAACGCCTCAGGTTTCGGGCCGCTCGATGGAACCGCAAATCGACTCCGGCGAGTACGTGCTCATCGACACGCTCGCCTACCGTTTCATGCGCCCTACCAGAGGCGACATCGTTGCGTTTCGCCACGGAGATTCCGAGAGCGGCTCGAGCTCGAGCGTCTACATCAAGCGCATCATCGGCATTCCCGGGAACCGTATCGAAATTCGCCGCGGGATCGTTTTCGTGAACGGCCGGCGGATTCGCGAACCATACGTGCGCTTTCGGGACCGGCGCAGTTTTCCGGCAACGCTCGTTCCGCCGAACTCGGTGTACGTGCTGGGTGACAACCGCGCCGACAGCGAGGATTCGCGCGTCTTCGGCTGCGTGCCGGAATCCGCGCTGATCGGCAAGGCCCTCGCCGGCATCTGGCCGCCCGGCGCACTACACGCATTGTGATTCAATGGTATCCCGGCCACATGGCGCGGGCCATGCGCCGGATCGGCGAGTCGCTCTCGCTCGTGGACGTGGTCGTAGAAGCGATCGACGCGCGCGTGCCGCGTAGCGGCGCAAACCCGCTGCTCGATCGTGCCCTTCGACAGGCTCAGGGCAGGGGCAAGCGGCGGATCGTCGCACTCACCCGCAGCGATCTCGCCGAGCCGTCGGCGACGCGCTCCTGGCTGGAGGATTTCGCCCGGCGCGGCATCACCGCGGTTGCCGTCAACGCACGGGAGCAGCGTAGCGGCGCGCGCATCGCCACGCTGCTCGCCGCAGACGCGAAGCGGGGAACGACGCGCGCAATGATCGTCGGCATCCCCAACTCCGGGAAGTCTTCGATCGTCAACGCCCTGTTGCGGCGCGCCGCGGCAAAGACGGAAAACCGCGCGGGCATCACGCGGCGCACGCAATGGTTTCGCCTCTCGCCACACGTAGAGGTGATGGATACGCCGGGGATCCTTCCACCCAAGATCGCCTCCCCGGCTTCACAATGGAAGCTGGCCGCCGTCGGCGCCGTTCCGAGCGAGCGCTACGATCCGGAGCAGGTGGCGCGAAACTTGGCCCAGTGGGCCGCGCACCGCGGGCTGCGCGCCGTTCCGGTGCCGGAGGCCTTCGCGGCGGAGCGCGGTTTCGTCCGGCGCGGAGGCAAGGTCGACGAGCACACCGCGGCGCAATCCTACCTCCGAGCGTTCGAAGCCGGGAAGTTCGGACGCATCTCGCTCGAATCGCCGGATGACGCAGAAGCAACGTAAAGCGAAGACGACCTACGAGCGCGAGCGGCGCAGGCTTCATCGCCTTCACCGCTTTGAATGCTCGGCGCGCGAGCGGGGCTTCGTCTTGATCGGCGGCATCGACGAGGTGGGGCGCGGCCCGCTCGCCGGCCCGGTCATCGCCGCCTGCGTCGTCGCCCGCGAGCCGTTGATGCTGCCCGGACTCAACGACTCCAAGCAGGTGCAACCCGAGTTGCGCCGGCGCCTCGCCGAAGAAATCAAGGAACGCGCCGAGGCTTGGGCCGTCGGGTCGGCTAGCGTCGAAGAGATCGACCGCTTCAACATCTATCGCGCGAGCCTGATGGCCATGGAGCGCGCAATCGCGGCACTCTCCTGCATGCCGGAGTATCTCATCACGGACGCGATGCGCATTCGATCGTTTGCTGGGCCGCAGGAGCCGCTGATCAAAGGCGACGAGCGTTGCGCCGTCGTCGCGGCAGCGTCCATCGTGGCGAAGGTGCACCGCGACGCGCTGCTCCAGGATCTCGACCGCGAGGATCCTCGCTACGGCTTCGCTTCGCACAAAGGCTATTCGACGCCGGAGCACCTCGCGGCGCTCGAGCGCTATGGCCCCTGCGTCCACCACCGCGCGAACTGGGCCCGCGTGCAAGCGTCGATGCTCGCCCTCTTCGGCCATGATACCGATGGTTAGCACGCGTGAGAAAGGGAGCCAGGGTGAATCGCGCGCCGAGGCTTTCCTGCGCGCACGCGGCTACCGCGTCTTGCAACGCAATGCGCGGCTACCCGGCGGCGAGATCGATCTCATCTGCGTCGAGAGCGGTACGCTCGTTTTCGTCGAGGTGAAGCGTCGCGATTGCACGAGCTTCGGCTCGGCGCTTTCCGCAGTCGATGCGCGCAAGCGCACGAGGCTGCGCGCGCTAGCCGCCGACTACGCGCAGATCGTCGCGCCGACCGCCCGCATCCGCTTCGACGTCGTCGCTCTCGACGGCGGTCGCACGACGCTACACCGGAACGCCTTTTGATGGCCCAGAAAGGGATCGCCCAAGCACGCGCGCCGGAGCTGCGCCGCGCCGTCACGCCGTGGGGCTCCTTCGCGTGGGGCTATTCGGATGTCGGGGCCGATATCTTCATCGGACTCGGCTTGGTCCTCGCCGCAGCCGCGGGTGCCTCCAACGTCGCCTTCCTCTTCGCCGGCATCGTCTATGTCTGCATCGGTCTGGCGTACACCGAACTTGCGGCCGCATATCCATTCGCGGGCGGCGGTCCGTACTTCGTGCTGCGTGGGCTCGGCGATCTCGTCGGCTTCATCGCCGGGTGGGCGGTGTTGCTCGACTTCACCATCGACATCACGCTCTTCGCGTGGAGCTGCGTCGACTATTCGAGCCAACTCCTTCCCGTGCTCGTCGGATCGGTGCATCCGTGGGTGCACTTTCTGGTCGTGCTCGGCCTCATCGTCGGGCTCTGCGTACTCAACATCATCGGCGTGCGCGAGAGCACGGCCTTCAACGGCGTCGTCGCCGCTCTCGACGTGTTGAGCGAAACGGCAATCCTCTGCTTCGGATTCCTCTTCGCGTTTCGTCCGGAGTTGTTGATTCACACCATGCAGGCAAGTTGGCCGAGCCCGTATCACTTGATGCTCGGCACGTCGCTTGCGATTATCTCGTTCGTCGGCCTGGAGTCCATCTCGCAGGCAGCGCAGGAGACCTACCGCCCGGCTTCGATCATCCCTCGCACCTCGGTTGCCTTGATTCTGACGATCTTGATCTTCGCGCTCGCCTATTCCAACCTCGCGCTCGGCATGCAGCCGTGGCATCCGATTCCGGACGGTCACGGGCATTATCTGCAGTTCTGGCAGATTTTCCCGTCCAGCCCGGACAACCAAGGCAAAGCCGTGGCGCTGCTTGCGGCGCAGGTCCCGTACTGGGGCGCGCTCGCGGCCCTCTACGTTCCGGTTCTCGGCGCCGTCTTGCTGCTCATCTCCTCGAATTCGGGCGTCTTCGGCAGCTCGCGCATCGCATACTCGATGAGCCGCTCGGATTTGCTGCCCTCGATCTTTCAGCGCGTTCACGCGCGTTTTCGCACGCCGGCCGTGTCGATCGCCGCCTTTTGCGGGCTCGCCGCCGTGACGCTGCTCTTCGCGGCAATGCCCTCGCTCTTTCCTAGGGCAATGTCGATCTACGCGCGATTCTTCCACGGCGAGAGCGGGCTCGACTTCCTCGCCGATCTTTACGCATTCGGAGCCGCGACGAGTTACTCGTTTGTCTTTCTCGCGCTCATCGCACTGCGACTCATCGATCCGTTCAGTCCGCGCAAATTCAAGATCCCGATCAACCTGCCCGTACGGTTTCGCGGCGTACAGACCGGGATCCCGATCCTGGGAATTCTCGGCTTCATCGGTATCGTCTCGATCCTCGTGTTCACGCTGATCACGCACCCGATCGGACGCATCGCGGGTCCGTCCTGGCTCATGCTAGGGGTGCTTCTCTACTTCATCTACCGGCGCCACCGGGGCTTGCCGCTGCTGCGATCGCAAAAACATGACTGGCGCAAGCATCAGATTCAGATTCTACGTACCTCGGGCGACCTCGAGCTTCTGGACCAGTATGTGGCCAACCTCAAGGCCGCCGAAGATCGCAAGAAATCGGAAGCGTGAGATGTTGATTCTACGGAGCGCGCTCGCCGCCGGGTTCGTCGTGTTCGGGACGATCGTCGCCGTGCGTCTCCTGGCATACGCTCCGCAGGCCGGCTTGCGAATCGTGCCGGGCGTCGTTCTCGGTCTTGCGATGATCACGCTCGGCGTGCACCGGATCGCGCTGATCGTGCGCGTGTGGCGAAATGCCGGCGCCTGAGATATCCACAATCCAGGTAACGCTGGCCGGCGCCCTCGCCGCGCTCCTGGTCGCGGCCTCCATCGGGACGACCTTCTGGTGGATGCTCCACCCACCGGCCTCCTTCGTAGAACGCCGAGCGAAAGAGGCCGAGAGCGAACTCGAGCGAATGGTTGGTTCGATCATCGTCGTCTTCACGCCCGAGATCGCCTCCGGCCACATGATGGCTCTCGCGGCGAAGCTTGCGCGGGGAGAACGCTCGGATCTGCTCGCGATCTACGTGATCGAGATGCCGTACACGCTCCCTCCCGATGCAGAGATGCCCTCGGAGGAGCGCGCCGCGCTCGACGCGTTGGGCGCAGCCGAAACCATCGCGAAGAACAACGGCATCTCCATCCGAACGGAGATCGTCAAGGCGCGTTCGACGAAACAAGTCGTGCTCGATATCGCCAAACGCGAACGGGCCAATCTGTTGATCGTCGGAGATCATCGGGAGGGAAAGTACGTCGGTGCCCCACTGAGCCGGACCATCGAAGAGATTGCCGCCGATGCCAAATGCGACGTGCTCATCGGCGTCGAAGGCAAGCATGGAACCATTCTCATGGATGAGGCCGCTCGAGGAGCCGAAACGACCGGGCCACCCATTTCGTAGTCATACAAGGAGGCGTTCATTTTATGTTTCATTGCCGTCACTCACTGCCAGCCCTCACCGCGATCTTGGCCGCAGCCCTTTGCGCCGGCTTCGCACATGCCGCGGCCGACAATACCGCGCCCGCGATCGACGCGTTCCATCAGGCGTTCGCGTCGGTGAACGACTACACGTACAAACTGCACTCCCACGAGACGCTGGGCTCTCGCGTCCAGGATCGTATCTACGATTACTCCTTCATGAAGCCGCACTTTGCGAAGACGCTCATCGAGTCGGGCGACGGGCAGGGCTCGGGGGGAGTCTGGGCGGGCGGCGACCAGGTCAGCGGACATCAGGGCGGGTTTCTCTCCGGCATCCATCTCAAGATCAGCATCCACGACGGGCGCGCAACCTCGATTCGCGGCTACACCATCCCTGACGGCCTGATGCAGAACGTGATCCAGACGTACGTCGGCGTGCCCGGTAGACTCACTCAAACCGACGGCGGCATCGTCACGGGCCAGCCCACGGATCGCCTCGAACTCGACGTCACCGATCCGGCATCCAATCACGGGATCACGAAGCAGGTGCTCTATTTGAGCAAGGCATCGCATTTCCCGATCCGGCAGTTGCTCTATGTCGGCGATGCGGTGGTGCTCGATCAGACGTATTCGGATATCCGGACCAACGTCGGACTGACGCAGAACGACTTCCCGTTCTAGCAGGCTGCGGAAAAGACTCACGGTGTCCGGATCGGGCCCGAATGTTTCGTCGAAACGAGGAGCGATGAGGGAGCAACGTAGTAGCGTTGTGACCGAAGAGTCGACGAAGTTCTCGGCGGAACAGGCGGGTTCGAGGCGGTGCCGAGAGTCTTTCTTCGCAGCCTGCCAAAGGCCGAGACGGTAATCTGGACACTCGCGCCCCCGGACCACAGACCGTATCTGCCGCGATAGGTTTGTCTCTCCAGCGTCACCGCCCAATAGTTCGGCAGAACCTGGGTGCGCCGATCTTGTACGCTCCCCGCGCTCGCGTGCGGCGGCAGAACGCTTGGAGCGTACGAGTAAGCGACGACGTTCTCGCGCGCATCGTACGAGAACGTGCCGCTTCCACGGCCGTATGCGGGGCGAATCGGCGTGAACGCGATCGTTCCGGTCCGTAGACTTCGAAAGCGATACAGGCCCACGTAGCGCGGATCGAAGGGCGCTTCGAAAACGTCGCCCGGCTTGGGATGCTCGTATGATTCCTCGAGGTTCCGGATCTCACTCGCGGGGGCGGCGCGGTTTCCGATCGTATCGCGCAGCACGCGCACCTTGACGAGCTTGCCGTTCTCGGAGATACCGTCGAAGATCAGATCGTCGTTGCGGCTCATCGGCCCCGCGTGAACGAATAGGGAGCGATGAAGCCGGAAGGCGACAACGCCTCTGCCGGTTCGCTCGAACTGCCGGGCGATGCGGGCGACCACGGGCGGGACCGCTGCAGGAAGCATGCCCTCATGGTCCCCAATCCCGGCGGTCTCGTATCAACTCCGCAACAGGTAGCGCTTTCGCAGCTCGTCGAGCGCGACGGCCAAGAGGATGACGGCGCCCAGCACGACCATCTGCAAATACGAATCGATGTTCAGCAGATTCATGGCGTTGTTGAGCGAGCCGATCAAGAGCGCGCCGAAGAACGTGCCCACGATCGTGCCGCGGCCGCCCATGAGGCTCGTTCCACCGACGACAACGGCGGCGATCGCAGCGAGCATCTCGTTGCCCGTTCCGGTCTGCGGCGAGCCGGACGAGAAGAGCGCGAGGTAGAGAAAGCCGACGATCGCCGCACAGAGGCCGCTGATGACGTAGACGAGCGTCTTCGTCTTTCCGACGTCGATGCCGGCGAGTCGCGAGGCTTCCTCGTTTCCGCCGATGGCAAGCACGTAACGCCCGAAGCGTGTGCGCATCAAGAGCGTCGAAAAGAACACTCCGGCGACGAGCATCCAGATCACCGGCACGGGAATGCCCGGCAGATGCAACGCGCGCGTCACGCCACCGAGAAACGAGCCGTAGCCCGTGTTCTGAAAGTCCGTGACACCCAGGGCGATGGGACGTCCGCCGGAGAGGATGTACGAGATGCCGAGGGCGACCTGCATCATCGCAAGCGTCGTGATGAACGGCGGCAGATTCAGCTTCACGACCGGCAGGGCGTTCGTGTAGCCGGCGAGCGCTCCGACTCCAAGACCCGCGAGCAAGGTCACGGCAATCAGCGGAAAGCCGGTGAGATGCAGCGAGTTCGCGACGAGCGCCATGACCACGCCGCAGAGCGAGACGAGCGAGCCGATCGAGAGATCGATACCGGCGGTGATAATGACGAACGTTTCCCCGATCGCCAGGATGAAATTGTACGTAATCTGGCGCAGGACCGTGACGATGTTTCCGGGGCGCAGGAACGCACCGTGCGCCGCGGTGTTGATCACGACGATGAACAAGACGAAGACGGCGGCGGCGGCAAGGACGCGCAGCCAATAGGCGCGCGCCTCGCGCTTCGTAGGCTCCTTCACGCAGCGGCTCCGGCGGCGGCCGCGATCACGGCGTCGGGCGTCGCTTCGTCGTGTGCAAACTCTTGGACCAGTCTTCCTCCGCGAACGGCGAAGATGCGGTGTGCCATGCCCAGCGCTTCGGGGAGCTCGCTCGACACCATGACGATCGCGCACCCGCTCTTTGCCAGCCTCGTCATCAGCGCATAGATCTCCGCTTTCGCGCCCACGTCGATGCCGCGGGTCGGTTCGTCGAAGAGCACCACGCGCGCGGTGCCGAGCAGCCACTTCGCGAGCACCACCTTCTGCTGATTTCCGCCGGAGAGATTACGAACCAGCTGCTCCTCGCTCGGCGTTCGAATCGAAAGCTCGCTGATCATGCGCCGCGCTGCCGCCGTTTCCCGCGCGCGATCGATCATCATCTCGCGGTTCACGAAGGATGCGAGGTGGGCGAGCGTCACGTTCTCGCGCACGGTCATACCGAGAACGAGCCCCTGCGCCTTGCGATCTTCGGTGATAAAGGCAATACCCGCCGCGATCGCATCGATCGGCGAGCGTATGCGCACCGAGCGGCCGTCGATGGCGATTTCGCCGCCGCGCGGCACGTCCGCGCCCGAGATCGCACGCAGGATCTCGGTTCGCCCCGCGCCGATGAGACCGGCGAAACTCACGATCTCCCCCGCGCGCACTTGAAGGGACACGCCGTTGACGACCGGGGGACGCAGCAGCGCGCGAACGTCGAGCACGACCGGCGCGTCGGCGCGCACGGGCGGCAGTTCGGGGAAATGGGCGTCGACGCGACGACCGACCATCGCGCTCACGATATCGTCCTGCGGAAAGCTTCGCTGCGGCCGTGTTTCGATCACGCGTCCATCGCGTAAGATCGTTACGCGATCGGCAATGCGAGGCAACTCCTCGAGCCGGTGAGAGATGTAGATGATGCCGTTCCCGGCCTCTTTCAGCTTCTTGACGAGTGCGAAGAGCCGCTCGATCTCATTCTCGGTCAACGCCGCCGTCGGCTCGTCCATCACCACGATCCGCGCCTGTTTCGCGAGCACCTTGGCGATCTCGATCAACTGTTGCTGCCCGACGGAAAGTTGGGAAACCGGCGAATCGAGCGGTATGCCGATCCCGAGTTCGCCGAAGATGCGCTGCGCCTGCTCGCGTGCCGCGTGGAGATCGAGCAGGCCTCGCCGTGTCGGCTCGTTGCCTAAGACGAGGTTTTCGACGGCAGTCAGATACGGAACGAGGGTGAACTCTTGATAGATCATACCGATGCCGAGACGTTCCGCCGTGCGCGGCGTGTCGATCGCAACCCTCCTGCCATCGATGGAGATCGTGCCGGCGTCGGCCGCGAGGCCGCCGGCAAGAATCTTCATCAGCGTCGATTTTCCAGCGCCGTTTTCGCCTACCAGCGCGTGGACCTCACCGCGTTCGAGCGCCAGCGAAACGTCGCCGAGCGCCTGCACGCCCGGGAAAGCTTTCGCGATCCCGCGCATTTCGAGCAGGGGAACCGGAGGAATTACGGAGCCTTCCCGGCGTCGGCCCGGGTATACGCACCGACGTTGACCTTCACGAACTTCGGGGGCTGCTTCCCGGAGAAGTATGCGTGAATCGCATCGATCGTGTCCCTTCCGATCTGCTGCGGATACTGCACGGCATCGCCGTACATCTGTCCGGCAGCAATTGCGGCGCGCGCCTCCGGCGTCGCATCGTACCCGACTATCGCGACCTTGCCGATGAGATTCGCCGCTTTCACCGCGGTCAGCGCGCCGAGCGCAGAATCGTCGTTGATGCCGAAGATGCCCGCGATATCGCGATGCGATTGGAGGATGTCGCTCGTGTCGCTTTCGGCTCTGTCACGCTGGCCGCCGGCGTCGACGACCGCAACGATCGTCACGCCCGGGCACAACTGCGCGAGCGCCTGGCGGAATCCGCGCACGCGATCCTGCACGCTCGTTACCTCGGGCTCGTCGATGATGGCGACCTGACCAGTCCTCCCGACCGCGGCGCACATCAGTTTTCCGGCCTGAAAGCCGCCCTGCACGTTGTCGCTCGCCACGTGGGCGATGACCGCGCCCAGCCTGCTCGTGCTCGCGATGTCGGCGGTGAAGACCGGAATATTCGCCTGGTTCGCCTCGGCGATCGCGCTTCCGATCGCCTGAGAATCATACGGCGTGAGCACGATCGCATCGTCGCGCTGCGAGATGAAATCCTCGACCTGGCTCTGCTGCAGCGCGTTGTCGCGATTCGCGTCGACGACGCTCAGCGAGTATCCGTACTTTGCGGCCTCGGCGCGCATGCCGGCTTCCATGTCCTGATAGAACTGCGCCTCCCGATTCTGGATCGAAACGCCGATGCGTTTTACGCCCGGAGGCGCGCTCGATTGCGACTGCGACGTCGCGTGAGAGCAAGCGGCGAGCGCAAGGCAAAGAACGGCGGCGGAAAGACTGGCGGACTTCATTCGCACCGATTTTTGCCTGCCGCCTGCGCGGGCCTTCGAGGCGCCCTATCCACAGCCGGCGACTTTCGCCTTGTGCATCGTGTGGAGAGAGTGTGCCGCAACAATGGCACTCAACTCGCTGGGGCCGCCTGCGCGCCCGCGGCTGGGTCGAACTGCGACTCGATCTCTTCGAGCGTCTTGCCCTTGGTCTCCGGTAAGAAGAACGCCGCCGTCACGAAGTAGACCACCGTAAAGGCGGCAAAGGCGAAGAACATGACCGCATATCCGTGCCTGGCGACGGTCGGGAGAAAGATTGCGGCAATCGTCGTCGAGGTTCCCTGGTTGAGGAAAAGCGCGATGCTCATGCCGTTGGAGCGAATGCGCGTCGGCATGAGTTCGGAGAGCGCCAGCCATACGACGACGCCGGGACCCACTGCGAAAAACGCCATGAACAGGTAGAGCGTAGCGGCGACGAGCCAGCCGTTGGCCGCACTCGGCACCGGCGTGACGTACGCCGAAACGATTCGCAGCGGCGCCGTTCGCGCAGCGTCGATGTTGCCGAACGGACTGCTCGAACCCGCAAGCAGCGCCTCGATACGATTATCCGGGACGGCGCGCGTTATTTGGATCGGCTTCGTCAAATCGTCGGAGCGCACGGCGTTCGTCGATGAACTGAAGTCACCATATGCGTAGCTGATGACCAGCGACTGGGGCTGCCCGTTCGACGTCCTACCGGCGCCGGCCAAAAGCCTTTTGGCGGCAGCGCCGCCGAATTGGAGCGTCAGCGTTTGATCGGGCTTGACCATGGTCTTCACGACCGCGGTGACGTCGACGTGCCGCGCCTCCGTGCGATGGAAGAGGATGCCCGTTCCAACCAAGGAGAGGATGATGCCGGCGCTGCCCAACGTGAGCAAGTACTTTCGGCCCATGCGGTCCACCAGGATCACCGCGACGAGCGTCATCAGGAAGTTGACGATGCTAAAAAAGAAACTACCCACGTGGGCTTGGAAATCGTTCAGGCCGGCCTGCAACAGAATGGTCGTATTGTATGGAATGATGGAGTTGATGCCCGTGAGCTGATTGCACGTCAATATGACACACGCGAGGACGAACGGGATCGCGTATTTGCGGCGTAACAGCGATTCTCGAAGTCTCCCCCCGCTCGAACTCTTCACACGCTCTGCCGCCGTCGTCTCGTCCATCTCGCGCAACTCGAGATTTGCCTGCTCTGGATCGCGGGAGCGAAGGAGCGCGGCGAGCGCGGCGTCCTTTTCTCCGCGCCGGAAAAGCCAGCGCGGCGACTCGGCCATCACGAATCCGCCGATCAAGAAGAGCATGCCCACGGGAAGCGAGAGCCAGAATGTATCGCGCCAAGCGTGGTCTTCGAACGCGAAGATCTGCGCCGCAGAGGCGTGCTGCGCCATTTGCGCGAGTGCGCGGCTGAAAAACAACGTGATGAGACTCGAAAGGACGAAGCCGAAGACCAGCAGCCACTGGAACATGCCGGTGCCCTTGCCGCGATCCTTCGAACTCAGGCATTCCGCCAGGTACAGCGGAACGACCACGCCGATGAGACCGCCGCTCATGCCCTGCAACAACCGCCCGCCTACGAGCGCCCAAAAACCGTGCGAGAGCGCGATCATCGGAACGCTGACGCAGAACATCAACGCCGTGAGGATCATCAATCGTCTGCGCCCCAGCCAATCCGAGAGCAGCCCCGCAAAGAGCACCGAGATGACGCTGCCGAGCAGCACCGCCGCAACCACGAAGGAGAGCCGCCCAGGGCTAAAACCGGAGGTGGCCGTCAGATACGGTAGTGCGCCTTGGATGATGCCGACGTCGATGCCGTAGAGCAGGCCGCCCAGCCCCGCGACGACCAAGAGCAGCCGATTATAGGCGCCTTGCACGAACGTCACCTTCCCACGCCGCGCAGATGCTTCCTTGTGACCGAGAGCACGCACGCCCCTAGTCATTCCGCCCGAACGGCGCAGAGGGTGAGCGCGCCATGCTCTCGATCGCGTTTGCGGCCGGAATGCTCGGCATCGAAGGCTACGTCGTTCGTGTCGAAGCGGATAGTTCGCCGGGGAGCCCGGCGTTCTCGATCATTGGGCTACCGGACCGAGCGCTGAACGAGGCGCGCGAGCGGGTGCGTAGCGCGATATTCAACTCCGGCTTCACGTATCCGGCGGGGCGTCTGCTCGTGAACCTTTCTCCTGCGGACGTGCGCAAGGAGGGACCGGCCTTCGACCTCGCGATCGCGCTCGCGCTCATGGCGATCGACGAGCAGATCGGTCGCGCGGCGTTGCGCGAGATCATCGCGCTCGGCGAACTCGCGCTCGACGGTAGCCTTCGTCCCGTCAGCGGCATTCTGCCGATGGTGCTCGGAGCGCGCAGCGCGGGCTTTCGCACGTTGATCGTTCCGCAGCGCAACGTCGAAGAGGCCGCTCTCGTCGGCGGCGTCGAGTTGTATGCCGTCGATAGCCTCCAATCGGCGGTCGCGGTAATCCTCGGAAACGGCGCCGCTTGGCGCCATCGCACGAGCGCACCGGGGATCACGTGCGTCGAGGAGTTCGCGCACGGCGACCTCGCGGACGTGCGCGGACAACTCGGGCCAAAGCGTGCACTCGAGATCGCCGCGGCGGGCGGGCACAACCTGCTCTTCGTGGGACCGCCGGGTTGCGGAAAGACGATGCTCGCACGCCGCCTTCCCTCGATTCTGCCGCCGATGACGAGCGACGAAGCGCTCGAAGTTACGAAGATCTACAGCGTCGCGGGATTGCTCTCCGGCGCGCGAAGCATACGAGCGCGGCCTTTCCGCTTTCCACACCACACGATCAGCCAGACGGCGCTCGTCGGCGGCGGCACGCTCGCCAAACCCGGCGAGATCAGCCTCGCACATCACGGCGTTCTGTTCCTCGACGAGTTGCCGGAATTCTCGCGCGCCGCGGTCGAGGTGCTTCGCCAGCCGCTCGAGGAAGGCGCGGTCACGATTGCGCGCGCCGCCGGTACGTTTACCTATCCCGCGCGTTTCCAACTCGTTGCCTCGATGAACCCCTGCCCGTGCGGTTATCGCGGAACTCGCGGCGGGGAATGCCGCTGCGACGATGCCGCCGTCGCAAAGTATGTCGGCAAGCTTTCGGGGCCGCTCCTCGATCGTATCGACATGCAAGTCGAGGTCGCGCGCGTGCCCTTCGACGACATGGTGCGCATCGACAATGCGGAACGTTCAGCAGGGATTCGCTCGCGCGTCGTCGCGGCGCGCGAGCGGCAGCAGCATCGTTTCGCAACCGGGCGCATCACGTGCAATGCCGAGATTCCGCCGGGCGCCATGCGCCGCTACTGCGCGCTTGGCGATGCGCCGCTGTGTCTGCTCGCGCACGCGAGCGCCAAACGTCAGTTTTCGGCTCGAGCGCTCGATCGCATCGTGCGCGTCGCACGCACGATCGCCGACCTCGCGGATTCCGCCGAAATTCTCTCCGTGCACGTCGCCGAGGCGATCAACTATCGCAGCTTGGAGCGACTTGGCAGTAGCGCGGCTTAAGCCGAGGACCCGCGTTGCAGCGGGCAGAACGGCCAAACAAAGCCCCCAGACCCAACAGAGGAGGCCGCGATGTCCGTACGATCTGCGTTTCCGGTTTTGTGTGTCGCGCTGCTCGCGCTTACGCCCACCATCGATCCCGGGCAGTACCAGAGCTTCGTCGGCAATTGGACGCCTCCCGACAAACCGCTCTGCGCCGCGATTGGGTCGGCCGCACAATGGAACCAGATCTTCCACCCGGCACCGGTGATGGGTGCCCATCGGCCGTTCTCGCCGCCGGACTCGTTCTGGGCGCAACACGCGATTCTCCTCGTAGCTCGCGTCGTCGATGCCGGTGACACCTCGCACGTGTTCCACGTGAACGCCGTAGCGCGCGGCGGGAACGTCGCCACCCTCGACTATGCGTTCAAGCCGACGCCCCGCTCCTCGTCGTCAATTAAATGGTGGACGGGCGTCGCGATCGCACGGCCGTTACCGGCAACGGTGCGGTATCGGGAGAACGGACAAATCGTGTGCAGCCTCGATCTCGCGCACGGACAATGGTCGAGCCTCACAGCGCCGGCAAGGCAACCGATTCCCTAAAAGCGGCAGTTACTGCTTCGTGCAAACCTCGTGTGACCCGATCACCTTGTTGTTCACCGTTTGCGAAAAATCCACGGTATATTGACGATCGGAGACTTTCGTAAACGTACCCGTGCCGGTCATACCGCTCATCGCGGGATAGGCGGAAATCCACGTCGACGGGCTCAAGTTCGGCGTCACGCTCGTTGCGATGCCGTATTCCCCGTTCGAATCGATCGTGATCAGCACCCATTGTGAACGCCGCGCGTCGTAGCCCACGTAGAAATCTTCACTGACCGGCTGCCCGGTCGACGTGATCGTGCCGCTGCCGTGCAACCAGAGCGGATTCTGCGCGACGATCGTCTCCGCCTCGGCGATCGTCGTCGGACCGGCCGTCGTGGTGCAGTTCCAGGTCCCCACCATGAACTGCAAACTCGCCATCTGCGGAGGCACGGCTGCGGAAGCCGCGCCGGACGCGAGCAGTAGCGAGAGGCTGAGAAGTGCGAGGCCTTTCGACATGGGTTCCTCCTTATTGGTCTCTACGCCGTCGTTTCTACCGAGAATGCGCACTTGAGGTTTCGCAAGGTTCACTTCTCGATCGTCCGAACCTCGCGTCATGCCGCATCCGCCGGTGCGCCGGCGCTCTCGCGTACCCTACGGCGCCTGGACTCCGGTGCTTGCCGTTCTGTGCGTCGCGGCCGGCGCCGCGCTCGCCGGGACGCTCATGCCGAAAGACCTGGAGCGTTACTGGCTCCTCTACGCCGGCGATTGGCAACTCCTCCACGGGCGAATCCTCGAGTCGCTGCAGGGCTCCTGGTTTCCCGACCGGGCATGGACGAATCAGGAATGGCTCGTCGCATTGCTCACGGCGTGGACGCGCGCGCACGGCCTCTACGTCGTAACCGAACTGTTCTTCGGCGCCTCCATGATCTTCGGACTGCTCTTCGTTGCGTACGAGACGGTTCGCACGCGCACGCATCCGCTCGTCGCGTGCGTGCAAGTCGCCGCGACGGGACTCGGCGTCGTCTTCTTCGCGCAGGACCGCGCGCAGACGCTGGTCTGGGCGCTTCTTCCGGGGCTCATCCTCGTGTGGCGCCGCGCGCCGTGGACCGCGGTGCCGATTCTCGCGCTGTGGGCGAACGTGCACGGCTCCTTTCCGATCGGCGTGCTCTGGATGGCTCTGCATCTCGATCGCCGGCGCGTGCTCCCCTTTGTCGCGGCGGCGCTCGCGACGCTCGCCAACCCGCTGGGATGGCATCTGTGGGAATTTACTCTTCTGCTTGCGCGCAACGCCCATCTGGCGGGATACGTGAACGAGTGGACGCCGACGCTGCACAGCCCCACCGGCGTTCTCATCGCCGTGCTCGCGCTCGCGCCGCTCTGGATGCGTTTGCTCGGCGGCATCCGTTTGCGGCATCCCGTCCGCATCGGCGACCTTCTCTGGACGCTGGCGATCGCCATCGGGAGCATCATCGCGATGCGGTACGTGATGCTGCTCTTCCTCACGACGGCAACGACGCTCGGCGCCGCATTTCGAACGCGTGCGAGACCGATGCCGCTCGCGACCACCATCGCTTCGCTCTTCTTCTCGCTGCTCGTTCTGTCGCTATGCGTGCGCGGATTCGTCGCCGTTCGCGTTCTCGCCGACCCATGGTTCGGCACCCTCGAGCGCGGTGTCGATTTCGCGGCATGCGCGCCGCTCGTTCGGGGAAAACGCGTCTTCACGGACGCGCTTCAGATCGGGAGCCTGATCGAACTCGGCGGCGGAAGCGTGAACGTCGACGGTCGTATCGACGCGTTTCCGGCGCACGCGCTACGCGACGCCGACACCGTGCTCAACCATCCCAAGGACGCCGCTTTCGTCGTCGGGCGCCTCGGTGCGCAGGCGCTCGCGCTCGAAGGCGCCTGGAAACCGCCCGCGCGCTCGTGGCATGCGGCAGCGCGGTGCGGAGAGATCAAGATCTACGAACGCTCAGGATGAGAGGAGTGGTACGCTTTCGCCGTCGAGGAAGACGGCGAGCTGGTCGGTCGAAAACTGGAGTCCGCTCCAAAACGCTCCGAACTCCGCGTATCGCGCGCTTGCCAAGTCGAAGCGCATCTCGTAGATCAACTTCTTGAAAACCAGCGGATCATCGGCATAGAGATCGACACCCCACTCGTAGTCGTCGTAGCCGATCGACCCCGAGATCACTTGCGTGACGCGGCCGTGATACGAGCGTCCGACCTTGCCGTGTTCGTTCATCAGTTGCGCGCGCTCCGCATAGGGTAACGCGTACCAGTTCTCGCGCTCGCCGCGCCGCTTGCTCATGGGATAAAAGCAGACGTAGCGGCGTTGCGGAATGCGCGCCCATAAGCGCGGGGCAACGTGCGGACTTTCGGCCTGAGACTGCACCGCATCGTCGAAGGCGGCGATCCACTCCGGCGTGTGCGCGGTCAGGCCGCGCCCCGCCAATTCGGCGTGAATCTTTGCAGTCGCATCGTAGAGTCCAAGTTCCAGCACCGATGCGTACGAGCCGCGCGGCGAGAGAAGGGCACGTATGTCGAGCTTGTCGACGAGCATTTGGAGATAGGCCAGTTCGTCATAGCTACGTGCGTAATGCACGAGCATGAGGTCGCCCTTGTGTCCGATGAGGTTGCAGAGCGCGAGATCGCCTTCGTTGCGCCCCTTGAGATGATCGAAGAGATCCGCGGCTTGCGAAGCGACCTTCGCGCGGCGCTTCGCGGAGAGTTCGTCCCAAGCGATGCGATCGAAGGCGAACATCCGGTGAAGGATCCACCAGCCTTCGAGCGATTCGGGGACGTTGGGATCGCGCATGTATCGAGCGCCTACATGCCGCGCGCGAGCGCGTGCGTCCGGCGCACCTCGGCTTCGACTTCCGCTTCGAGGGCCTCGGGGCGCTCGCGGTATTTCGCCCAGAGCTGAGGCATGTGTGCGATCGCGTCGAGCACGCGCGCATAGACTGCGTTGACCGGGGTCGCAACGCGATGTTCGAGGCCCGCGGCGGCGACCGCGCCGTTGAGCACGTTCACCTCGGTTTCGGGCTTGCCCCGTCGCAGGTCCAGGAGCAGCGATGGCGGCTTCGTGCCGCGTCCGCCGGCGATGCGCGTGGCGAGCACGCCGCGAGCGATCGGGCTCGGCAACGTCGCGACGCCGAGGAGCGCGCGTACCGGATAGCGTGGCAAGTCGATCGGCGTCAGCCCGATCGACTGTATCACCGAGCGGACCTCGCGCAGCATGCGAATCTCGAGCGTGAAGATACGATCGAAATCTACAAGCCGGTTCGGCAGCACGTTGAGGATCGCGCAACTCGCGTTCGCAACCACGTTGAGGGCGAGCTTGCTCCATTTCATCGCGCGCCAGTCCTCGACGACCTTGACGGGCAAACCGGTGCTTGCAAAGGTCGCGACCAACCAATTGAACGCGGTCGCGCCCGTTGGCGCAAACGCGATGGCGCCCTCCTTCGTCGCGTTCGTGCGGCCGTCGCGATCGCGGCCGATGGGGACGGTGAGCGAGGCGGCGACGACGTTGTCGGCGCCGAACGCAGCGATCAACGCCTCCTCATTACCGACGCCGTTCTGCGGCGAGAGGAAGACGCACTTCTCCGGATAGGCGATCGCCGCGCGAAGCGTCTCCACGGCCGCGGGCGTGTCGTAGGACTTGACGGCAACAATCGCAACGTCGGCGTCGCAACGGGTGACGTCGGCAAGAGCGCGCGGCGCGTAGACCACCTCGACGCCGATGCCCTGCAGCAATTCGCCCAGGTACGTGCCGACCGCACCCTTTCCGACGATGTAAACGTTCACGACGCGGTGTTCGCCATATCCGTCGAGCCGAAGCCACCGCTTCCGCGTGTCGTCGCTTCGAGGCTCTCGACCAGTTCGAAGCGCACGCGAGCAACCGGAGCAACGACGAGTTGCGCGATGCGATCGCCGCGTCGTATCGTCGCCGGCTCGTTGCCGAGGTTGACGAGCACGACGTGCACCGGGCCGCGATAGTCGGCATCGATCGTCCCCGGAGCATTGAGACAAGTGATGCCGTGCCGCCATGCGAGACCGCTGCGCGGGCGAACCTGCGCTTCATATCCCGGCGGCAACGCAATCGCGAATCCGATGGGGACGAGCGCGCGTTCGCCCGCGCGCAAGCACAACTCGCTCTCGATTGCAGCGCACAGATCCGCGCCCGCAGCGAACTCGCTCATGTATGAAGGAAGCGGCAGACCTTCGCCTTCCGGGAGGCGCACGATTGCGACCCGCGTGCTGCTCATGGAACGTAGGGAACCACGCGACTCACTTGGCGAGGAGCGCGGCCAACTCTTCTCGGAAACTCTCGATGTCGCGAAAGGAACGATAGACGCTCGCAAAGCGAATGTACGCGACCGGATCGACGGCCTTGAGCGCCTCCATGAGTTTCTCGCCGATGAGCGCCGCAGGGACCTCGCTTTCGCCACGCGCGAAGAGCGCACGCTCCAAGTCGGCGGCAACGGCTTCCATGCGGCTCTCTGAAATCGGGCGCTTCTCGCACGCTTTTCGCAGCCCGGCAAGCACCTTCTCGCGGCTGTACTGTTCGCGACGCCCGTCCTTCTTCACCACGTAGAGACGCGGCGATTCTTGCCGCTCGTACGTGGTAAAGCGATGCTTGCAGCGCGGGTCCAAGCATTCGCGCCGGCGCCGCACGACCGATTCGTCGTCGCGTGAATCGACGACGCGTGTCTCACTCTTGCGGCAGGTCGGACAGATCAGGGGCGGTTCCTCTCCCGGCAGCCCACATGTAGTAGGCGGTCCCCTCATTATACACGAGCGGGCCGTGGGAGCCGGTCCGGAGTGCGATCGCTACGCCGCGGCCCCGATCTTGAACATCTTCGTTCCGCAGACCGGGCATTTGCCTTCCGTCGCCGGTCGGCCGTTCTTCATCGTGATCTGCACGGGGTCTTTGATTTGACGCTTCGTCTTGCACTTCACGCAGTAGGCTTCTGCTGCCATATGAGACTCCTTGATCGGCGCTGTGGGGAGCCCCCGCGAAAAGGGACCGGGCACCCCTGGTTGCGGCGCCCCATTCCCCGGCACCGCAGCCTTTCCCCCTGGCGGCCGCCCTTCTCGGTCGTGAAGGGAGCAGGATGACCCAGCCGCGCTACGAGCCACGCGCCCGCTTTGCCGCCCTCCGCAGCCCGCGCGGCTTTCCGGCGAAGGCCGCAGGCTTGTGGTGCGCCGGCTCGCTGGAAGGCCTGGCGCGCCCCTGCGTGGCCGTCGTCGGGACCCGCTCCGCGACGCCGTACGGCCGCCGGCTCGCTCGAGGATTCGCCCGGGAGTTGGCGGCGGCGGGATGCTGCATCCTCTCCGGCCTGGCGCTGGGCATCGATGCCTGCGCGCACGAGGGTGCCCTCGACGCCGGGGCGCCGACGATCGGGGTGCTCGGCGGAGGGCACGACCACTTCTTTCCCCGGCGCAATCTGGTGCTCGCGGAACGGATCGTCGCCGGCGGGGGCGCCGTGCTATCTCCCTTCGCGCCGGAGCATCCTGCGCTGCCGGCGCAGTTTCTCGAGCGCAACGGCGTCGTCGCGGCGCTTGCCGACGCCGTCCTCGTCGTTGAAGCGCCGGCTCGCAGCGGAGCACTGAACACCGCGAGCTGGGCCGCCGGCCACGTCCCGGTGCTTGCCGTTCCCGGCGACGTCGATCGTCCGCACGTGGCGGGCTGCCTTGCGCTGATTCGCGACGGAGCGCTGCTCGCACGAACGGCAGCCGACGTGCTCGAAGCGCTCAATTTGCCCCTTCTGCTCCTCGACGAGAAGCGCGCGCCGCAGATCCACGCGCCGGCGGATCCCACGGCACGATCGCTACTCGCACTGCTGGCCGCCGGCGAGCGCGACCTCGATGACCTGATCGCCGCCAGCGGCGCAACGCCGGCGGCTGCGCTCGCGGCGCTCGCGCTTCTCGAGATCGACGGGCACGTCGAGCCGCTGGGCGCGTCACGTTACGCGAGGCGAAGATGACCACCGCACCGCGGCGAAGAGCGCGAAATGGAGCCCCTAGCCGTGGATGCCGAGCACGCCGTCCTACCCGACGACGCGCTGCGCAGTTTTGCGGACGCAATCCGTGAGAGCGCCGCGGGCGTGTATCCGGGCACTGACGCCGCGGTAGGTTTCGAAGCGCCGAGGCGTCCCGAGTTCGGCGAGTTCGCGACCAACGTCGCCTTCTCGCTCGTGCGCGCGGCCCGCCGTTCGCCGCAGGAGATCGCGCAGACGCTCGTCGCCGACCTGCGTTCTCGTGCGCCTACGGTCGCGGGGCTCTTCGCGTCGATCGAACCCGTGGCCGGCTTCATCAACCTGCGCCTCGCGCCCGCGATCTGGCAGGCCGCGGTCGCGCGCATCGTGCGCGACGGCGAAGCCTTCGCACGCGCTTCGCATCGCGGGACGCGCATCTCTCTCGAGTTCGGGAGCGCGAACCCGACCGGTCCGCTCGTCGTCGTCCAGGGCCGCGCGCTTTCGATCGGGGACGCGCTCGCGCGAACGATGCGCTTGCGCGGCTACGACGTCTTCGTCGAATGGATCATCAACGATTCCGGCGCTCAGATCGAGACGCTCGGGCGTTCCGTCGACGCGCGTTATCGGCAGTTGTCGGACTCGACGATCGCGTTTCCCGAAGACGGCTATCCGGGCGAGTACGTCGTCGAGATCGCGCGCGCGTTGCGCGATACGCAAAGCGAGCGCATCGCGGCGATGCCCGAGCGCGAGCGCCTCGAGTTCATGGCGCAATTCGCACGCGACGAACTGGTCGCCGAGCAACGGAAAAGCGCCGAACGTTTCGGGGTGCGCTACGATCTCTGGCAGAGCGAACGCGACTTGCATGAGAAGGGGGGCATTGCCGCCGGCATCGAGCGCCTGAAGGAGTTGGGGTTGACCTACGAAGAGGACGGCGCCATTTTCTTC
The DNA here is from genome assembly GCA_036567865.1 of Candidatus Tyrphobacter sp. Classification (GTDB taxonomy): domain Bacteria; phylum Vulcanimicrobiota; class Vulcanimicrobiia; order Vulcanimicrobiales; family Vulcanimicrobiaceae; genus Tyrphobacter. Next base: position 10,696 of record DATCTQ010000023.1, on the reverse strand, counting down.
CGCGCGACGCAGTTCGGCGACGACAAAGACCGCGTCCTCGTCCGCGCCGATGGGCGGCCGACGTACCTTTGCACGGATGTCGCATATCATTACGAAAAGCTGCGGCGCGCCGACCGCGTCATCGATATCCTCGGGCCCGATCACCACGGGTACATCGGGCGGCTTCACGGTCTGGCCGCCGCCTTTGGCTACCCCGGACATCTCGAGGTGCTGATCGCCCAGCAAGTGACGCTCATGCGCGGTGCCGAGCAGGTGTCGATGAGCAAACGTGCGGGACAACTCGTGACGCTCGACGAGGTCCTGGACGAGGTCGGCATCGACGCGACGCGCTTCTTCTTCGCGCTGCTCGCGACCGATACGCCGCTGACCTTCGATCTGCAACTCGCGGTCGAGCAGAGTAACGACAATCCGGTCTACTACGTGCAGTACGGTCACGCGCGCATCGCCTCCGTTCTTCGAAAGGCCGGCGATGCCGACGTAAAGGCGGCGCGCGGCGCCGGCCTCGAGGCGCTGGTGCATCCCGCGGAAATCGCGCTAGCCCGGCGTCTCGCGGAACTTCCAAATCTGGCGCAAAGCGTCGTGGAGCACTTGGCTCCGCATCGCCTGGCGCGCTATGCGCGCGACGTTGCCTCGGATTTTCACCAGTTTTACACGGAGTGTCGGATCCTCGCTGAGGAACGCGAGCTTCGTTTGGCGCGCCTCGCGCTCGCGATCGCCGCACAGCACGTGCTCGCCATCTCACTCGACCTGCTGGGCGTGACGGCTCCCGACTCGATGTGATGGCCGTCCTCTTCGCGGCGCTTGCAGCCCTCTGGCTTCTCGGGCTCTGGGCGGCCGCGCCGATCCTGCGCGGCGGGCCGCGCTTGGCCGACCGCGTGCGCGACGCGCTGGTGATCGGTACGGCAATTCCGCTCGTTCTCGGCTTCACGCATCTGTTGTACGCCCCGCTTTGCTGGCTCGTGTTGATCGCATGCATTGCGGGCGCCGTCGCGCGGCGCCGGCGCGAGCCCGGTTTCCGCGAGCCCGTACCCTATCTGCTGTTCGCGGCGCTCGCGTTCGTCGCTTGGCCGCCATTAGTGCGTCCGCTGCTCGACGGCGACACGCTTTCGTACCATCTCCCGAATGCCGCCGCATGGGTGCACGCGCATTCGATCTGGACGACGCAGACGCGCTATTGGTGGTATCCGCCGGCTTCCGAGGCATTTGCGAGCGCGCTCTATGCCGTCTCCTCGCCGTACGCGCTCGGCTGGGCCGGGATCGGCCCCATCGCGCTCCTGGGTCTGCGCCTCTTCGCATGGGCGCGCGAGGGCGCGCTGCTTCCGACGCGCTTAGCCGATGCGCTAGCCGCGGCGACGATATGCATCCTTCCGATCGCGCTCCAGACCGGATCGCTGCAAAACGACGTGTGGCTCGCGGCGTTCTTCGTGGAGATTCTCTGGAGCGCGCCGGTCGACGACTTTACCGTGTTGCGCTCGGCGGCGTTGTGCGCGTTGATCAAGCCGGACGGCTGGATCTATGCGACCGTCGCCCTCGCCGCCTCACGCGCGCGGCCACGCGCGTGGATCGCCGCCGGTGCCGTCGCGGCGCTGTGGATCCTCCACGATGCGATCCTTTGGCACGGGGCCTTCGTACCGCCGGCTTCGACGGCATTTCCGCATCTCTGGCGCTCGACGATGTTGGCACATCCGCTTGGGAGTTTGCGGTATGGATTCGTGGCCGCGGTACGCTTCGCGCCCTTCGGCTTTCTCTTGCTGCTCTTTGCGCTCGGCTCGCCGCGGCTCGGGCGCGACCGTCCGCTGAACGTCGCCGGCATCGCCGCGGTCGCCGTTGCCCTGCTCATGCCCTTCGGCTTTGCGGACGCGCACCTCCAACTCGCCACAGGAGCCTCGTTGCGGTATCTCCTGCCGGCAATGGCGGTGGGCGCACTGATCTTAGCGCCGTTTTTGCTGCGTTTCCCTCGGCTCGCGCTCCGGTTGCTCTTATTCGCGATCGCCGGCGAAGCGCTCGGGGTGCTCGCGGTATATTGGAACGACCGCGTCACCCTCGCGGCGTTCGCAGCTGCGGTCGCGGTTCCGCTTGCCGTTGCCTTTGCGCGGCGCGCGCGGAGCCGTGCGCCGCTTGCGGTTGCGGCCGCGATTGCCATCGTGCTCACGACGGTGCTCGCGATGCGCACGGGCACGAGATTCTACGCCGACGCCCTTGCGGTGCGCGGGCATCGATCCGGCGTCTACGCATGGCTCGCGCGCACGCAGCCGGCACGGGTTGCCGGGTGGGGACTGCGTATCGGCACGGTTGCGGTGCTCTCGCCGCGCAGCCTCGCCGTCGACGTTCCCGACGCCGATCCGTGCGGTCACGCGCGTCTCGCCGATGCGCTGCTCGTCGCGGTGGCGGAGCCCACGCATTCCGACAGCTTCAACAGGTTGCGCATCCACGACGCAGCGCTCTGTGGAACGGTGCTCTACCGCGATCCGATCGCGGTCGTCATCCTTCCCCGCGCGTCATTCTGAGGCGGCGTGGCTATGCTCCGTCGCGGCGTGCAGCCAAGGGCTGAAGTAGCGCCACAGGATCTTGATGAGTGCGGCGGCGGGGATACCGAGGATGAGGCCCGGGAAGCCGAACAGTTCGCCTCCCGCGAAAACCGCGAACATCACGCCGATGGGCGAGACACCGATCGTGTTTCCCATGATCTTCGGCACGAGCACCATGTCGCTGATGCGGGCCATCGTGAAGATGATGACCTGAACCCAAAGAATCATCCATGCGCCCTGCGGCGCACAGAGTACGAGCGCGATCACTTGCGCGACCAGCATGCCGATCACCGGAACGGCGTAGGCCACGGCCGAGATCAAGCCGATGATCAGCGGATACTTGAAGCCGACCGCGGCGCTGACGACTGCGATGACGATGCCCGTGATCGCGCTGACCACGATCTGCCCGAAGATGTATTTCCCGAACATGTCGCTGACCTCGATCACGACCTTTCGCGCCGTTGCGCGCCGCCGTGGCGGGAAGAGCATCGTAAACCCTTCGGCGAGCCCTTCGTCGTTGAGTAGGAAGTAGAACGAGAGGACGATGGCCGCGAATGCAATGAAGAGCCACGTCGCGGTATCGATCACGATGACGCCGATCGAGGAAATCGTCCCGGAGGCGAACGCGCCGATGCGATCGGCGCCGATCTGTGTGACGTCGACGGACGGTATCTGAATCATCGGCAGGCGGTCCTGCAATGCGTTGCGCAGATCGACGACCCATCCGTGCACCGCCGATACGTACGACGGCACGTTCGCGATCAGCGCTTGCCCCTGAACGATCGCCATCGGCACGATGACCAGGAGCACGAGCACGACGATCAGCACCAGTACGATGTACACGAGCGATACGGCAACCCACTTCGGCATGCGCGCGTGGACGAGCAACGTCACGATCGGACGCACGCCGAACGCGATGAACGCGGCGATCAGAAAGATCGAGAGCGTGTGTGGGATGAGGCGCCCGATCCACCAGAGAGCGATCAGCGCGACGAGCGCCATCACGATCCAAAAGACGCGGCGCGCCGCCGCGTTCGTCATAGCGCTTTGCACAGCAATCGCCGTTCGGTTCGGTAGCCCCCGCGCTCGTAAAGACGCCGGGCCGCTTCGTTGTTCTCGGTGACCATCAGGGACATATACGGCAGACCACGCCGCCGGGCCTCATCTTCGGCCGCGTTCAGCAATGCCGTGCCCACACCCCGGCCGCAAGAATCGGGCTCGACGGCCATGAAAGCGATGAACCCCTGCGGCTGCAGCGAGACCTCGTCGGGCAGCGCGTCCAGGAGGATGAGGAAACCGATCGCGCGCCCGTGGAGTCGCGCCACGAGCAAGACGTGAGACTGCGTTGCGACGAGGTCGAGGAGCCGCTCGTAGCCGGCACGCAGAAAAGCTTCCGGCGCTTCGCGACCGCGGCTCGACTCCACGCTGCGCGCCCCCAGCGCCTCCACGAACGGCCAGTCGCGTGCGTCGCCGGGGCGAATCTCGAGCGCGTCGTTCAGCCCCGCCATCGCGGCAGCAACTCCTCGAAAGCCGCAAGGAGCGCCCGATTCTGCTCCTGGGTACCGATCGTGATGCGCAGCCGCCCCGGCATCCGCAGCGCGTCGCCCGACCGCACGATGATCCCCATGCGCAGCAGGTCTTCGTAGGCGCGCGAGGCGCCGGTAGGAACGGCAACGGCGTAAAAGTTTGCCTGCGTCGGATAGACGTCCAAGCCGAGCCCCTCGAGCGCCGGGAGCACCAATGCCTTTCCGGCTTCGTTAGCGGCGATACCGCGCGCAACGAACTCCGCGTCGTCGAGCGCGGCGGAGGCACCGGCGAGTGCGGGCGCCGCAACGTTGAAGGGCAAGCGAACGCGCTCGAGGCGGCCGATCGTTTCGTCGTCGGCGAAACCGTAGCCGAAGCGTAGCGCCGCAAGGCCGTAGATCTTCGACATCGTGCGCAGCACGAGCGTGCGCGGCCGCAGACGAACGTCGGCGATCGCGTCGATCGCCTCTGCAGGCGCATACTCGCGATAGGCTTGATCGACGACCAGCACGATCTCCGGCGGCAATCTCTTCAGGAAGGCGCGCCACGCAGCGTCGTCGATGCCGGTTCCGGTCGGGTTGTTCGGATCGCAGACGTACACGAGGCGCGTACGCGGCGTGATCGCCGCCAGCATCGCCGAAAGGTCCGTCACCCCATCGCGCAGCGGGACCTCGACCGGAACCGCGCCGCGAAGCGCGATCGCGAGACGGTAGAGCGTAAAGGTGGGAAGTGCCGTCACCGCTTCGTCCCCGGGCCCCAGAAACGTCTCGGCGGCGAGCCGGACGATCTCGTTGCTGCCGTGGCCGAGCACGACGTTCTCGACGGCGAGCGCGTGCCGCGAGGCCAGACGCGCTTTCACGTCGAGATAGGCGTCGTCGACGTAAACGTTCAGGCTCTCGATCGAGCGCAGCGCGTCGAGCGCCTTCGGCGAGCTCCCAAGCGGGTTCTCGTTGGAGGCGAGCTTGACGATCGCACGACCTTCGACGAGCGCTCCGAAGCGCCGGCGAACCTCCTCGATCGACGTGCCGCGCTGGTAGGCTTCAAACACGGCGCGACCCAGGGTCCTGCAATGCTTCTCCGGCGGCGCACTGGGGACATTCGGCGGCATCGTAGGAGCGCAGCGGCAGATCGAGCAGCACGTGCGTTCGCACGCCGAAATCCACGCTGCCCCGGCGCACGATCGCGCCGACGCCGAGCAATGCGGCACCGCTCGAGCGCACGATCTCCATCACCTCGCGCACCGAGGCGCCCGTCGTGACGACGTCCTCGACGACGAGGACGCGGTCTCCGGCGTCCAATGCGAAACCACGTCGCAGCGTTGGCATGCCGCGTTCCTTCTCAACGAAGATTGCGCGCGTCCCCAATCGGCGCGCGACCTCGTAACCGAGCACGATCCCTCCGATGGCTGCGCTCACGACGACGCTCGGCCGGTCGGCGGCGAAGGCCGCGGCGAGGGCGCCGGCAACGGGTCCCAGGAGCGAGGGCTCTTCGAGAATGCGGAACTTTTGAACGAAGCGATCGCTATGCCGGCCGGAACTCAAGAGGAAGTGCCCTTCGAGCAACGCGCCGTGCCGCTCGAGCGTCGCGCCGAGATCGAAGGGCGTCGTCATCGCGCTGCCGCCATCTCGTCGAGGATCGCGGCCGCCGCGGCGCGGCGATCCTGCGCTTCGAGAATCGGCCGCCCGACGACGAGATAATCGGCACCCGCGGCGATCGCCTCCGACGGCGTCGCCGCGCGCTTCTGATCGGCGTGAGCGGCGCCCGCGGGGCGAATCCCCGGCGTCAGCGTGAGAAAATCGTCACCGAAGAAGGCTTTGAGATCGCGAACCTCCGCTGCGCCGCAGACCACGCCGGTGCAGCCGGAGTCGCGCGCGAGCGCCGAGAGCCGCATGGCATTCTCGCCTGGACCGCCCTGCAGACCCAGTTCGCCGAGATCCTCCGGCGCGATCGAGGTGAGCAGCGTCACCGCGAAGACGTGCGGCGCCCGTATGCCTAACTCGCTCGATCGTTCTTGCACGCTCTCGACGGCTGCGCGCATCATCTCGATACCCCCCAGCGCGTGCACCGTCACGATGTGGGCGCCCGGATGCACGAGTTGCCGTGCAGCGGCACCGACCGTGCGCGGTATGTCGTGGAGCTTCGCATCGATGAAGCAGCGGACGTCGCGCGCTCGGCAATATCCCAAGATTCGTTCGGGATATCCGAAGAGCGCTTCGAGTCCGATCTTGAAGATCGGGTCGAGATCGTAGAGCTCGTCGACGACGCGTTCGGCTTCGTCTGCGCCGGGCACGTCGAGGGCAACCACCAATTGACTCAACCTGCATCTCCTTCATACTCGTGCGCGCTCGCAAAACCGAGGTTCGCCTTGCCGACGATCTCGGAGATCGAGCGCAAGCCGCGATTCGCCAGATACGCAGCCAATCCGTCGGCAATGCGCTCCGGAATGCGTGGATCGGTGAAGTTTGCCGTCCCGATTGCGATCGCGCTCGCCCCGGCAAGGAAGAACTCGAGGGCATCGGAGAGCGTCTCGATCCCGCCCTGCCCGATGATGGGAATCGCGACCGCGCGAGCGACCTCGTAGACGGCGAGCACGGCGATCGGGCGGATCGCGGGGCCGGAGAGCCCACCCGCGACGTTGCCGAGGCGCGGCCGCCAGCGCTCCACGTCGATCGCCATCGCACGCACCGTGTTGATCACGGCCAGCGCGTCGGCGCCCGCCGCCTCCGCCTCGCGTGCGACGGCGGCGATGTCGGTGACGTTCGGCGAAAGCTTCACGATCAGCGTCTTTCGGGTGAGTTTGCGTGCGGCGCGCACGACCTCGCCGGTCAAGCGCGGATCGCAAGCGAAGGTTTCGCCCTCGCTCGCGACATTCGGGCACGAAATGTTCAGTTCGATCGCCGCGATCTCGGCGCGTGCGGCCAAGCGTTCGCACACGTGAGCGTAATCCGCAACGCAGAACCCGGCAACGCTGCCCACGACCGCGCACGGACGCTGCGCGAACTTTGCGACCTCACGATCGAGATACCAGTCGATACCGGGGTTCTGCAAACCGATCGCGTTGAGCATTCCGGCGGGCGTATGCACGAGACGCGGCATCGGGTTCCCCGAGCGCGGCAGCCGCGTGACGCTCTTGAGCACGATGCCGCCGATCTTCGAGAGGTCGGCGAACGGCGCGAACTCCTCGCCCGACCCGTAGCAACCACTCCCCATGAGCGTCGGATAGCGCAGGTGCAGCGTGCCGATGTCGACGGATAGATCAACATCCCCAACGTGCTCCGCACGCCGGGGGCCCCTCTGGTTTGAGAGCGCTTCGTCACTCGCCTCGCTCGCGACTGCGCGCCCCCGCTGACGCGGGTCCCCCTCTACCATCGCAGCTCGCCGGCGCGGAAGACCGGCCCCTCTCGGCAGATGCGCGCGTAGACGACGCCGTTTGGTGAGGGCGGGAACGCCGGTGCCTGCGCGCTCGCATTCGAAATCGGAACGACGCAGCCCCAGCATCCGCCGACGCCGCACGCGAAGGTCTCCTCGAGACAGAGCTGCGCCGGCACGCCGCACCGCAACGCGATGTCGGCGGTTGCGCGCAGCATCGGCATCGGTCCACACGCCAGGAACAGTCCGGGCATCTGCGCCTCCGCTAGCGCGTCGGTGACGAAACCGCGACTCCCTTCGCTGCCGTCGTCGGTGGTCACGATCGTCTCGCAACCGGCGCGCTCGAAGCGTTCTCGCTCCACGAGCAAGCTCGCCGTGCGCGCACCGTAGAAGAGCCGGACGTGCGCGCCGTTGCGCCGCAACGCCAAAGCGGGGAGGAGCACCGATGCGATTCCGACGCCACCCGCGACAATCGCAACGTCGCGATCGCTACCTTGCAACTCGAAGCCGTTACCGAGCGGACCGAGCAGCGCGAGCGTATCTCCCGGACGGAGCAGCGCCAGTTCTCGCGTGCGCTTGCCGGTAACGAAGAAAAGCAGGCTGACACGCTCTTCCTCGGCCTCGTAGACGCCGAGCGCTACCGCCGCGGTCTCGCCGCCAGGCGGAATCGCCATGACGTACTGTCCGGGTCCTGCCGCGGCGGCGAGCGCACTCGCCCGAACGCCGAGCACGATCACGCCGCCAGCCGGTTCCCTGCGATCGATCACCGTGGTCGCATGAACGCGCGATTCGGCCATCTGCACGAACGGCGCCTTCTCCAAATTTTTATAAAAGTCCGTGAATTGCGCTGAACTCCCTTGCCGAAGCGGCCGTTATACGGTATAGGGCTAATAGAAGAAGGGAGCCACAATGGCAGGCATCATGGTCTTCAAATCGCTGGCCGAGGCGCTGCGCGCAGGCTACCAAGTATACGATCGCACTGCCGACGGCTACCTGGTGCGCACGCGCACGACCGCCGGCTGGGCGATCGCCCTCGTTTCCTATCGATAAACCCCGTCTTCATTCTCACGCACACAAGACCGCCGATTTCGATCGACGGTCTTCTTGTTCAGATACGTCTAGCGCATGTCGGGCGGTTTGACGGGGCGGTCGCTCTCCTCCGGCTCGCGCCGGACCGGGCCGCCGAGATCGTTCACCAGCCCGAAGCCGCCGGATTGATAGGGATGGCTGAAGCGCGCGCCGCTCATCAGCGCGCCGACGATCTGCGCAATGCCGACGAACAGCGGGATCAAGCCGCCGAGAAGCCACGGGCCGACCATGAAGTGTCCAAGAAGACCGCCACCGCTGGAATAGCCGATGAACGAGAGACCGATCAACAGCGCTAAACCGACGAACGTGACGCTGACGCCGCGACGCAGTTGCTGGTGCGCAGCCGCCGCGGGATCGTAGCCGTAGCCCGGAATCGGCATGCCGCGCCGCATCGCCCGGCTGACGACGCGTGCATCGTAGGGCGTCGGGGGAGGAACGTAGCCGTGACGAATCATCTCGATGCGCTCGCGGTGAGAGAGCACGCGCGAGATGATCCATCCGATCATCGGGATGCCGATGATGGCGAGGATGGCGATCAGCGCGACGAGCGCGTCTTGATCCATAGCGCCTACGGTGCTCCGTTGCTCGCGATGCGGATGCTGCCGTCGTCGGTGGTTGCGCGCACTCGCGCCGACCCGTTCCCGAGCCTGATCGGCTCGACGATGTCGCCGTCTGCCACACACCGGCCGTCGAGGCGGATGTTGCCGTCTTGTGTCGAGGCCGCGACGGTTGCGTTCGGCGGTCCGGCGAAGCCGAGCACGATCGAGCCGTCGTGGGTCATCAGGTCGTACGCTCCGCCCGTGCGCGTCCGGAGGTCCTGGACCTCGATGCGACCGTCGTCGGTCGTGGCGCTCAGCATCCGGGCCGCGACGCCGTTGAGCATGATGCGCCCGTCGCCGCTGCGCAGGGAGATGAGATCGGCGTGTACATTCGAGGCTTCGATTCGCCCGTCGTCGCTCGTAACGTCGATGTTGCCGGAAAGGCCGTCGATTCGCGCGCCCGCGCAATGGGCGACGCTCAGCATGGTGCGCGCCGGAACGTCAATCTCGATCGCGCGGTCGTACTCGCCGATGCCGAACCAAAACCAGTGGGCCCCGTTCTGCTGCGGGCGCGAGATGCTCACGCCGTGGGGAGTACGCCGCACCTGAAGTTGCGCGACCGGTTGCGTCGACCAGACCCCGCCGTAAAACCAGGTCTTGTCGGTGACGTGCACGCGACCGTCGTTCGAGGGCTCGACGATCACGCGAGATTGGCCGTCGTCGACCCCGATCCTCGGCGCCAGGCCCGCGGCGAGCGGCGCGATTGCGCGCGGCGTGAAGTCGACGTGTCGGATGCCGACGCCGAAGCCGGGGCGCCAACCGGTGGCGACAAAGACGATGGCAAACGCGATGGCGATCTCGACGAGCGAGAGCGCGACGATGAGGAAGATGCCCATCCCGGGGCCGATCGGCCGCATTAGGGAATCTCCTCGGGCGTCGTGGCTGTTCTCGATTCGCGCTTCATCTGCCAGTGGTACGCCCGGCTCGGGGAGTTGTTTCGAAACATCGCCCGGCACGGCCGCGTACCAAAGACGTGGCGGCACTTCTGCAGAGCGTGGACGCCGCGTTGAGCCAACCCCTGGAAGACGGCGCCCTGGTCGCGGCGGCGCTCGGCGGCGACGCTGAGGCCTTCGCGTCGTTGGTCGAACGCTACGACCGGGCAGTCTACCACCTTGCCTACCGGACGCTCCACGATCCGGAAGAGGCTCGCGACGTCGCCCAAGAAGCCTTCTTCAAAGCCTACCGGTCGCTGCGAACGTTTCGTGCGGGGGCGAGGTTCTCGACGTGGATATTCTCCATCGCGTACCACGCCTGCTGCGACCGGTTGAACCGGCGGAGGCGTTACAGCGCGCAGGAGATCCAGGATCGCGCGGATTCAGCGCCCGGCCCCGATCATCAGGTCATCGCGCTGGACGAAGCGCAGCGCCTGCGCGACGCGATCGAAGCGTTGCCGGAGAAATATCGAACGGTGATCACGCTCTACCATCTGCAGGAGCGGCAGTACGAGGAGATCGCGCGGGTCCTCGACTTGCCGATGGGTACGGTGAAGACCCATCTCTTTCGCGCGAAGGAACAGCTGCGGCGAACGCTGCGGAGAACCGAGGATGATGCATGAAATTCGACGACGAATCCCTGGACCGCGCCCTG